>NZ_WOXS01000002.1:2772500-3108750 GCF_009852415.1 Streptomyces sp. Tu 3180 | reverse complement strand
GCACCAGTTGGATGATGCTGCGCACCTCGTTGGCCGCGCGGTTCCAGCGCAGTTCCTTGCCGTGGTACTCCTCGGAGACCCCGTCGGCCTGGAAGTCGGCCATGGCGGCCTTCACGGCGTTGTCGCGGTCGGTCAGCACGCGCTCCAACTGCCCGACGATTCCCTGCAAGCCGCCCTGCACCTCGCTCGACGCACCGGTGTCGTAGGAGCGGCGGTCCAGACTCTGACCCATCGTCACAAACCCCCTGTGGTTGTCGGCCCCTGCCCGGCGGCGGCCTAGCGCGCGCCGAAACGGGCCGCGTCGAAGTTGGCCGCGCCCATGTTCTTCTGGGCGTTGTCGTGCTGTTCGGCTTCACCGGTGGCGAACGCGGTGTCCATGCCGCCCTGGCCCTCGAGGATCGCGCCGAGCGACTCGTTCAGCGCGGCGGTGATCTCGTCCGCACGCGTCTTGAACGAGTCGAAGGCGACCTTTCCGGATCCGTTGAACTTGCCCTCCAGCGGCTCGGCCGCCTGGATGAGCATGCGGATCAGCGTGCCCAGGTCGGTGCTCGAACCGTCCGTGCGCCTGCCCAGCTCCGACAGGGTCGTGGACCCCATGTCGAACTTCACGTGTGTCACCCCCGTGCGTCACGTACGCATCACAAAGCTGTTCGAACATGCTGTCGCACAACCCGTTGCGGACGCAACGCCGTTGATCACGGTGTGACGCAATCCGGACAAGGTGGAGACAACACCGATGCCGTCGGTCCGTCGCCTGTCCGGCGTCGCCCGTCACGGGGACCACGCCCCGTGACGGGGCGGCCGACCGCACCGGCTGCGTCGAGGGCGGACCGTTCGACGACGCGCTGTGGGCCCGGGACGGCCGCGAGGTGCTCGCCGGGACGGCGGCGCGGTTCGCGGAGCACGCGGAATGAGGCCCGCCGCACGCTGGGACGCGGGTGCCCGGACACGCCGTGCCCGGACACCCGCGCCGCCGGCGCGGAGCACGCGGGCCGGGAGCCGCGCGGGGCGCAAGCCGTGCGGTGCCGGACCGGACGCCGACGTTCGCCGGCACCGCACGTTGCTTCCCCCCTGCTCCCCGCAGTGCACAGCCCCCACTGCGCACGCGCACCAGCATGCGGCACCGGGGCGCCCGAGACCTTGACGGTCCGTGCAGGGATCTTGTCGATTCCCGCAGCATCCGGCGTGCGGAGGGGAGTGCTACGCGGTCCGGCCCGTGTGGTGGTGGCGGTGGTCCGTCGGCGTCATCCCGTACGCGCGGCGGAAGACGCGGCTGAAGGTGGCCGGGTCGGTGAAGCCCCACCGCGCGGCGATGGACCGGACGGAACGGCCCCGCAGCCGGGGGTCGGCGAGGTCGCGGCGGCAGCGCTCCAGCCGCCGGTGGCGGATCCAGCCGGCCGGGGCCTCCCCCTCCGCCGCGAACAGCTGGTGCAGGTGGCGCACCGAGATGCCGTGCGCCGCCGCGACGGTGGCCGGGGACAGCGCCGGATCGCCCAGGTTCCGCTCGATGAAGTCCCGGATCCGGGTGTGCAGGGCACGCCGGCGGGACTCCGGGGGCAGCGCGTCCTCGGAGTCCAGGCACCCGCCGAGCACGGAGGCGAGCAGATCCGTGGTCACCGAGGCCAGCGCCGGCGCGTCGTCCTGCGTGAACTCGTCGGCCCGCCGGGCGGTGTCGGCCAGCCAGCGGTACAGCGTGCCTCCCATGCCCCGGTCCACCGGGACCGGCACGGCCAGCAGCCGCCGGACCGCGCGGGGCGGCAGCGGCAGCCGGGCCCGGGGCACGCTGACGACCACCGTCGTGGACCACTCCGACGTCCTGTTGATCCGGACGTCGTAGGGGAGGCTGCTGTCGGCCATGACGAGGCGACCCGCCTCGAACACCGCCTCGCGGCCGTCCTGCGCCATCCCGCCGTCACCGGTGAGGTGGCAGTTGATCTGGTAGACCTCGGGGTCGAACCGCCGGATGGTCCGCGGTGTGCGCACGGTGTCCAGCTGCGGCAGGCTCAGCTCGGCGATCTGCAGCTCGCCGAGCGGCAGGACCCGCATCACGGCCCGGAAGTCGTCGCTGCGCTCGCTGCGCAGCAGGTTGGGCACGTGCGTCCGGGCGGCGACGTCCTGCCACAGGTCCCACCGCTCGGCGGGCGGCACGACCTCGGTCCGGAACTCCTGCACCAGCATCGTCCCACGGCCCCCCCACGCGTAACCGGACGGCTGTTTCCTGCCCGGGGGACGTCGTAGGGAACCGGGTGGGAAAAAATCCGGGAAGACCGTGCAACCCTCTGCCCACTTCACCGGTCGTACTCTGCGTCAGGACTTCTGGAGGGGGACCCGGGGGGGCTTGAGGGGTTCTGACGGGGAGGGAACCGTGGGGGCCCGGTCGACGGACCGGGCCCCCTCGAGGTTCGCGTGCCGCCGGCGCCGCCGGCGCCGCCGGGCCGGCTCACCGGCGCCGGCGCGCCGGTGTCAGAAGAACACCCCGCAGCGCAGCAGCACGTTCGCGTACGGCCGTGCCTCGCCGGTGCGCACGACGAGCCGCGCGCCGGCCGTCAGCTCCTTGAGCCGCTCGTGCGGCACCAGCTCGAGCCGGGGGAAGTGCCCCGCCAGCAGGTCCGCCGCCGCCGGATTGGCCCGCCGCACCTCGGTCGCCGCCGTCGCGCCCTCGACCACCAGCTCCTCCAGCAGCCCCTCGACCACCTCGGCGAAGGACGGCACCCCGGCCCGGAACGCCAGGTCCACCACGTGCGGCCCGTCGGGTATCGGCATGCCGGCGTCGCACACCAGCACCCCGTCGCCGTGCCCGAGTGCGGCCAGCGCGCCGGAGAGGTGGCGGTTGAGGATCCCGTGCTTCTTCACCGGGCCCCGCCCCGCGCACCCTCGCGGTCGCCCTCCGGGCCGGCCGCACCCTCGCGGTCGCCCTCCGGGCCGGCCGCACCCTCGCGGTCGCCCTCCGGGCCGGCCGCACCCTCGCGGTCGCCCTCCGGGCCGGCCGGACGCAGCGCCGCGACCTCCTCCGCCGTCGGGAACGACACCTGCGCCCCCTCCTTGGTGACCGTCGCCGCCCCGACCCGGGCCGCGTACGCCGCCGCGCCGGCGAGGGACTCGCCCGCGCCGAGCCGCCAGGCCAGCGCGGCGGTGAACGCGTCGCCCGCGCCGGTGGTGTCCACGGCGCGCACCTTCACGGACGCCACGCGCGAGACGCCGTCCGGGGAGGCCACCAGGGCGCCCTCCCCGCCCAGCGTCACCACCACCGAGCGCGGGCCCTTCGCCAGCAGCAGCCGCGCCCAGTCCTCCGGTTCCCCGCCCCCGCACGCCTCGCCCAGGATCACCTTGGCCTCGTGCTCGTTGACGATCAGCGGGTCGCAGGCCGCCAGCACCTCGGGCGGCAGCGGGCGCGGCGGCGAGGGGTTCAGCACGAACCGGCTGTCCGGCGCCAGGTTCCGCACCACCTCCACCACCGTCTCCAGCGGGATCTCCAGCTGTGCGGAGACCACCCGGGAGGCGTGGAAGAGGCTCGTCGCCGCGCGCACGTCCGCCGGCGTCAGCCGGCCGTTCGCGCCCGGCGAGACGACGATGCTGTTGTCCCCCGAGGGGTCCACCGTGATCAGCGCGACCCCGGTCGGCGCCCCGCCCACCAGCACGCCCACCGTGTCGACGCCCGCCGCCCGCTGCGAGTCCAGCAGCAGCCGGCCGTGCCCGTCGTCGCCGACCCGGGCCAGCAGGGCCGTGCGGGCCCCGAGCCGGGCGGCCGCGACCGCCTGGTTCGCGCCCTTGCCGCCCGGGTGGACGGCCAGGTCCGAGCCGAGCACCGTCTCCCCGGCGCCCGGCCGGCGCTCCACACCGATCACCAGGTCGGCGTTGGCCGAACCCACGACCAGGAGGTCGTAGTCGTACATGAAGTGGCTCCCCACATGGTCGTGCGGGGGCGGACGGTCGCCGTGACCGTCCGCCCCCGGTCCTTCTGGCCGGTGTCAGCCGCCGAAGCCGGCCACGTTCTCCTTCGTGACCACCTTCACCGGGACCTTCACCGTCTCGCTGACCTTCTTGCCCTCGGCCGCGCGCAGCGCGTTGTCCACCGCGATCCTGCCCAGTTCCCTCGGCACCTGCGCGACGGACGCGTACAGCGTGCCCTCCTCGACCGCCTTGAGCCCGTCCGGCGTGCCGTCGAACCCGACGACCTGGACCGACTTTCCGGCCTTGGAGCCGAGCGCCTTGATCGCGCCGAGCGCCATCTCGTCGTTCTCGGCGAACACGCCGTCGATGTCCGGGTGGGCCTGGAGCAGGTTGGTCATCACGTCGAGGCCCTTGGTGCGGTCGAAGTCGGCGGGCTGCTTGGCGACCACCTCGATGCCCGGGTAGTCCTTCAGTCCCTCGGCGAAGCCCGCGCCGCGCTCCCGGCTGGCGGAGGTGCCGGCCTGGCCCTGGAGGATCACGATGGTGCCCTCGCCGCCCAGCTTCTCGGCGAGCGCCTTCGCGCCCTGCCGGCCGCCGGCGACGTTGTCGGAGGCGACCAGCGCGTCCGTCTCCGCCTGGTTGACGCCCCGGTCGACGGCGACGACGGGGATGCCGGCCTTGTTGGCGGAGCGCACCGAGGGGCCGGCCGCGTCCGAGTCCACCGGGTTGACGATGATCGCGCCGAGGCTCCCGCTGGTGAAGTTCTGCAGGTGGTTGGCCTGCTGGGAGGCGTCGTTCTGGGCGTCCGTGACGGTCAGGTCCACGCCCCGCTTCCTCGCCTCCTCCTCGGCGCCGGCCCGGATCTGCACGAAGAACGGGTTGTTGAGGGTCGACAGCGACAGGCCGACCTTCTCGCTCTTCGCCGCCGAGGAGCCGTTGTGCAGGAAGGACATCGCGCCGACGACCGCCGCCGCGACCACCGCGGCCAGCACGTAGGTCGCCGCCTGCTTCCCGCGGTTCCCCCCGCCGGACGTGCCGGCGGCCACCGGGGTGGCCCCCGCCTTGCGGCGCAGCGTGTCGAAGAGCACCGCCAGCGCGATCACGACGCCGATGACGACCTGCTGCCAGAACGCCGACACCGACAGGAGGTTGAGGCCGTTGCGCAGCACCGCCAGGATCAGCGCGCCGATCAGCGTCCCGGAGGCCTTGCCGGTGCCGCCCGCGAGGGAGGCGCCGCCGATGACGACCGCGGCGATCGCGTCCAGCTCGTAGCCCTGCGCGGCCTGCGGCTGCGCGGAGGACAGCCGGGCGGCGAGCACGATGCCCGCGGCGGCGGCGAACAGGCCGGACAGCGCGTAGACGGCGAGCTTCTGCTTCCTCACCCGCAGCCCGGACAGCCGGGCCGCCTCCTCGTTGCCGCCGATGGCGTACATGGAGCGGCCGATGTACGTCCGGCCCAGGACGAACGCCGTGAGCAGCCCCATGACGGCCATCACCAGCACCGGCACCGGCAGCCAGCCGCCGAGGGTGTCGCCGAGGTGCGAGACGGAGTCCGGGAAGGGGATCGGGGAGCCCTGCGAGATCACCAGGGACAGACCGCGCGCCACCGACAGCATGGCCAGCGTCGCGATGAACGGCGGCAGTTTGCCGTACGAGACCAGGAAGCCGTTGACCAGGCCGCAGACGATGCCCGTGGCGACGGCCAGGAGCACCGCCAGGACCACCGGGACGCCCTGCGAGGTGGCGCTCCAGGCCAGCACGGTGGCCGACAGGGCGGCGACCGAGCCGACCGACAGGTCGATGCCCGCGGAGACGATCACGAAGGTGACGCCGAAGGCGAGGATCGCGGTGACCGCGGCCTGCACACCGATGTTGAGCAGGTTGTCGGCGGTCAGGAAGTCGCCGGACAGCGCGGACATGGCGACGACCAGGACGATGAGCGCGGTGAGCGCCCCGTTGTCCAGCAGCAGGCGGCGCAGGCCGCCCGAGGCGCCACCCGTGCCCGTCCGGCTCTTGAGCGTGTCAGCGGCCACGGGGGGCCTCCTTGTCGGTCTTGTCGGAGTCGGGAAGGGAGGGGGAGGGGGCGGGGGAGCCGGGGTCCGGGCCCGCGCCGTCGGACTCGGCGCCGGTGCCGACGGCGAGCGCCATCACGGCGTCCTGGGTGGCCTGCTCGGCGGCCAGTTGGCCCGCGATCCGGCCCTGGGCCATCACCAGCACCCGGTCGCTCATGCCGAGCACCTCGGGCAGATCGCTGGAGATCATCAGGACGGCGGTGCCGGCGGCGGTGAGTTCGTTGATCAGCTGGTAGATCTCGACCTTGGCGCCGACGTCGATGCCGCGCGTGGGCTCGTCGAGGATGAGCACCCTGGTGTCCGCCAGCAGCCACTTGCCGATGACGACCTTCTGCTGGTTGCCGCCGGAGAGCGTGCGCACGTGCTGGCCGAGGCCCGCCATCCGCACGCCGAGCTGCTCGGCGATCCGGGCCGCCGCCGCGCGCTGCCCCTTGAGGTCGACGAGCCCCGCGCGGGTGGCCGAACGCAGCGTCACCAGGCCCAGGTTCTCCTCGACGGAGGCGTCCAGGACGAGTCCCTGGCCCTTGCGGTCCTCCGGGACCAGCCCGATGCCCGCCGCCATGGCGGCGTTCACGTCGTGCCGGCGCAGCGCGCCGCCCGCGACCTCCACGGACCCCCTGTCGTAGGGGTCGGCGCCGAACACGGCCCGCGCGACCTCGGTGCGGCCGGCCCCGACCAGGCCCGCGATGCCGACGACCTCGCCGGCGCGCACCTCGAAGCTGACGTCGTGGAAGACGCCGTCGCGGGTGAGTCCCTCGACCCGCAGCAGCGCCTCGCCGGTCTCCGGCCGCGCACGCGGGTACTGCTGCTCGATCGACCGCCCCACCATGAGCCGGACCAGTTCGTCCTCGGGCGTGGACGCCGGGACCTGCCCGACGCTCCTGCCGTCCCGGATGACGGTGACCCGGTCGCCCAGGGCGGCGATCTCCTCCAGGTGGTGGGTGATGAACACGATGCCCACGCCGTCCTCGCGCAGCCTGCGCACGATGGCGAACAGCCTCTCGACCTCCTCGGAGGTCAGCACGGCGGTCGGCTCGTCCATGATCAGCACGCGGGCGTCCAGGCTGAGCGCCTTGGCGATCTCCACCATCTGCAGCCGCGCGATGCCGAGTTCGCGCACCCGCGCGCGGGGCGGCACGTCGACGCCGACGCGCTCCAGGAGGACGGCGGCCTCGGCCTCCATCCTCTTCCGGTCGATCATCCCGAAGCGGCGCGGCTGCCGTCCCAGGAAGATGTTCTCGGCGACCGTCAGATCGGGAACGAGGTTGAACTCCTGGTAGATGGTGGCGATCCCGAGCCGCTCGGAGTCCTGCGCGCTCTGGATGCGCACCTCCTCGCCGCCGGCCAGGATCCGGCCGGCGTCGGGCGTGTGGGCGCCCGACAGCGTCTTGATGAGGGTGCTCTTGCCCGCGCCGTTCTCGCCGAGCAGCACGTGCACCTCGCCCCGGCGCAGGTCGAAGTCGACGCCGTCGAGGGCGACCACGCCCGGGAAGGTCTTGCGGATGCCCTCGATGCGCAGCAACTCGTCCGGGTCGCTCACGACGTACTCCTTCGTACGGGGGACGGGGTGGGGGGCTGTGGGGGCCGTGCGGGGGCCGGTTCGCCGCACGAGCGGCGCACCACGAGCCGGGCGGGGAGGGTGACGGACTCGCCGGGCCGGCCCTCGATGCGGTCGACCAGCGCGCGCACGGCGGCCCGCCCCAGCTCCTTGGTGGGCTGGGCGATCGCGGTGACCGGCGGGTCGGTGTGCACGAACCAGCGGATGTCGTCGAACGCGGCCAGCGCGATGTCGTCGGGCACCCGCAGCCCGCGCGCGCGGACGGCGTCCAGCGCGCCGAGCGCCATCAGGTTGTCGGCGGCGAAGACCACCTCGGGCGGTTCGGGCAGGTCCAGGAAGCCCTCGGTGACGCGGCGGCCGCTCTCGGCCTGGAAGTCGCCCTGGCCCGTGTAGGCGTCGGGGAGCTCCAGCCCGTGCTCGCGCAGCGCCGCGCGGAAGGCGTCCACGCGTTCCCGGCCGGTCGTGGTCGCCGCCGGGCCCGCGATGATCGCCAGCCGCCGGTGTCCGAGTCGGTGCAGGTGCGCCACGAGGTCCCGCACGGCCGCCTGCCCGTCCGACCGCACCACCGGCACGTCCACGCCCGGGATCCACCGGTCGACGAACACCATCGGCGTGCCCGCGCGGGCGGCGTCCAGCATCAGCGGCGACCCGCCGTCGGTGGGGGAGACCAGCAGCCCGTCGATCCGGCGGTCCAGCAGGGTCCGCACGTGGTGGTCCTGGAGGTCGGGCCGCTCGTCGGCGTTGCCGATGATCACGCTGTAGCCGAGGGCGCGGGCCTCCTCCTCCACGGAGCGGGCCAGTTCGGTGAAGTACGGGTTCAGCACGTCGCTGATGACCAGGCCGAGGGTGCGGGTCTGGTCGGTGCGCAGGGAGCGCGCGACGGCGTTCGGGCGGTAGCCCAGCGTCTCGACGGCGGCCAGCACGCGCGTGCGGGCGTCCGCGCTGACCGACGGATGGTCGTTCAGGACGCGCGACACCGTGGCGACGGACAGGCCCGCCTCGGCGGCGACGTCCTTGATGCTCGCCATCGCTGCTCCACCTCCTTGTGGAAGAGCTCGTGGAATCGATTACATCGATCGACACCGAGGATTGGAATCGATTACACGCCGTTTCGGCAACCCCCCGGCGCCGCCTCGAAACCGGATCGTGATGTTCCGTGTCCGGGGGGTCGCGGACCGTCGGACGGGGGTCACGCTGGTGGTGAGGGTCGTCTCCCCAGGTCCGCGGGGGCCGGAGGCGGAGGAGTCATGACGGCGGCGGCTCGTGAGGGCGCACCCGTCGCCCTGGAGGGCGACGGAGTGGAGCTGCGCACGCAGCCGACCGGCGGGGGCCCGCCGGTCGGCTGCGTGCGCCTGCCGCGGGGCACGGACATGGGCCCGGCCCTCGAGGGCCTGCCCGGCGACGCGTGCCCGTGCCCGCACCGGGGCCATCTGCTCGAGGGGCGGCTGCGGATGCGCACGGCCGAGGGGGAGCAGGACCACGAGGCGGGGCAGGCCTGCCACTGGGCGCCCGGGCACGTCCCGCTGGTGCTGGAGGACTGCGCGTTCGTGGAGTTCTCCCCGACCGACGACTTCAGGAAGGTGACCGCGCACATCGCACGGGCGGCGTGAGGGCCCGCGGGCCGCTCCCGCCGACGGGCCGCCCCGGGCTGTCGGCGGCGGGCGGTACCGTCGGACCATGTCCAACCAGGCGGGGAACGGCGCGTCGGCCACGGGGAGCGGGGAGCGGCGCTGGGCCGTGCTCGAAGGCGTCCTGGAGCGCATCACGTACGCCAACGAGGAGAACGGCTACACGGTCGCCCGGGTCGACACCGGCAGGGGCGCCGGCGACCTCCTCACGGTGGTGGGCGCGCTGCTCGGCGCCCAGGTGGGGGAGTCGCTGCGGATGGAGGGCCGCTGGGGCTCCCACCCCCAGTACGGCAAGCAGTTCCACGTGGAGAACTACACGACCGTCCTGCCCGCCACGGTCCAGGGCATCCGCCGCTACCTCGGCTCGGGCCTGGTCAAGGGCATCGGCCCGGTCTTCGCCGACCGCATCACCCAGCACTTCGGCATGGACACACTGAAGATCATCGAGGAGGAGCCCGAGCGGCTGATCGAGGTCCCCGGCCTCGGCCCCAAGCGCACCAGGAGGATCGCCGAGGCGTGGGAGGAGCAGAAGGCGATCAAGGAGGTCATGCTCTTCCTCCAGACCGTCGAGGTCTCCACGTCGATCGCGGTGCGCATCTACAAGAAGTACGGCGACGCCTCCATCTCCGTCGTGAAGAACCAGCCCTACCGGCTGGCCGCCGACGTCTGGGGCATCGGCTTCCTCACCGCCGACAAGATCGCCCGATCCGTCGGCATCCCGCACGACAGCCCGGACCGGGTGAAGGCGGGCCTGCAGTACGCGCTGTCGCAGGCCACCGACCAGGGGCACTGCTACCTCCCCGAGGAGAAGCTGATCGCCGACGCGGTCAAGCTGCTCCAGGTGGACACCGGCCTCGTCATCGAGTGCCTCGGCGAACTGGCCGCCGAGCCCGAGGACGGCGAGGACCCCGGCGTCGTGCGGGAGAAGGTCCCCGACCCGGAGGGCGGCGACCCCGTCACCGCCGTCTACCTCGTCCCCTTCCACCGTGCCGAACTGTCCCTCTCCGCCCAGCTGCTGCGCCTGCTGCGCACCGACGAGGACCGGATGCCGGGCTTCGGCGACGTGGTCTGGGAGAAGGCGCTGGCCTGGCTGAAGGGGCGGACCGGAGCCGACCTCGCCCCCGAGCAGGAGGCGGCGGTGAAGCTCGCGCTCACCGAGAAGGTCGCGGTGCTCACCGGCGGGCCCGGCTGCGGCAAGTCCTTCACCGTCCGCTCGATCGTGGAGCTGGCCCGGGCCAAGAAGGCCAAGGTGGTGCTGGCCGCCCCGACCGGCCGCGCCGCCAAGCGCCTGGCCGAGCTGACCGGCGCCGAGGCCTCCACCGTCCACCGCCTGCTGGAACTCAAGCCCGGCGGCGACGCCGCCTACGACCGGGACCGCCCGCTGGACGCCGACCTGGTGGTGGTCGACGAGGCCTCCATGCTGGACCTGCTGCTCGCCAACAAGCTGGTCAAGGCGGTGGCGCCGGGTGCCCACCTGCTCTTCGTCGGGGACGTCGACCAGCTGCCCAGCGTCGGCGCCGGAGAGGTGCTCCGCGACCTGCTCGCCGACGGCAGCCCCGTCCCCGCCGTCCGCCTCACCCGCGTGTTCCGCCAGGCCCAGCAGTCCGGCGTGGTGACCAACGCCCACCGGATCAACGCCGGGCAGCACCCGGTCACCGACGGCATGAAGGACTTCTTCCTCTTCGTCGAGGACGACACCGAGGAGGCCGGCCGGCTCACCGTGGACGTCGCGGCCCGGCGCATTCCCGCGAAGTTCGGCCTGGACCCGCGCCGCGACGTGCAGGTCCTCGCGCCCATGCACCGGGGGCCGGCCGGCGCGGGCACCCTGAACGGACTGCTCCAGCAGGCCATCACCCCCGGCCGCCCGGACCTCGCGGAGAAGCGGTTCGGTGGCCGGGTCTTCCGCGTCGGCGACAAGGTGACCCAGATCCGCAACAATTACGAGAAGGGGGAGAACGGCGTCTTCAACGGCACCGTGGGCGTGGTCACCTCGCTCGACCCGGTCGACCAGCGCCTGACGGTGCTGACCGACGAGGACGAGGAGGTGCCGTACGAGTTCGACGAGCTGGACGAGCTGGCGCACGCCTACGCCGTGACCATCCACCGCTCCCAGGGCAGCGAGTACCCGGCGGTCGTCATCCCGGTGACCACGGGCGCCTGGATGATGCTCCAGCGCAATCTGCTGTACACGGCGGTCACACGGGCCAAGCGGCTGGTCGTCCTCGTGGGTTCCCGCAGGGCGATCGGGCAGGCGGTGCGCACGGTCTCGGCGGGCCGCCGGTGCACGGCCCTGGACTTCCGCCTCGCCGGTTCCCGGTCCCCCGGCCCCTCCGGTTCCTGACCCTCCGGTTCCCGGCCCCCGGCACACCTCTCCGCCGCCGGTGCCGCCGCCGTGAGCGGCCCGTCACCAAAAAATGATCGATCAAATGAGTCGTGAAGGTCACAGAGCCCTTCCGGTTGGGGGACGGAGGGGGCAGGATGGGCAAGTTGGCGGCACTGAGTGCCGCCGATAGGCCCGATGGTCGACCCCGAGTGCACTCTCCTGAGCCAAGTGGGGGATGGTAGAGACAGTCAGGGCACCTCGAAGATGAGGCACAACGTCGGTGAGGGAAGACGTGAGCGACAACTCTGTAGTACTGCGGTACGACGGCGGCGAGTACACCTACCCGGTGGTCGACAGCACCGTCGGCGACAAGGGCTTCGACATCGGAAAGCTCCGCGCCCAGACCGGTCTGGTGACGCTGGACAGCGGCTACGGCAACACGGCCGCCTACAAATCCGCGATCACCTACCTGGACGGCGAGGCCGGCATCCTCCGGTACCGCGGCTACCCGATCGAGCAGCTGGCCGAGCGCTCCACCTTCCTGGAGGTCGCCTACCTGCTGATCAACGGCGAGCTGCCGACGGTCGACCAGCTCACCGCGTTCAAGAACGACATCACGCAGCACACCCTGCTGCACGAGGACGTCAAGAACTTCTACCGGGGCTTCCCGCGCGACGCCCACCCGATGGCCATGCTGTCGTCGGTCGTCTCGGCGCTGTCCACCTTCTACCAGGACAGCCACAACCCGTTCGACGAGCAGCAGCGCAACCTCTCCACCATCCGCCTGCTCGCCAAGCTCCCGACGATCGCGGCCTACGCGTACAAGAAGTCGGTCGGCCACCCGTTCGTCTACCCGCGCAACGACCTCGGCTACGTCGAGAACTTCCTGCGCATGACCTTCTCGGTGCCCGCCCAGGAGTACGAGCTCGACCCGGTCGTGGTCTCCGCGCTGGACAAGCTGCTGATCCTGCACGCGGACCACGAGCAGAACTGCTCGACCTCCACGGTCCGCCTGGTCGGCTCCTCGCAGGCGAACATGTTCGCCTCGATCTCCGCCGGCATCAACGCGCTGTGGGGCCCGCTGCACGGCGGCGCCAACCAGTCGGTGCTGGAGATGCTGGAGGGCATCCGCGACTCCGGCGGCGACGTCGACTCCTTCATCCGCAAGGTGAAGAACAAGGAGGACGGCGTCCGCCTGATGGGCTTCGGCCACCGGGTCTACAAGAACTTCGACCCGCGCGCCAAGATCATCAAGGCCGCCGCGCACGAGGTGCTGTCCGCCCTCGGCAAGTCCGACGAGCTGCTGGACATCGCGCTGAAGCTGGAGGAGCACGCGCTCTCCGACGACTACTTCGTCTCGCGCAGCCTCTACCCGAACGTCGACTTCTACACCGGCCTGATCTACCGGGCCATGGGCTTCCCGACCGAGATGTTCACGGTCCTGTTCGCCCTCGGCCGCCTGCCGGGCTGGATCGCCCAGTGGCACGAGATGATCAAGGAGCCGGGCTCCCGCATCGGCCGCCCGCGCCAGATCTACACGGGCGTGGTCGAGCGCGACTTCGTCCCGGTCGAGGAGCGCTGACACCCGCGCCGAGCCGCATCACCGGGCCCCGGGCACGCAGGTCGTGCGCGGGGCCTTCCGGCGTGCGCGGAGACGGGAAAAGGCGCCCCGGCCGCCGGTCCCCCCACGGGCCGACGAACCAGGGCGCCTTCCCATGTCCCGGTGCGGATTCCCCCCACGGGATCCGGCCGGGCGTCTGTGAGGACAGCGCCTGAATCGCTGTGTCGTGCGGTCTGCCGGGACACCGCACGGTCGGGAGGGCCGCTCAAAGCTCCCCTGCCTGTACGTGTCCCGGCAACGCAATCTCCGGGGAAAGTCCCCCAAGACGTTCCCCAGATGTCAGGAAGCGCCCCCCAAGACGCTGCCCGACATCGCCAACTTAGACCTTCGAACCCCTTCGATGGTTACGTTCGGATCACTGTGATCTGCGTCTCTTGCATATGTCCGTTAGGTACGCAAGAGCCCGCGTATCGCTCACGGGACCCAAGCGTAAGGATGATGCGCGAGCCTTGTGAAGAGCTTATGTGAGGGGCGTACCGGACTCCAGGGGTGCACCCCAACTCGAGACCTCAATGAAACGACCGCAGCCGCAGGCTGTTGGTCACCACGAAGACCGAGGAGAAGGCCATCGCCGCACCGGCGATCATCGGGTTCAGCAGTCCGGCCGCGGCCAGCGGCAGCGCGGCGACGTTGTAGCCGAAGGCCCACACGAGGTTGCCCTTGATCGTGGCGAGGGTCCTGCGGGACAGCCGGATCGCGTCCGCGGCCGCCCGCAGGTCGCCGCGCACCAGGGTCAGGTCGCCCGCCTCGATCGCCGCGTCCGTGCCGGTGCCCAGGGCGAGGCCCAGATCGGCGACGGCGAGCGCGGCCGCGTCGTTGACGCCGTCGCCCACCATGGCCACGACGCGCCCCTCGGCCTGCAGCCGCCGCACGACGTCGGCCTTGTCCTCGGGCAGCACCTCGGCGATCACCTCGTCGATGCCCACCGCCTCGGCCACCGCCCCGGCCACCGTCCGGTTGTCGCCGGTCAGCAGCACCGGCGCGAGCCCCAGGGCGCGCAGCTCGCGCACCGCCTCGGCGCTGGTCCCCTTGACCGCGTCGGCGACGGCGAGGACGCCGCGCGCCGCCCCGTCCCAGCCGACCACGACGGCCGTGCGCCCGGCGCCCTCGGCCTCCTCGCGGGCCCGGGCCAGCTCCGGCGGCAGGTCCGCGGAGAGTTCCGCGAGCCGCCCCACGGCCACCTCGTGGCCCTCCACGCGTCCGCGCACGCCCCGGCCGGGGACGCTCTCGAAGGACTCGGCCGCCGGCAGCGTCCCGACGCGCTCCTGGGCACCGGCGGCGACCGCCCGGGCGACGGGGTGCTCGGAGGCGTGCTCCAGGGCGCCGGCGAGCCGCAGCACCTGCTTCTCGTCGGCGCCCTCGGCGACGTGCACCTCCTGCAGGGTCATCCGTCCGGTGGTGACGGTGCCGGTCTTGTCCAGGACGACGGTGTCGACCCGGCGGGTGGACTCCAGCACCTCCGGGCCCTTGATCAGGATGCCGAGCTGCGCGCCGCGCCCGGTGCCGACCATCAGCGCGGTCGGCGTGGCCAGTCCGAGGGCGCACGGGCAGGCGATGATCAGCACGGCGACGGCCGCGGTGAACGCGGCGACGGTGTCGCCCGTGGCGCCCAGCCACATCCCGAAGGTGCCGGCCGCGATCAGCAGCACCACGGGGACGAAGATCCCGGCGACCCGGTCGGCCAGCCGCTGCACCCGGGCCTTGCCGTTCTGCGCGTCCTCCACCAGCCGCGCCATCCGCGCGAGCCGGGTGTCGGCGCCGACCCGGGCCGCCTCGACGACGAGCCGGCCGCCCGCGTTGACCGTGGCGCCGGTGACGGTGTCGCCGACGGTGACGTCCACGGGGACGGACTCGCCGGTCAGCATGGAGGCGTCCACGGCGGAGGAGCCCTCCACCACCGTGCCGTCGGTGGCGATCTTCTCCCCGGGCCGTACGACGAACCGGTCGCCCACGGCCAGCCGGTCCGCCGGGATCCGCACCTCGCGTCCCCCGCGCAGGACGGCCACGTCCTTGGCGCCCAGCTCCATCAGCGCCCGCAGGGCCGCTCCCGCGCGGCGCTTGGAGCGGGCCTCCAGGTGGCGGCCGAGCAGGATGAGGGCGGTGACGCCGGCGGCGACCTCCAGGTAGATCGTGGCGGCGCCGTCGGTCCGCGAGACGGTGAGCTCGAAGGGGTGCCGCATCCCGGGCATGCCCGCGTCGCCGAGGAACAGCGCCCACAGGGACCAGCCGAACGCGGCGAGCGTGCCGACGGAGACCAGCGTGTCCATGGTGGCCGCGCCGTGCCGGAGGTTGGTCCAGGCGGCCCGGTGGAAGGGCAGCGCGCCCCAGACCACGACGGGCGCGGCGAGGGTGAGCGAGAGCCACTGCCAGTGGTCGAACTGCAGGGGCGGGACCATCGCCAGCAGGACCACGGGCAGGGCGAGGAGCGCGGAGACGGCCAGGCGCCGGCGCAGCGCGGCCGCCTCGGGGTCCTCCGGCGCGGCGGACGGCCCGTCCTGCGCGGCGGGCGGCTCCTGCGCCGGGGGCGCGGGCTCCTCGGCGGTGTAGCCGGTCTTCACCACGGTGGCGATCAGGTCGGCGACCCCGACGCCCGGCGGGCAGGTGATCCGGGCCTTCTCCGTGGCGTAGTTCACCGTGGCGGTGACGCCGTCCATGCGGTTGAGCTTCTTCTCGACGCGGGCCGCGCAGGAGGCGCAGGTCATCCCGCCGATGAGCAGCTCGACCTCCGAGACCGCCGGCTGTTCACCGGCCGGGGCCCCGGTGGCGGCGGTGGTGGTGGTGCTGCTGGTCACGTCCGTCACTCCAGGGAAGGTGGTGTCCGGGCCTCCGGGGCCGGCGGCCGCCGGGCCGCGGGGGCCGGGCGGCGCACCGGGCCGCGGGGACCGGGTGGCCGGTACGGCCCGGTGCACGCCGCGCGGCGCCCCGGTCCCGTCTCAGGCCCTGCCGACGAGTTCGAAACCGGCCTCGTCGACGGCGGCGCGCACCGCCGCCTCGTCGAGCGGGGCCGCGGAGACGACGGTCACCTCGCCGGTGGAGGCGATCGCCTTCACCGAGCTGACACCGGGGATCCCGGAGATCTCGCCGGAGACGGCGCCCTCGCAGTGGCCGCAGCTCATCCCGCTCACCCGGTAGACGGCGGTGACGGAACCCTGGGTGTCGGTCGGGGAGGTCATGGCGTTGCTCCTCATCGGTGCGTGGGGTGTGCGGGGTGGAGGGGGCCCTCGGGGGCCACACACCGAGATTATACCCCTAGGGGGTATTAATCCACGACCAGCGGGCCGAGGTAGCGGATGAGGACGTTCTTCAGCTCCCGGACGTACGCCTCTCGCTCGGCGCCCTCGTGGGCGAGGACCAGCTCCAGGCCGGCCTTGTAGATCCCCACGCACACCTGGGCGGTGCGGCGCACGTCGGCGGCCGGCGTGTCCGGCAGGAACGGGGTGAGGAGCGCCTCGACCCGGGCGATCAGGGTGGCGTGCAGCGCGTCGTGCTCCTCGGCCATGCGGCCGGGGATGTCCGGGCCGTGCATCAGGGCGAAGAAGACCGGGTGGCGGCAGTTGAAGTCGATGAACCGGTCGACGGCCGCCGCGACGGCCTCCTCGAGGGGGGTGGCGGGGTCGATCGGGGCGAGGGCCTCGCCGTAGGTCTCCCGCATCTCGTGCATCAGCCGGCCGCCGAGCTCGATCGCGATCGCTTCCTTGTTCGGGAAGAACTGGTACAGCGTGCCCGGCGAGACGCCCGCCTCGCGGGCGATGGCGTTGGTGCTGGCGGCCGTGTAGCCGGTCGTGCAGAAGACGGAGGCGGCGGCCTCGAGCAGCTGGGCGATGCGCCGCTCGCCGCGCGCCTGCCGGCGGACGGGCCGCTCGTCGGCCGTCTGCCGCTTCGCGGACCTGCCGGGTTCCCCGGGTTTCTCGGTCTTCTCGGGCACGCGTCATCCCCAGTTCTCGGCACGCGATTGACAAACGCGAGCGGCCGCTCGCATTCTGGTGAAACGCGAGCGATCTCTCGTGTTTGCCAGTCTATGGCAACGGCACAGCCATGCCTCCTGCCCGCGCGCGCCGCGGGCCGCGCGGGCCCGGACCACCGGACGCGCGGGCACGGGGGCATGGCCCATGGTGAAGGGGACAGCGCAGGATGACCGAAGTCAACACTCCACCCCGCCCCGGAGGCTGGACCCGCTTCGTCACCGCCCGGCCACGACTCGCCCTGCTGGCCGCCCTCGTGCTCACCGTGCTCGCCGTGCTGGCCGGCAGCGGGGTCGCCGACCGCATGGGCAGCGGGGGCTGGGAGGACCCGGACGCCGAGTCCTCCTACGCGACCAGGGCGCTCGAGCGCGAGTTCCCCGACTCCCAGCCCAACCTCCTGCTGCTGGTGGACGCGGGGGACGCCTCGGTGGACGATCCGGCCGTCGCCGCCGAGGCCGGGCGGCTCGCCGAGCGCCTGGCCGGCGAGCGGGGCGTCACCGGCGTCGGCTCCTACTGGCAGTCCCGCTCGCCCGCCCTGCGCGCCGAGGACGGACACGAGGCGCTCATCGCCGCCCGCATCACGGGCGACGAGACGGCCATGAACAGGACCCTGGAGCGCATAGCGCCCTCCTTCCGCGGCGAGCACGGCGTGGTGGAGGTCGGTGTCGGCGGCCCGGTCGCCGTGCGGCACGAGATGCAGACGATCATCCAGGAGGACCTGCTGCGGGCCGAGATGATCGCCCTGCCGGTCACCCTCGTCCTGCTGGTGATGGTCTTCGGCAGCGCCGTCGCGGCCCTGCTGCCGCTCGGCATCGGCATCGTCGCGATCCTCGGCACCAACGCCGTCCTGCGCGGGCTCACCGAGGTCACCGACGTCTCGGTCTTCGCGATGAACCTCACCACCGCCCTCGGGCTCGGCCTGGCGATCGACTACGCGCTCTTCATCGTCCGCCGCTTCCGGGAGGAGCTGTCCACCGGCGCCGATCCCCTCACGGCCGTCGGCACCACCCTGCGCACGGCCGGCCGCACCGTGCTGTTCTCCGCCCTCACGGTCGCGGTGTCCCTGGCGGCGATGCTGGTCTTCCCGCAGTACTTCCTGCGGTCCTTCGCCTACGCGGGGATCGCCGTGGTGCTGCTGGCCGCGGCGGCCGCGCTGATCCTGCTCCCGGCCGCGCTGGTGCTCCTCGGCCACCGGGTCGACTCCCTCGACCTCAGGCGCCTGTTCCGCCGCGGACGGCCCGCGCGGCCCGCCGCCGAGGAGGGCGCCGTCTGGGGGCGCGCGGCGACGCTGGTGATGCGCCGTGCCCCGTTCTTCGCCCTGGGCACCACGGCCGTGCTGGTCCTGCTCGGACTGCCCTTCCTGGGCGTGAAGTTCGGCACGGCGGACGACCGCCAGCTGCCCTCCGGCGCCGAGTCGCGCGTGGTGCAGCAGCACATCCGCGACGGCTTCCCGGGCAGCCCCGGCGGCGGCCTCGAGGTGCTCGCCGAGGGACGCGCGACCCGGGCGCAGTACGCCGCCTACAAGGAGCGCGTCGCCGCCCTGCCCGAGGTGGTGCGGGTCGACGGGCCGGTGGTGAAGGGCGACACCGCCTACTTCACCGTGCTGCCCAGGGGCGAGGCCGTCGACGACCCCGCCCAGCGCCTGGTGGGTGATCTCCGCGCGGTGGACGCCCCCTTCGACACCGCGGTGACGGGCGCGGCGGCCGTGCTGGTCGACTCCAAGGCCGCCATCGGCGAACGCCTCCCCGCGGCGGCCGCCTTCATCGTGATCGTCACCCTGTTCCTGGTGTTCCTGCTCACCGGCAGCGTGCTGATACCGGTCCAGGCGGTGGCGCTCAACGCCCTCAGCCTGACCGCGATGTTCGGCGCCGTGGTCTGGGTCTTCCAGGACGGCCACCTCTCCGGCCCGCTCGGCTTCACCAGCCCCGGCTCCATCGAGACGACCCTCCCGGTCCTGATGTTCTGCGTGGCCTTCGGCCTCTCCATGGACTACGGCGTGTTCCTGCTCTCCCGCATCAAGGAGGAGTACGACCACGGCGGCGACCACGAGCAGGCGGTCCGGCACGGGCTGCGGCGCACGGGCGGGCTGATCACCGCGGCGGCGGTCATCCTGGCGGTGGTCATGGTCGCGATCGGCACCTCGCGGGTGACGAACACCAAGATGCTGGGCCTGGGCATCGCGCTGGCGGTGCTGATGGACGCGATGATCGTCCGCAGCCTCCTGGTCCCCTCGGTCATGCGCCTCACCGGCCGCGCGACCTGGTGGGCGCCGGGTCCGCTCCGGCGGTTCCACGAGCGGTTCGGACTGAGCGAGGGGGAGTCCGCGCGCGGGCCCGGCGGCCCGGGCCCGGACGCCGGGGCGGGCCGGGCGGACGGCCCCGCCGCGGGCGACTCCACCGCGGCCGGGGAGGCCGCCGGCGACGGGGCCGCCCGCGAGAAGGCGGAGGCCCGGGGATAGCGTTCCGCCGACAGCGGTGGGCTCGAGGGAGGGACGGCCATGCGGGCGGTGGTGTTCGAGCGGTACGGGGAACCGGCCGAGGTGCGGGAGGTCGCGGACCCGCAGCCCGCGGAGCACGGAGTCGTGGTCCGCGTGGAGGCCACCGGCCTGTGCCGCAGCGACTGGCACGGCTGGCAGGGCCACGACCCGGACATCGCGCTGCCGCACGTCCCCGGCCACGAACTCGCCGGGGTCGTCGAGGCGGTCGGCGCGCGGGTCGCCCGGTGGCACCCCGGAGACCGGGTGACCGTCCCGTTCGTCTGCGCCTGCGGAAGCTGCCCGGCCTGCGCGGCCGGCGACCAGCAGGTGTGCGAGCGGCAGACCCAGCCCGGCTTCACCCACTGGGGCTCCTTCGCCCAGTACGTGGCGCTGGACCACGCCGAGGTGAACCTGGTCGCCGTCCCGGACGACCTGTCCTTCGCGACGGCCGCCTCCCTCGGCTGCCGCTTCGCCACCGCCTACCGCGCGGTGGTGCAGCAGGGCCGGGTGGCGGCGGGGGAGTGGGTGGCGGTGCACGGCTGCGGCGGGGTGGGCCTGTCCGCGGTGATGATCGCGGCGGCGTCCGGCGCGCGGGTCGTCGCGGTGGACATCTCCCCGCAAGCCCTGGACCTGGCGGAGAAGTTCGGCGCCGCGGCATGCGTGAACGCGGCGGTGTCCGGCGACACGGCGGAGGCGGTCCGCGACCTCACCGGCGGTGGCGCCCACCTCTCCCTGGACGCCCTCGGCTCACCCGCCACCTGCGCCGCCTCCGTGGGCGGCCTGCGCCGCCGGGGCCGCCACGTCCAGGTCGGCCTGCTGCCCTCGTCCACGGGCACCACACCGGTCCCGATGGCCCGCGCCATCGCCCTCGAGCTCGAACTCCTCGGCAGCCACGGCATGGCCGCGCACGCCTACCCGCCGATGCTGGAACTGGTCCGCGCGGGCGCGGTCCGCCCCGACCTCCTGGTGACGCGGACCATCGGCCTGGACGCGGCTCCGTCGGCCCTGGCGGCCATGGACACGGCCCCGGGCGCGGGCGTGACGGTCATCGAGCCGTGGCGCTGAGCGCGGCCCACTCCCGGTCGAGGATCGCCATGATCACCTCGTCGACCCACGCCCCGTTCCGGAACGCGGCCTCCCGCCGCACGCCCTCGACCACGAAGCCGACCTTCTCGTAGACGCGCAGGGCGCGCGGGTTGTCGCCGTAGGCCTCCAGCTGGATGCGGCGCAGCCCGAGGCGCTCGAAGCCGTGGCCGACGATCAGCCGCGTGGCCTCGGTGCCCAGTCCCCGGCCGCGGCCGCGCGGCCCGATGAGGGTGCGGAAGGTGCAGCTGCGCGCGTCCGGGTCCCACTCGTTGAGGACGACCTCGCCGACGAGGTCCCCGGTGGCACGGTCGGTGACGGCGAGGTCGAGCCGGTCGGGCCGCGCGGACCGGGATCCGTACCAGGAGCGCAGGGACTCCGGGGTGAGCACGGTGGACGGCTCGAAGGTGAAGCGGACGACCTCCGGGTCCTGGAGGATCTGCCACATCGTGCCGGCGTCGGCCTCCGTGAAGGGACGCAGCACGGTCCGGTCCCCGGTGAGGGTGGGTTTGTCGGTGAAGTCCATGGCCGGCACTGTGCCCCACCCCGGCGGCGGGGCACAGCCGTTTTCCCGCAGGTCCGCGGGGCTCCCGCGGGTCAGCCGCCCCCGCGGCCCCGGTTGCCCGGCCGGGAGGCCACCCAGGCCCGGACGGTCTCCGCGTACCAGTAGGGCTTACCGTGCTCGACGTGGTCCGGCGGGGGAAGCAGGCCGTGCTTGCGGTAGGAGCGCACGGTGTCCGGCTGCACCTTGATGTGCGCGGCGATGTCCTTGTAGGACCACAGCCGTCGGTCGGTCATGGGTCGCACCTCCCCGCGCGCACCGCGGCGGCGGCCGGGGGCGGCCGTCAGGGGGAGCCGGGTGCGGCGCTGGCGATCACAAGCGTCGTGCCCGGTGAACGACACCGGGCGGGAGCGGGGCAGGGGCCGTGCGCGGGTGTGACGGAAGGCCCGCCGACCCGTGACACGCGTGACGGAACGGGGGCGTTTGTGACACGGATGTCGCAAAGGCGTGCGCCGGCCGCACGACGGGGGCGAGCCGGCCCGCCTCACGCCACGGCGCACGCCCCGGACTCCCGTGCGAGCTCTCCCAGCTCGCGCGCCGACTCGGGGGCCAGCCGGTAGATGCCGTGGACGCTCACCGCCCTGCGCAGCTCGCCGTCCACCACGTGCTTGATCCGCCGCTCGCCCCGCCGCGACCGGTAGGTGAGCCGGGTCAGCAGATCGGGCGGCACGGGGCGGTCGAAGGTGAGCGGCGTGCCGGGCGGCCCGACGACGACCTCGCTGACGCAGCCGGACCTCAGCGGCCTCCAGTGGACGAGCCGGAGGTAGTCCTCCACGGCCAGTTCCTCGCCCGCGGTGTCGTGGTCCAGCACGCGCCCCACCTCCATGGCCCCGAGCACCCACAACCGCTTGCGGAAGACCCGCACCGGATGGATCACGTCACCGGGGCGCACCCCGGCGCTCGTGAAGCTCGGCAGCGACTGGTGCGGCCCGCCGAACAGCACGGTCAGGCGCTCTCCGGCGTAGCCCTCGCGGAAGAGGGTCCTGCACAGGTCGTTGGTCCACAGGGTGGTGTAGGAGTTCGGCACGGCACCGCACGTCAGACCCGGGCACTGACACCGGACCTTTCGCTACGAACCGCCCGGGTCCGGCCCGGGACCGTCGCGATGCCGCCACGATCTGGTCCGTATGTCCGGACAAAATATTGACAGGGTTTCCCGCCCGGGCTAGAACCGGGGAGAGCCGCACGGTCCGCGTGATCCGCGCGGAGGAGGAAGCGCGTGCCGGCTCCCGGGAGGAAGGGCGTGTCCGCATGGGTCACCGACGCCGTGCGCGCACCCCGGGACGCCCGGGCACAGATCGCCTCCGGCGCGGGAGGCCGCTTCGCTTTGGCAGGAGCGAAGGCGCGGGCGACGACTCCCCGCCCGCCGCGGCCCCGCGCCGGAGGTCCCGCCGACGGCGCCCGCCGGGGCGCGGACCGGCCCCGCGGCCGCGCCGCTCCCGCATGTGTCTACGCGCGGACCGAAACGGCCGACACTGTGTCGGGCGCACCCGGAGGCCCGGACCTGGTGGGATGGACCCGTGGCCGAGACCGCGGCACGGCTGTCCGGGGTCACGGCGCACGAGCTGCACGAACGGCACGTCCCCTCCCGTCGCCGCCATCTTCAGAAGGAGCTCTCGGTCATGACGAAGATCGTCAACCACTGGATCGGCGGCAGGACCGCCGAAGGCGCCTCGGGCACTTACGGCCCGGTGACGAACCCGGCGACCGGCGAGGTCACCACGAAGGTCGCGTTCGCCTCCGTCGAGGAGGTGGACGCCGCGGTCGCCGCCGCCAAGGAGGCCTACCTGTCCTGGGGCCAGTCCTCCCTGGCCCAGCGCACCTCGATCCTCTTCAGGTTCCGCGCGCTGCTCGACGCCCACCGCGACGAGATCGCCGAGCTGATCACCGCCGAACACGGCAAGGTGCACTCCGACGCCCTCGGCGAGGTGGCGCGCGGTCTGGAGATCGTCGACCTGGCCTGCGGCATCACCGTGCAGCTGAAGGGCGAGCTGTCCACGCAGGTCGCCAGCCGCGTCGACGTGGCGTCCATCCGCCAGCCGCTGGGCGTCGTCGCCGGCATCACGCCGTTCAACTTCCCGGCGATGGTGCCGATGTGGATGTTCCCGATCGCCATCGCCTGTGGCAACACGTTCGTGCTGAAGCCGAGCGAGAAGGACCCCTCGGCCTCGATCCGCCTGGCCGAGCTGCTGGCCGAGGCCGGGCTGCCCGACGGCGTGTTCAACGTCGTGCACGGCGACAAGCTGGCCGTCGACCGCCTGCTCGCCCACCCCGACGTCAAGGCCGTCTCCTTCGTCGGCTCCACCCCGATCGCCCGCTACATCCACACCACCGCCTCCGCCAACGGCAAGCGCGTCCAGGCCCTCGGCGGTGCCAAGAACCACATGCTGGTGCTGCCCGACGCCGACCTCGACGCGGCGGCCGACGCGGCCGTCTCCGCGGCCTACGGCTCGGCGGGCGAGCGCTGCATGGCGATCTCCGCGGTGGTCGCCGTCGGCGCGATCGGCGACGAGCTGGTGGAGAAGATCCGCGAGCGCGCCGAGAAGATCAAGATCGGTCCCGGCGACGACCCGACGTCCGAGATGGGCCCGCTGATCACCAAGGCCCACCGCGACAAGGTGGCGTCGTACGTGGAGAACGCGGCGGACGAGGGCGCCGAGGTCGTCCTCGACGGCACCGGCCACACCGTCGAGGGCCACGAGGGCGGCCACTGGATCGGCATCTCCCTGCTCGACAAGGTGCCGACCACGGCGAAGGCCTACCAGGACGAGATCTTCGGCCCGGTCCTGTGCGTGCTGCGCACCGAGACCTACGAGGAGGCCCTGGAGATCGTCAACTCCTCGCCGTTCGGCAACGGCACCGCGATCTTCACCCGGGACGGCGGCGCGGCCCGCCGCTTCCAGCTGGAGGTCGAGGCCGGCATGGTCGGCGTGAACGTCCCGATCCCGGTCCCCGTCGGCTACCACTCCTTCGGCGGCTGGAAGGACTCCCTCTTCGGCGACCACCACATCTACGGCAACGACGGCACGCACTTCTACACCCGCGGCAAGGTCGTCACCACCCGCTGGCCCGACCCGGCCGACGCCCCGGCCGGCGTCGACCTGGGCTTCCCGCGCAACCACTGACCACCGCCACCACCCCCGAGGGGCCGTCCGTCATGCGGACGGCCCCGTTTTTTTGCGGTCCGGCCCTGCGGTTCCCGCAGCGGCGCAAGACGGCTTCCCGTGCGCTCCGTTGTGTCCTGATGGTCACTGACAGCGCTTCAAGACAACGGATTCCGTAGGCAAAGACCCATTGACGTCACGGTTTCCGTCGGATTCCATTCTGCGCAACCGGGAGCGGACACACGACGTACGACCTGATCCGCCGGAGGCGATAGCGCTCCCGGCCCCCACGTCTTGTCGCACGAGTCGATCGGAACCGCCGCATGACCGACACGCTCCACCCCGCCGAGACCGCCGTCACCGAGGCGGACCCGGACAGCCCCCGGAAGCTCAAGCGCTCCATCGGGGTCGTCGGCGGCACCCTCCTCACCCTCTCGTGCGTGACCCCCGCGTCCACCCTGTTCGTGGTCGTCCCCGACCTGTTCGGCTCCCTGGGCACCGCCACCGCCCTCACCATCGCCCTCGGCTCCCTGCTCTGCGTCGCCGTGGCGTTCTGCTACTCGGAGCTGGGCACCCTCGTCCCCAGCGCGGGCGGCGAGTACGCGATGGTCTCCACGCTCGCCGGGCGGCTGGCGGGCTGGCTGGTCTTCGTGCTGTCCCTGCTGGTGGTGATGATCGTGCCGCCGGTGATCGCGATGGGCACGGCCGACTACCTCGCCCCGATCGCCCGCCTCGACCCGTCCTGGACCGCCGCCGCCGTCATGCTGCTCGCCACCCTCGCCGGCCTGCTCGACCTGCGCGCCAACGCCTGGATCACCGGCGTCTTCCTGGTCCTGGAGGTCATCGCGGCGGCCGTGGTGGCGGTGCTGGGCTTCGCCCACGCCGAGCGCGGCCCGGCCGCCCTCCTCTCGATGGAGGTCGCCGGCGCCGAGGGCCGCCCGGACACCGTGACCGCCCTGCTGGTCGTCTCCGGTCTCGCCATCGCCCTGTTCATCACCCAGGGCTTCTCCACGGCCGTCTACCTGTCCGAGGAGCTGGAGAACCCGCGCCGCAACGTGGCCCGCACGGTGCTGGCCACCCTCGGCATCTCCGCCGTGATCATCCTGGTCCCGGTCGTCGCCATCACCCTGGGCGCCTCCGACCTCGCCGAGCTGACCGGCGGCGACATCTCCGCCATGGTCACCGCCTGGTCCGACTCCGCCGTCGGCACCTTCGTCAGCCTGTGCGTGGCCCTCGCGATCGTCAACGCCGGCATCGTCATGGTCATCCAGAACTCGCGCGTCCTGTTCGCCTCCGCACGGGACAAGGCCTGGCCCGAGCCGGTGAACGCCGTCTTCTCCCGGCTCGGCCGCTTCGGCTCCCCCTGGGTCGCCACCCTCGCGGTCGGTGTCCCCGGCGCGGCCCTGTGCTTCGTGGACCTGGACACCCTGTACGGGGTCACGGGCGTCTCCGTCACCGGCATGTACCTGCTCGTCGCGGTCGCCGCCCTGCTCTCCCGCCGCGGCGCCCACCGCGACGCCCGCGCCTGGCGCATGCCGTGGTGGCCCGCCGTACCGGCCCTCCTGATCGTGGTCCTGGGCTACGTCCTCACCCAGCAGGAACCGGGCCACCTCCTGTGGACCGGCGGCATCACGGCCGCGGCCACCCTCTACTGGGCCCTCTACCTGCGCCCCCGCGCCACCACCCGCTGGCTGGTGACCCTGCCGGAGGACGCCCGCTCCTGATCACCGGCGTACCGCGGACGCGGTACGCGACGGCGGCGCCGTACGCCCGTGGGAGGTGACGAGGTTCGGCCTGCGGTCGACAACGTGCCGACAGGTTCACCCCGTACCGTTGACGCATGGATCTTCGACTGCCCGGATCGCGGTGGCTGCGGTCACGGCGGCCGCGACGGACCGCGGCCGCCGCGGCCGCCGTCGTCGTGCTCGCCGGCGCCGGTACCTGGACCGCCGTCGCCTCGGACGACGCGCCCGCGGTCCACCGCGCCGACCGGGTCGTGGCCGTGGGCGACGGGGTGCGCATCGACACCTCGTACTTCACCGCCGGCCGGGACGGCCGCCGCCCCGCCGTCCTGCTCGGGCACGGCTTCGGCGGCAGCAAGGACGACGTGCGGCAGCAGGCCGAGGAGCTCGCGCGCGACGGGTACGCCGTCCTCACCTGGTCCGCGCGGGGCTTCGGCAAGTCCACCGGGAAGATCGGGCTGAACGACCCGGAGGGCGAGGTCGCCGACGTCTCCCGGCTCATCGACTGGCTGGCGGACCGGCCCGAGGTCGAGCTCGACGAGGCCGGCGACCCGCGCGTCGGCATGGCCGGCGCCTCCTACGGCGGCGCCATAGCCCTGCTCGCCGCCGGGCACGACGACCGCGTCGACGCCATCGCCCCGGCGATCACCTACTTCGACCTCGCCGACGCCCTCTTCCCGAACGGCGTCTTCAAGAAGCTGTGGGCCGGCGTCTTCGTCAGCTCCGGCGGCGGCTGCGAGAAGTTCGAGCCCGCGCTGTGCGCGATGTACGAGCGGGTCGCCGAGTCCGGCACCCCGGACGACCGGGCCCGCGAACTGCTCCGGGAGCGCTCGCCGTCCGCCGTCGCCGACCGCATCGACGTGCCCGCCCTCCTCGTGCAGGGCCAGTCCGACTCCCTCTTCCCGCTCGGCCAGGCCGACGCGGCCGCGCGCGCGATCCGCGCGAACGGCGCCCCCGTCGACGTCGACTGGATCGCGGGCGGGCACGACGGCGGCGACCCGGAGACCGACCGCGTCCGGACGCGGGTCCGGGCGTGGTTCGACCGGTACCTCAAGGACGACGAGAGCGCCGACACCGGCCCGGCCTTCCGCGTCACCCGCACCGGAGGCGTCGACTCCACCGACGGCGAGGCCCTGCTGCGCGGCGCGAGCGCGGACCGCTACCCGGGCCTGGACAGCGGCGGCAGGTCCTTCGCCCTCACCGGACGCGAGCAGAGCTTCGCCAACCCGGCCGGCGCCGGCCCGCCCGCCGTCTCCGCGCTCCCCGGCCTCGGCGGCTCCGGCGGCCTGGCCCAGCTGTCCTCCCTCGGCATCGGGGTGTCCCTCGACTTCCCCGGCCAGCACGCCCGCTTCGAGTCCGCCCCGGTCGCCGACGACCTGCGGATCACCGGATCGCCGACCGTCACCGTGCACGTGAGGTCGACCGGCGACGACGCCGTGCTGTTCGGCAAGGTGTACGACGTCGGCCCGGACGGACGGCAGCAGGTGCTGCCCTCCCAGCTCGTCGCCCCGGTCCGCGTCGAGGGCGCCGGGTCCGGCAAGGACGTGACGCTCACCCTCCCGGCCGTCGACCACGAGGTGCGCAAGGGCCACCGCCTGCGCCTCGTCCTCGCCTCCACCGACCTCGGCTACGCCTCACCGGCCGCCCCGGCGACGTACACCGTCTCCCTCAGGAGCGACCTCACGGTGCCCACCGCACCCGGCGTGACCACCGCGGCGGCCCCGCTGCCCGCGTGGGTGTGGTGGCTGCCGGCCGCCGGTGCCGTGACCGCCCTCGCCCTGGTCCTCACCGGCCGCCGCCGTACGGCGGCCCCGGCCCCCGACCCCGGACTCGCCGGCGTACCGCTCCAGATCACCGGCCTGGGCAAGCGCTACGCCCGCTCCGCCGACCGGTACGCCGTGCAGGACCTGTCCTTCCGCGTCGAGAGGGGCCAGGTCCTCGGCCTCCTCGGCCCGAACGGCGCGGGCAAGACCACCACCCTGCGCATGCTGATGGGGCTGATCAAGCCGGACGGCGGCGAGATCCGCGTCTTCGGCCACGCCGTCCGCCCCGGCGCCCCCGTGCTGTCCCGCGTCGGCGCCTTCGTCGAGGGCGCCGGCTTCCTGCCGCACCTGTCCGGCCGGGAGAACCTCGAGCTGTACTGGCGGGCCACCGGCCGCCCGCCCGAGGACGCCCGCCTGGAGGAGGCCCTGGAGATCGCCGGGCTCGGCGACGCCCTCGCCCGCGCGGTGCGCACCTACTCCCAGGGCATGCGCCAGCGCCTCGCCATCGCCCAGGCCATGCTCGGCCTGCCGGACCTGCTCATCCTCGACGAGCCGACCAACGGGCTCGACCCGCCCCAGATCCGCGAGATGCGCGAGGTGATGATCCGGTACGCCGCCGCCGGGCGCACGGTGATCGTCTCCAGCCATCTGCTGGCGGAGGTGGAGCAGTCCTGCACCCACCTCGTGGTCATGGACCGCGGCCGGCTCGTCCAGGCCGGCCCGGTCCACGAGATCGTCGGCTCCGGCGACACCCTGCTGGTCGGTACGCAGGAGCCGGTGGACGAGCCGGTCGCCGAGAAGATCGCCGCACTGCCCGGCGTCGCCTCCGCCGTCCGCACCGACGAGGGACTGCTGGTCCGGCTGGACGCCGGCGGCAGCGCCCCGCGCCTGGTCGCGGAGCTGGTCCGGCTGGAGGTGCCGGTGGCGTCGGTGGGCCCGCACCGCCGCCTCGAAGACGCCTTCCTCACCCTGATCGGAGGTTCCGCATGAGCACGCTCACCGAGCGGAACGAGCCCGTCGAGCCGGCCGGCGCGAGCGGGCCGGCCGGACCGGCGGCGCCCGTCGAGGTCGCCGCCGGCTACCGCGCGGGCCGCACCCTGCCGCTGCGCGTCGAACTGGTCCGGCAGCTCAAGCGCCGCCGCACCTTCGTCATGGGCGCGATCCTCGCCGTCCTGCCCTTCGTCCTGGTGGTCGCCTTCGCGATCGGCGGCGAGCCGGGCGGCCGCGGCGACCGGATCAACCTGATGGACACGGCCACCGCGTCCGGCGCCAACTTCGCCGCCGTGAACCTGTTCGTCTCGGCGGGCTTCCTGCTGGTCGTCCCGGTCGCCCTGTTCTGCGGGGACACGGTCGCCTCGGAGGCCGGCTGGTCCTCCCTGCGCTACCTGCTCGCCGCGCCCGTGCCCCGCATGCGGCTGCTGTGGTCCAAGCTGATCGTCGCACTGGGCCTGAGCCTCGCCGCGATGGTGCTGCTGCCGCTGGTGGCGCTCGCCGTGGGCACGGTGGCCTACGGATGGGGCCCGCTGCAGATCCCCACCGGCGGCGCGCTGGACCCCGGCACGGCGGCCGGGCGGCTCGTGGTGGTCGTGGCGTACCTCTTCGTGTCGCAGCTGGTCACCGCCGGGCTCGCGTTCTGGCTGTCCACCCGGACCGACGCCCCGCTCGGCGCGGTCGGCGGCGCCGTCGGCCTGACCATCGTCGGCAACGTCCTGGACGCGGTGACCGCCCTCGGCGACTGGCGCCACTTCCTGCCCGCGCACTGGCAGTTCGCCTGGGCGGACGCCGTCCAGCCGACGCCCGAGTGGTCCGGCATGATCCAGGGCGCCGCCGTCTCCGTGACGTACGCCCTGGTGCTGTTCGCGCTGGCCTTCCGCGGGTTCGCCCGCAAGGACGTGGTCTCCTGACGCCGGACCGCGCCCGGGTCGCGCGGTCCAACCGGGTGAACCTGCGCAACCGATTCCCCCGAGTCGGGTTGATGAAGGAGTAGGCCACACGACAGCCGAGGGTCAGAACGTGTGGCCTCGGTTGCCGATCTCCATGCGAGGCCGGCCGCTCCCATTCTTCAAGCAGGAAGACAACCACATTGCGACAGACCCTGAGCAGGGGAGTGTTCGCGGCGGCCGCCGCCACGGGCATTCTGTCCCTGTACGGAACCCCCGCCTTCGCCGACTCGCACGCGGTGGGCGGTGCCGAGGATTCTCCCGGTGTGCTGTCCGGGAACAACGTGCAGGCGCCGGTGCACGCACCGGTGAACGTGTGCGGCAACACCGTCGGTGCGGTCGCCGCGTTCAACGGCGCGTTCGACAACTCCTGCGTCAACGGCTCGCACGCGCACCGGGCCGAGGACCGGTCGTCGGACTCCTCCCACGGCACCTCCTCCCGCAGCGGCTCCTCGCACGGCGGTGCGCACGCGGTGGGCGGCGCGGAGAACTCCCCCGGCGTGGCGTCCGGGAACAACGTCCAGGTGCCGGTGCACGTGCCGGTGAACGTGTGCGGCAACGACGTCACCGCGGTCGGGGCGTTCAACACGGCGGCCGGCAACTCCTGTGCCAACGGCTCGCACGCGCACCGGGCCGAGGACCGGTCGTCGGACTCCTCCCACGACGCCTCCTCCCGCAGCGGCTCCTCGTACGGCGGTGCGCACGCGGTGGGCGGTACCCAGGGCTCCCCCGGTGTGCTGTCCGGGAACAACGTCCAGGTGCCGGTGCACGTGCCGGTGAACGCGTGCGGCAACGCCGTCGACCTGATCGGGCTGTTCGACTCCGCGTACGACAACACCTGCGCCAACACCGGGTACGGCTACGGCGAGGACGACACGACCCCGCCCGCCGTCACCCCCACCCCCACCCCCACGCCGGCGCCCGAGCCCGGCAGGAAGACGCCGCCCGCGCCTCCGTCCGTCGACGAGGAGCGGCCCGGCACCGGGCCCCACCTGGCCGAGACCGGCAGCGAGGGCCTGATCGCCGCCTCGGCCACCAGCGCCGCGCTGATCGCGGGCGGGGCGATGCTGTACCGCCGCCGGCGCGTCGGCGCCCGCCGCTAGCCGCTCCCGGGCGCCGGTGCCGGGAACACCCCGCCCGGCCCCGGCACCCACCGGAGCACGACACGTCCCCCGGACCGGCCCGGGCCACCCCGCGAGGTGGCCGGACCGGTCCGGGGGACGCGCCGTTTCCCCGACCGGACGGGGCGGGCGGCGCCGGCGCCGCCCGCCCCCGGCGTCACTGGCCCACCGGCGACGGCGACGCGCTCCGGCTGCCGCCGCTCGGCACGGGAACCGTCCCGCGCGGCGGAGCCGCCCTGAGCCGGCGGCGCACCCCCTGCACGAGCGTCGCCGCCGTGAACGTCGCGCCGTGGACGAAGCGCATGGCCGGTCCGAAGCCGGACGCGGTCACCAGGCCCGCGAGGAACAGCCCGGGGTGGGACGACTCGAAGGTGTGCCCCAGTGCCGGGGAACCGTCGGGCAGGGTGGCCAGCGTGCCGCGCAGCTCGGCGGAGAGCAGCCCCAGCCGGTCGCAGCGCGCCCGGAACCCGGTGGCGGCGATGACGTGTTCGGTCTCCAGGCTGCGCCGGGCACCCTGGAGGCTGACCGTCTCCAGCAGCACCCCGCCCGGCACCGCGCTCGCCTTGGTGACCTCGTGGCCCGGCAGCAGGTCCACCGCCCGCTCCACCCGGCCCCGCACCCACCAGGCGCCCGCGGGACCCAGCGCCGTGGCCGCGATGCGCGACCGGGTCGCCTCCGGCAGCCGCCGGAAGAGACCGGGGCGCTCGGAGTAGAACCAGTTCCGCCAGCCGGGGCCCAGGCCGCTGTGCGGGGAGCGCACCGACTGCCACCAGGGCCGCTCCCAGGGCGGCGGCACGTCGTTCCACCGCAGCCGCTCCGCCCGCGCCAGCACCCGTACCCGCGTGCCCTGCTCGGCGAGGAGCGCCGCGGTCTCCAGCGCCGCCTGACCGCCGCCGATCACCGTGACGTCCTTGCCCTGGAAGCGGCCGAGGTCGCTGTGGTGGCTGCTGTGCGTGACCAGGGCGGGGTGCAGTCCGCGCAGGGTCTGCGGCACCTCGATGAACGGCATCACGCCGACCGCCAGCGCCACGGTCCGCGCGTGCAGCGCCTCCCCGTCCTCGGTGACCACCGTGAAGCCGTCGGGGCCGGGCGTCACCCGGGTCACCGTGCGCTCGTCCACCGCCGGCACGGCGTTCCGGGCGAACCACAGGCCGTACGCCGCGAAGGCCTCCACCGGGATCGGCTCGGCGTGACGTGCCGTCAGCCCCTGCTCGGCGCAGTAGGCGTCCAGCCGCCAGCGCCCGGCCGGGTCGGAGAGGTTGGACGCCCACGGCTCGGACTTCAGGAACATGCCGCCGGGCATGTGGTCCCGCCAGGACGCCATGGGCCGGCCGAACACGCGCAGGTTCAGCCCGGCGGCCGCGGCGTGGGACGCGATCGACAGACCGTACGGACCCGCGCCGACCACCAGAAGGTCGTACATCATCAACTGCTCGCTTTCTCGTTGTCGGTCAGGGAGGGCGAGATCGCCCGGGGGATCGCGCGCGGTGCCGGCACCGGGGCCGTCGCGGCCAGCCGCTCGCGCACCCGGCCGGACACATGACGGCACCACAGGGACCACATCGCCCACCCGGGGCCGCGGTCGTCCCGGGCGTACCAGGCCAGTTCGCGGCCGCCCGGCGCCGGCCGCAGCGCGGCGAACGGCGCGTAGTTCTCCACCACGAACGCCCGTCCGGCCACCGGTTCCCCGTCCGGCAGCTCACGGCCGGTCAGGTCCAGGTGCAGGGCGCGCACCACGTCCAGTCCCGAGCTGTCCGCGAAGAGCCGGAACTGGGCGCCGGGGCGCGGGTTGAAGTCGAGCAGGTGGTAGCGGCCCGTCGTGCCGCAGCGGCGGAAGTCGAGGTCGAGGACGCCGCGGTAGCCGAGTTCGCCGACGAGCCGCTCGGCCAGTGCCCGCACCTCGGGGTTGGGCGTCCAGCGGCCCACGGCGGTCAGGCCCGCCCCGCGCGGCCAGGACAGCTGCTTGCGGCCCGGCCCGCCCGCGCGCACGGTGCCCGAGCGGTCGGCGTAGCCGTGGAAGAACCAGTCCCGGTCCTTTCCCGGCGGCAGGTACGCCTGCAGCAGCAGCCGGCTGCCGGCCTCCTCGGTGCGCAGGTACAGCTCCCGGGCCTGCCGCGCGGAGCGCACCAGTTGGGTGCTGCGCAACCCGGAGCCGGCCGGCAGCAGCCAGGGCCGGCTCCACTTCGCCACCAGCGGCAGCCCGAGCCGCCGCGCGTCCTCGGCGGCCCGCGCCGGGCCGTCCGGGACCAGCGTCACCGGGTGCGGAACGTCCGCGGACGCGCACACGGCGGCCAGTTCCGCTTTGTCGGCGACGCGTTCGGCCAGCGTGCCCGGCATCTCCGGCAGCAGGTAGGAGGGGGCGAGGTCGTCCCGTACGCGGCTGACGGCGATGGCGCTCGCGTCGTCCAGCGGGACCAGCACGGCGGGACGCGCGACCCGTTCGGCCACGCGGCGCAGCGCGGCGAGGATCTCCTGCGCCGACGCCCCGGGGAGGGGCGGGGGGTGCATGCGGTGCGCGTAACGCGACCGGTGGACGGGGCCTCCCGCCGCGTCGGCGACGACGTGCACCTCCACGCCCGCCCTGCCGAGCGACCGCACCGCCCCCAGCGTTCCGTGGTGAAAGGGATTCCGGTCGACCCGCAGCAGTACGGCGGGGACACGGGTGTCGAGCAACAACACGCGTCCTCACTTTCTTTTGGATTTCTTTTGGCGCGGCTCACTCGCACGGGCGAGCCCGGCACTCGAAAGCCGTACGGCGCTGGCGCCGTCGGTTTTCCTGTGCCTTTACTTCATATGACTGTTCGTCAACAAAGGGCGCAGTGTCAGAAGGCGGACGAGAGCGAGAAAAGGAGCAGCCATGGCCCCACAGCACAAGCGGGTCCGGGTCCGCGGGCCGGCCATGGGCGCGGCGGCGGTCGTCGTGTCGGCCGCCCTGGCGGCGGCCGGTCCCGCGCCGGGGGCGGGGGCGGCGCGAGCCGACGACTCCCGCCCTCCGGCGCCGGCCCCGACGGTGCCCGGGGTGACGCCCCCGGTCCCCGCGGCACCGGCCGTTCCCCCGCTGCCGGTCACCACCTGGGACGTCCAGGTGCCCCGTCCGAAGGTCCCGGCCTTCGGCGCCTTCCTCGCCTCGGACGCCCGGGGCGTGGCCCGCGTGGAGCAGCTGAGCCACTGGCTGGGCGGTGCCGAGCTGCGCGTCGGGCACACCTACCTGCCCGGCAACCACTGGAGCGACATCGAGGGCGACATCCGCTTCCTCGAGGACTGGGCGCACTGGCGCAACGCGCGGGAGGACCGGATGCTCGTCCTCAACGTCCCCCTGCAGGAGCGCAACGAGGGGGGCGTCTCCGACGACGAGGTGCGGCGGCTGCTGCGGCGCGGCGCCGCCGGGGAGTTCGACCACCACTTCCGCGCGCTCGCCGAGCGGCTGGTCGCACTGAAGGTGCCGGACACGATCCTCGTGCTCGGCTGGGAGATGAACGGCACCACCTACACCCACCGGTGCGGGCCCGACCCGGAGTCCTGGAAGAAGTACTGGAACAGGATCGTCACCACGATGCGCGCGGTGCCGGGCCAGAAGTTCCGGTTCGACTTCACGCCGAACCGCGGCCGGGACGCCGTTCCCTGGACCCGGTGCTATCCGGGGGACGACACGGTCGACATCATCGGCATGGACGCCTACGACCAGCCGGCCGGAATGTCGTTCGACGAACAGGTGGAGGAGCCCTACGGACTCCGGGCGCACGTCGATTTCGCGAAGGCCCACGGAAAACCCGTCTCCTATCCCGAATGGGGGCTCTTCCGCAACGGTGACAATCCCGAGTACATGCGGCGCATGCTCGCGTGGATGGACGAGCACCGGCCGCTGTACAACACGCTGACCGACTACTGCCCGCACGGCGTGTGGCAGTGCGACGACAACCCCGAGTCGTCCCGCGTCTACCGGTCCGTCCTCTCCGGCCGCTCGGACGAGCCGGCCCCGGTCCCCACCCCCACACCGCCCGGGCCCACCGCTCCGCCGCCCCCGCAGAACTGCTCGCCGCTGGACCTGGGCAGCTTTGTGGAGCACTGGCTCGGCGGGAAGCTCTGCCTGCGCTTCGACTGGTGGTCGCGCAGCGCGCCCTGACGCCGGCCCGGCCGGGCCCACCGCCGTCACCGCTGTCCGTGCGCGTCGGCGGCGGTGGCCGGGCCCGGTACCGAGGCGGCGGGCGCGGGGCCCTCGTCCCGGCCGGGCCGCCCCGGCCGGACCAGCAGCGCCAGACCGCCCAGCAGCCCGCCGGCGCTCGCACCGACCAGGGCGGTCACCGCCGGCGACGCGGACGCCGGCTCGGTCGGCCTCACCGCGCGCGAGAACCGCACCAGCCGGACCTGGGTGCTGTTGCGGGCGTGCTCCGCGTGCCGGGTCAGCGCGAGGGAGACCGCGTCGGCCATGTCGACGGCGAGTCCGGGCCGCGAGGAGGTCGCCGTGACGGCGACCATCGGCGCGTCCGGGGAGGTCGAGGCGCGGATGCTGTCCCGCAGCGTCCGCACCGGCACTCCGGCCCACACCTGTGCGTCGCCGAGCACCGCGAGCTGCGTGGCCACCCGGCCGTACGCCTGCGCGAAACCGCGGGCGGCCTCCGGGGGCGCCTTGTCCGTCGGCACGGCGACGACGTAACTGGTGGCCGTGTACGCCGGGGGCGTGAACAGCCCGTACGCGCCGCCGCACAGACCGCCGACGAGGGTGCCCGCCGCGAGCGCGGACCAGGCCGGCAGCTTCCCGGCACGGGCCAGGGAGGCGGCCAGGGGCGGACGGCGCCGACGGGTCGGGGTGTCGGTCATGACGGGTTTGCTCCCTTAACGACGTCTAAGGTGCGGGGGACGGTGACGAGCCGGCGACGGCCGCCGCGTACACGTCCATGAGGCGGGCTGTGCTGCGGGTGATGCTGTAGTGGTGCGCGGCCCGGGGTGCCGTGCGCGGCCCGGGGCCCGCCGCGCGGACCTCGGCGATCGCGCGGGCGTACGCCTCGGGGCCGCCGCGCACCCGCCGGGCGCCGCCGGCGGCCGCCGCCGGCAGGTCCTCGACCGCCGGGCAGGAGGCGTAGAGCACGGGCAGGCCCGACGCCAGCGCCTCCACGACCGCCAGGCCGAAGGCCTCCTCCGCGGACGGGGAGGCGAGCAGGTCCATCGCCGAGGTGAGCGAGGGCAGGTCGGGGCCCGGGGAGCCGTCGGGGACGCAGGGGCGCTCGCCGGTGAACAGGACCCGCCCGGCCACACCGGCCTCGCGGGCCGTGCGGCGCAGGACGTGCTCCTCGGGGCCGCCGCCCACCAGCAGCAGCCAGTGGTCCTCCGGGAGCCGGGCCAGCGCGTGGACGAGGACGTCGAACCGCTTGCCCCGGGCGAGCCGGCCGACGCCGCCGACGACGAACGCCCCCTCGGGCAGGCCGAGGCGCCGGCGGGTGCGCTCCCGCCGTTCCGGGTCGAAGCGGAAGCGGTCCAGGTCGATGCCGTTGGGGACGACCTCGATGCGGGGCGCGGGCACGCCCCAGCGCCTCAGGCGCTCGGCCACCGCGTCGGAGACGGCGACCGTCGCCGAGCCGAGCCGTTCGCTGGCGAGGTACAGCGCGCGCACCCCCGCCGTCAGCCTGCGGCCCTCCATCTGCGAGTCGCCCAGGGAGTGCTCGGTGGCGACGACCGCGCGGATCCCGGCGACGCGCGCGGCGATCCGGCCGTAGACGCAGGCCCGGTACAGGTGCGTGTGCACCAGGTCGTAGCCGCCGGCGCGGATCACCCGGACCAGGCGCGGGAGCGCGGCCAGGTCGCGGTTGCCGCCCATGCCCAGGTGCACGACGCGGACGCCGTCGGCGGCGAGGCCGTCGGCGACCGCGCCGGGGTTGGTGAGCGTCACCACGTCGCAGTCGACGGGCAGGTGACGCAGCAGCAGCCGCAGCTGCTGCTCGGCCCCGCCGACGCCGAGGCCGGTGATGACGTGCAGCACCCGCATGCCGGACGTCCGGGTGTCCCGCGCCTTCACGTCACGCGTCCCCGTGTCGCACGCCTGCATCTCACACCCCTCCCGCCGGGCGCCGGCGCAGCCGGTGCAGCCGGTGCTTGAGGTGCAGGCGCCACGCCGTGTCGTTCTGGCCGACGTGCACGCGCGGCAGGGCGTGCGGACCGGTCAGCGGGCCGGGGTCGATGGCGCAGGCGTAGGCGTAGCCCGCCTCCCGCACGGCCTCGACGGCGCGGGCGTCGACCGTGCCGTACGGGTAGCAGAAGCCGTCGACCCGGTTGCCGGTCAGCTCCGCGAGCAGCGCGCGGCTCTCGGCGACCTCGGTCTTCAGGGTGACGTCGTCCGCCTTCGTGAGATCGACGTGCGTCAGCCCGTGCGAGCCGATCTCCACGCCCTCGGCGGCCGCGCGGCGGATGCCGTCGGCGGTCAGCAGCGGCTTGCGCGGGCCGAGCGGGTCCCAGGCGTTGTCGCCGCCGAGCCGCCCGGGCAGCACGAAGAGGGTGGCGCCGCAGTCCCAGCGGCGCAGCAGCGGCAGGGCGTCGGTGACGAAGTCGGCGTACCCGTCGTCGAAGGTGAGCCCGACCAGGTCCCGCGCGGCGCCCCGGGCGCGGGCGGCGAGCAGCTCGGCCACGGACACGCCCCGCAGCCCGCGCCGGCGCAGCCAGGACAGCTGCCCCGAGAGCCGCTCGGGGGTGACGGTGATGCGGTACGGATCGTCCGAGCAGTCGCCCACCGAGTGGTACATCGCCACCCACGGGACGGGGCCCGGGCGGCGCGGGGCGGGGAGGGCGCCGGTGCCGGCGGGTTCAACGGAACCAACGGAAGCAGCCATGTACGAGCCTTCGTGTGACGGTGCGTGCGGAGCGCAGTGCGGATGCGGAGCCCTGGACGCCCAGGACCAGGGAGAGGGCGGCGAAGACGGCGGTCACGGTCAGGCAGCCCGCCGCGAGGCCCGCCGCCGGCGCGTCCGGCCGGCTCGCGGCGAACGCCCCGGCGGCGGTGGCGGCGGCCGCGGCGAGCACGGGCCTGCTCAGTCCGGCCAGGACCCGCCGGACGCGGACCGAGACCCCCGGGGCGCCGGTGCGCCGGGCGGTGCGCAGGCCGGCCAGCAGCAGGGCGGCGGTGACGGTGATGCCGAAGGCGTTGGCGGCGGCGATCCCCGCCACCCCCCAGCGGCCCACGGTCGCGGCGCCGATCAGGGAGGTCGCGACGATGCCCGCGGCCATCACCCCGACGGGGTACCAGCTCGGCCGGCCGGTCGAGAAGTACGAGCGGATCAGGGCGCCCACCAGGGTCTGGCCCAGCAGCCCGAGGGCGTACACGCGCATGACGTCCGCCGTCGCGGCGGTGTCGTCCGCGGTGAACGCGCCCCGCTGGAAGAGCAGTTCGATCATCTGCGGGGCGCAGGCGATCACCGCGCACATGCCCAGCAGCACCACGCAGGAGGCCAGCACCAGGTCCCGCTCCACGCGGGTGCGGGCCCGCTCGGTGTCGCCGTCCGCGAGGGCCCGCGCCACCACGGGGAAGGTGACGGTGCACAGCATCAGCGACAGCGTCATCGGGATCTGCGCGACCTTCTGCGCGTAGTTCAGGTGCGAGATGGCCCCCGCGGGCAGCGAGGAGGCCAGGAAGCGTTCGACGAGGACCTGCGACTGGCGGCACAGCGCGAACAGGAGCACGGCGGCGATCAGGGCGAGGCGCACCGGCCGCTCCCCGGCGCCGGCGTCGGTGTCGGCCCCGGTCCCGCCGGACGCCGGCGTGCGCGACGCCAGCTGCCGCAGCAGCGAAGGCAGCTGCACCACCACCATCAGACAGCCGCCCACCGCGACCCCGACCGCCGCGGAGCGCACGCCCCACTCGCCGCCGAGCAGGAACATCGCGGCCACGATGCCGGTGTTGTAGGCGACGTAGATCGCCGCGGGCGCGAAGAAGCGGCGGTGGGCCCGCAGGGCGGCGCTGCAGTACCCGGCGAGCCCGAAGGCCAGCACGCTGATCGCCGTGAGCCGGGTGCAGTCGACGGCCAGGCGCGGATCGGGCAGACCCGGCGCGAGGGCCCGGACCAGGTGCGGGGCGACGGCGGCGACCAGGGCGGCCACCGCGGCGAAGGCCAGGCACAGCCGGGGCAGGGTGGCGGCGACCAGGGCGCGCACCGGATCGCCCGCGGCGCCCCGGGCACGGCGGGCCAGCGCCACGCTGAACGCCGGGATCAGCGCGATCGCCAGCCCGTCCTCGATCAGCAGCGTCGCGGCGATCTCCGGCACGGTCCACGCGACCAGGAAGGCGTCCGTGTCGCTCCCGGCACCGAACAGCCGGGCCAGCGACTGGTCGCGCACCAGGCCCAGCAGGGAGCCGGCGACGGACAGCGACGCCGTGACGAGCGTGGCCCGGGCGAGGAACCGCCGGGACGGCGAGGCCGGGTCGGCGCCGTCCCCGGCCGGACCGGCGGTGCGCGCCGCGGGGACGGCCGCCGCCTCGTCGGCCGTGGACCCGGGGGCCCGGGAGGGCACCACCGTCATCGTGCCACCGCCTCCCCGGCGTGCCCGGGCCCTCCGCCACGGCGCGCGGCCCCCGTCCGCCCGCCGTCGGCCAGCGCCCACCACGCCGTGAGGCCCAGGCCCACGGCGGTCAGCACGGTCGAGGGGCCGCCGATGTCGCCGTACACGAAGTCGGTCAGCGACCAGACCAGCAGCCCGCAGGCGACGAGCCCGCAGTCGAGCCCCCGTCCGCGACGGCGCACCCGCAGCAGCCGCCGCAGCCCGCACACCAGCAGCGCCAGCCAGCTCCCGGCGAGCGTGAGCAGCCCGATCAGGCCCTGCTCGCTCAGCACCAGCAGGTACATGCTGTGCGGGGAGAGCAGCGCCTGGCGGTGGAACGCCTCTCCCGCGCCCTCGACGTCGCTGCCCGACGACAGCGCGAGGGTGGCGTGCCCGTCGCGGTACTCGGGAAAGCCCTTCAGGCCCACGCCGGTCAGCGGGTGCTCGCGCCACATGTCGGCGGCGGACGCCCACAGGGCGTACCGGTCCGTGACGGACTGGTCGGGGGCGTCGGTGACCTGCGTGATGCTGCCGAGCCGCTCCTGCAGCTGTGCCGTGCCGAGGCCGAACCCGCCCACCAGGACCACGCCCGCGGCGACCGCGGCCGCGGCCGTCTTCAGCGCCCGCCGCAGCCCGGCCAGCGCCAGCTGCGCGGTGCACGCCAAGGCGGTCGCGATCCAGGCGCCCCGGCTGAAGGAGAGCGCGAGCGGCGGCAGCAGCGCCAGGGCGCATCCGGCGGCGGCCGCCCGCTGCCGTACCGGGGCCCGGCCCAGCGCGATCCCGACCGCGCACACCAGGCCCAGCGAGACCGCCGTCGCCATGCCCATCACGTCCTGCGCCCCGAAGGTGCCGACCGCGCGGACGGTCTCCCCCTGGTAGGAGGCGCCGGTCCGGGTGACGTACTGGTGCACGCCGACCGCCCCCTGCCACAGGGCGACCCCCACGCACGACCAGGCCAGCACGCGGAAGTCGGTCCGGTGGCGCAGCAGCACCAGCACGGCCGCCGGAACCAGCACGAAGACCTGGAGGTAGCGGCCCAGACCGGTGAGCCCCGCCTCCGGCGAGGAGGCGCCCATCGCGGCCAGCGCGAGCCCCACGACCGGCAGGCCCAGCACCACCGCCGCGGTCGTCGACAGCGGGCGCCGCCTCTCCCGCAGCAGGCGGACCACGCAGTACACGATCACCAGGGCGGAGACCGCGTCGGCGGGTCCCGCGCCGTCCCCCGTGGACGGCAGGGCCAGCAGGGCCACCACCGCCACCAGCGGCAGGACCGGCACCAGCGCGACGGCCCGGGGCGGCAGCGGTGCGGCCCGGCGCGGCGGCGGTGCGAGGGCGTGGCTCACGGTCTGTCAGCTCCCCGTCGGACGGACCAGCGCGGCCGCGGTGCGCAGCAGGATGCACACGTCCCGCCACAACGACCAGTCGTCGATGTAGGCGTTGTCGAACCGGCAGCGGTCCTCGATCGAGGTGTCGCCGCGCAGCCCGTGGACCTGGGCGAGTCCGGTGATGCCGGTGCGCATCCGGTGGCGGGCCGCGTAACCGGGGTAGGTCTGGCTGAACTGCGCCACGAAGTAAGGGCGTTCGGGCCGCGGTCCGACCAGGCTCATGTCGCCGCGCAGCACGTTCCACAGCTGCAGCAGCTCGTCGAGGGAGGTGCGCCGCAGCATGCGGCAGAACCGGCGCATCTCGTGCTCGCCCGCCACGCTCCACCGGGTCGCCGACTCGTGCTCGTCGACCGGGCGGTGGGTGCGGAACTTCAGCAGCGTGAACGGCTCGCCGTCGCGGCCGATGCGCTCCTGCCGGAACACCACGCCCGGCCCGTCGATGATCCGCAGCGTCACCGCGCACACCAGCAGCAGCGGACTGACCAGCAGCAGCAGCGCTCCCGACACCAGGATGTCGAGCATCCGCTTGCCGGCGCCGCCGTCGCGCGCCGGGGAGAGGTCCAGCCGCCGGCAGGGGAACCCGGCGAGCCGTTCCCCCGGCCCGTACGACGGGGAGTCGGGGTCGACCTCCCAGACCGCGCAGCCGGACCCGGCCAGCGCCCGCAGCAGCGGCCCCTGTTCGGCGCGCACCGAGGGGTGCGCGACGAGCACCGCCCGCACCCCGTTCTGGATGACCGCCCGCTCGACCTCCTCGTCCGTGCACAGCACCGGAACGCCCTCGGCGCCGTCCGGCCGCCCGTCGGCGACGATCCCCACCGGCCGCACCCCGCACCGCGGATGGCGCAGCACGGCGGCGGCCACCCGCTGCGCGGTCGCCACCGGCCCGACGACGAGCGCGGCGTGCGGGCGGCGCAGCAGCGCCGCGCGCCGCCGCCCGTGCACGGCCGCGCGCAGCGCACAGCCCGCCACCGCCTGCAGGGCGAGGCCCGTCAGCACGGTCCGGACGGACAGCGCGTGCTCCGGCCGGTACGCCGCCCAGAGCGCCGGGACCGCCAGCCAGACCACCGCGACGCGCCCGCACACGGAGGGCAGTTCCTCCAGCAGTCCCGGTGCCTGCGGGCCGCCGGCGCGCGGGCGCGACAGCAGCGACGCGCCGACCAGCAGGGCGATGAGCAGGGGATGGCGCTGGCCGCCGGCGAGCGCCAGCGCGCCCAGCAGGGCGGCGGCACCGTCCGCGACGCGCAGCGGGACCGGGGAGGCCGGTCGCGCGGGTGGCCTGGGGGAGGGCGGCCGCAGGCCGGTGCCGGTGGTGCCGGCGTCGGTGCCGCGCGGCGGCACGACGGACACGGGTGAGAATCCGTGCTCCCGCGGCGTTGCGCCGGGGGAGGGCACGGTACGTTCGGCGGTCACGAGTGGATGGACTCCCTGTGCTCGGATGGCTCGGCGCGCCGTGTCGTCCGGTGGGCCCCGGCGCCGCGGGCCCTGATGCGCTCGAACGCCCGGGACGGGCGCGCCGTTGCGGTGGCGGGCGGGCCGCCGAGCAGCTCGCGGTAGACGTCCGCGACCGCCCGGGCGGTGTGCCGCACGTCGTGGAGGGACAGCACGTGCCGGCGGCCCCGGTCGCCGAGCGACGCGCGCAGCGGCGGGTCGAGCAGCAGCTCGCCGACGGCACCGGCCAGCGCCCCGGGGTCCTCCGGCGGGACCAGGCAGCGGGCGGGGAAGGAGGGCGGCAGGCTCTCGCGGGCCCCGTCGACGTCCGTGACGACCACGGGCCGCCCGCAGGCCATCGCCTCCAGCGGGGCCAGCGCCATGCCCTCCCAGCGGGACGGCAGGACGACGAGGTCGGCGGCCTGGTACCAGGGGGCGGTGTCGCGGACGGCTCCCGCGAACAGCACGGACGCGGGGGCGTGCGCGCGCAGCCGGTCCCGGTCCGGTCCGTCGCCGACCAGGACGAGGCGGGCGTCGGGCACCCGGCGCGCGACGGCGTTCCAGGCGTGCAGCAGGACGTCCTGCCCCTTCTGCCGGCACAGCCGCCCCACGCACACGGCGAGCGGCGCCCGCGGCGGGAGGGCGGCGAGCGGCGCGAGCCCGGCGCGTACGGCGTCGGCGGGGGCCGGACGGAAGCGCTCGGGGTCGATGCCGTTGGGGACGACGGCCCACCGGCCGGTGATCCCGGCGTGCACGCCCGTCGCGCGCTCCGCCTCGCTCACGCACACCACCCGTCCGGCCCACCGCGCGCCCCACCGTTCCCACAGCAGCGCCAGGGCCGCGGTGCCCCCGTCCACCGCCTCGAACGACCAGGCGTGCGGCTGGAAGACGGTCGGGATCCGCCCGCGCACCGCGAGCCGTCCGGCGAGCCCGGCCTTCGCGCTGTGCGCGTGCACCAGATCGGGGCGCACCTCGTCGATCAGCCGGGCGAGGTGCCGCACCTCCCGCACGAGCGACGCGCCCGGCGACCGCGTCGCCCGCCACTGCCGTACGTGTGCGCCGAGCGCCCGCAGCCGGTCGCCGAGCGGGCTGTCGGGGCAGGCCGCGGTGACGTCCAGGCCGTCCGCCAGCTGGGCTCGGACCAGGTCCGTCACGACCCGGGCGACCCCGCCGTCCACCGGCTGGGTGAGGTGCAGGATCCGCGGTCTGCGGCCGGCGAAGGACGGTTCCGTGGGCACGGTTTCCTCGTTCACGAAGCTCATGGGGGCGCTCGGGGCGGACCGCGGCGCGTTCACCGCTGGGCGTCGACGGCGGCGAAGAGCACGCCGGCCCAGGCCGCGTCCCGCTGGGACGTCAGCCGGAGGGCCGCCTCGTCGCCGGCGTGCGGCAGCGCGCCCGCGAGGTCGAACACGTCGGAGTCGTAGCCGAGGGTGTTGGCGTGCGCCGGTACCCGCGCCGGGGCCGTCCCGGGGTCGCTGACGGTGGAGTTCAGGACGTCGTCGCCGGGGTTGGCGCGGTCGGCGAGCGCGGTGGACACGGGCACGGACCCGCCGGCGGTCAGGACGAGCGAGTCGCCGCCGGTGCCGCGGTCGCCGTTGTACGCCACCAGGCCCACCCGGCCCCCCGCGCCCGCGGGGAAGGGCAGGTCGCGCAGCGGGATCCGCGCCTCCCCGTCGGACCGCAGGGCGGTGAAGCCGTCCCAGAGCGCGAGGTGCCGCAGGGGTTCCGCCGGGTTCTCGTACGCCACCACCAGGGTCCAGCCGCCCCACGCCCCGGCCGCCGATCCGCCCATGGCCACGTTGACCTGCGCCACCGTGTACAGGCCCGGCCCGCTGCCCTGCACCAGGCCGGTCACGTCCGCCGAGGCCTGGAAGGCATCCGCGCCGTCCGCGACGCGGTGCCCGACGACCGTGTCCGCGAGGAGCTCCTTGTACTCCCCGCCGGGTTCGGCGATCAGCACCCGCCCGTTGTCCTCGGGCGGCTTCTGCTCGCCCACGCGCAGGTTGCCGCCCCAGTACAGGCGTGCGTACGTCACCCGGGAGCCGGCGGGCAGACGGACCTCGGCGCGGGAGGAGTTGTAGGTGTTCGGGTCGCTGTCGGCGTCGACGTAGAACATGTCGAAGTCGCCGTTCACCCCGTGGCCGCCCCTCTGCACGTCCCGGCACGAGGACGCCTGCGCGGCGCGGCAGGTGATGGAGGTGTTGGCGGCGCGCACGATGCCGCCGTGCTGGAGCGCGCGGTACCGCTGGGCGAACGGGAGGCCGGGGGCCTCGGGGGCGGGTGCGGCCGGCGCGGCAGCCGGGGAGCCGCAGGGCGCCCACACCGCGGCGAGGGTGAGGGCGCCCACCGTCGCACGGCGAAGCAGCAGACCCAGGGATTGACGCATGACCGTCGGAGCCTTTCGGAACGGGTGGGGCGGGCGGCGGGACGAGGACGTCGCGTCCGCCCGGAGGGGTGCGCGGGGCGGATCGCAACTCTAGTCATCAAACGGACAAATTCACTGAAACTCAGTGAATACCGGCATGTGTGTTGGAATCGTGAATCCGGCTCCCGTCGCCCCACCGCCGTTCCGCTGCCGCGCGGCGGTGCGGGGCCGGGCCGCCGGCACCCCGGGGCGCGGCCCCACCAGGCAGGACGGGCAACGGGGTGAACGGGGCTCACGAACGGCGCATGCCCGGTTGCGGGCAGCCACGGGCGCTTCCACGGTGGGCACAAGATCCGACGTCCACCGAAAGGACTCCCTCCCATGCGTGCTCTGCCCGCACGGCGCATCGCACTCGGCGCGTGCTGCGCCGCCCTCCTGGTCGGGATCACCGGGCCCGCCGCCACGGCGGCCGACCCGGCCCGCGAACGCACCCCCGTGACCTCGTCCGAGGCGCTGCTCGTGCAGGTCAGGAGCCTCGACGCGCAGGAGGGCGAACTCGCCCCGGTCGTCGACCTGCTGGAGGCCGTGCTCGAGGCGGACGGCGGTCACCTGCCCCCGGCCGAGGCCAAGAGGCTGGGCGAGGCCGCCGAGGCCGCCCTGGAGGAGGCGGCGGCGAAGGCCGCGGCCACGGAGCCGGAACCGGGGACCACGGCCACGCCGGCCGCGTCGGACCCGGCGACCACGGCCGTGACGCCGGAAGCGACGCCGGAAGCGATGCCGGAGGTGCCGGCCCCGGAGGAGGGCACGCCGCTCACCGACGAGGCCGACCTCGCGAGCGAGCTGCTGGACACCGTGCGCGAGGCCGTCGACGACCTCCTGGAGCGGCTGCTCTCCGACGCCGAGGAGGACACCGCCGAGGAGCTCTCCTCGGTCGACGAGCTGCTGGCCGAGGTGGCCGCCCTCCTCGACGCGCTGCGCGACACCGGCCCGCAGGCGTCGACCCTGCCCGCTCCGGCCGGCACGGTGCCGGTGACGCAGGTGCCGCTGCTTCCCGCCGTCACGCTCCCCGCGCCCGTGCTGCTGCTGCCGCCGGCCCCGTGAGCGTCGTACGGCGCGGTTCCCGCCCGGTGCGGGCCTCGAAGGGGCGTCACGACCGCTGTCGTCCGGCGGCCTTTCCCCGTCGGTGCCGGCCGTCCCTGGCACGGACGTGCTGAGATCTCATATGAGAAATCACCAGTCTTCGGCTTCCCGGTTTCCGCTCCGGCCGGAAATCGTTGGGCACGGCGACAGAATTCCCCTCCGGCGACCCGCGTTGCCGAAGAAAGGAACACGATGAAGTCCCTGAAGGCCGCCGCCGTCATTGCCGGATCCCTGATCGCCGCCGGCATCGCCGCCCCCGCGTACGCCCAGGAGGCCGACCTGGTGTCCACCGGCCTCGACACCGGCCTGCGCACCGCGGTCCCCTTCGAGGCGATGCCGCTGCAGGAGGAGTCGCACGCGCTCGACACCGAGGACGAGAGCTCGCTGCTGCACACGACGAAGGACGCGACGGCGACGCTGGACGAGGCCAAGCCGGTGCACGGTGACCTGGGGCTGCACGCCTGACACCGCGCCGTACGGAAGTCGGCCCCCGGGATCTCCCGGGGGCCGACTTTCTCGTTGACGCGGTCGGTGACGCCCGTCCGCGGGGGCCTGCGCGTGCTCGCCCGGTACCGCTCGCCGGCGTTCACCGTGTTCGCCGCACGGCGGTGACCGCGTGACGCGTTCGTCGGTTACCGCTACCGACAACCGCACGGACGAGGAGTGCAGCATGATCATCGACATGGGCGGGGCGCCCGCGGGCGCCGAGGACACGGCACCGGACCCGGCGCCGCCCGGACCGGCGGGCAGGACGCGGCGGGACATGGCGCGCGGCCTGCGCGTCTGCGCGCTCGCCGCCGCGCTGGCCCCGGCGCTCACCGCCTTCCGGTCCCCGCGTCCCCGGCCGCCGGCCGGGGACGCCCCGCGCGACACCGGCTTCGACGTGACCCACCGCGGCCGCCGCGTCCGAGGCGTCCTGACCCCCGCCCGGAACCCGGCGGAGGAGGACCGGTGGCACGTCACCGTCGACGGCCGCCCCCTGCACCTGATGCGCCGCGCCGACGGCACCTGGCTGAGCACGGTCGACCACTACTGCTCGTACCGGACGCCGCTGGAGGCCGCCCGCGCCGCCGTCGACGCGCTCGGTCCCGGCGAGCGACTGCGCGAGGCGGACGCGGGACAGCCGCACGAGCACGCGGGAGGCCGGCATGGCGTACGTGCGTAAGGACGCCGCCACGCTCACGAGCGCCGAGAAGCGCCGGTTCGTCAACGCGCTGCTGGAGGTCAAACGGCGCGGCGAGTACGACGAGTTCGTGCGGATGCACGTCGCGTACTACGCCTCCGACGGCGAGCGCGGACTGCGCACCGCGCACATGGCGCCCTCCTTCCTGCCCTGGCACCGCCGGTTCCTGCTCGACCTGGAGAACGCCCTGCGCCGGGTGGACGACTCGGTGACCCTTCCGTACTGGGACTGGACCCGCGACCGCACGACCACCTCCGCCCCGTGGACGGCGGACCTCCTCGGCGGCAACGGGCGCCGCTCCGACCACCGGGTGACGACCGGCCCGTTCGCCCACCGGGAGGGCGACTGGACCATCCGGGTGGGCGTGACCGAAGGGGAGTTCCTCACCCGGGACCTCGGCCGCCGCAGCGCCCCGATCGACCTGCCCACCAAGAGGGACCTGGAGTGGGCGCTGAAGGACCCCGCCTACGACGTGGCGCCGTGGGACTCGACGGTCACGAAGGGCTTCCGCAACAAGCTGGAGGGCTGGGGCACCGGCCGGGGCAGCGCCTCCTGGCGCAACCACAACCGCGTCCACCGGTGGGTCGGCGGCGCCATGCTCGGCGCCGCCTCGGTCAACGACCCCGTCTTCTGGCTGCACCACGCCTTCGTCGACCTGCAGTGGCACCGCTGGCAGCGCCGGCACCGCGGGGCCCGCTACCTCCCCGCGACCCCGCCGGGCTCCGGCGACGCGCAGCACGGCCGGGTCGTGGCACGCCGGGAACAGCTGCCGCCGTGGGACGTGACACCGGCCGAGCTGGAGGACGTCGGCGGGATCTACCGGTACGCGTGAGGGAGGGCGGGCCCGGGCGGACACCGCCCCTGCCCGCCCTCCGCGCCGCCGCGCGCACCTCAGCCGCACCGCCGGGCCGTCGCCGTCCTGCCGTCCCAGCGGCAGGCCACGGACCCGGCGCCGGCACGGCAGGCGCGGGCCCCCGGGTCCCGCCGAGGTCCCCCGGCGCCCTGCCGCCGGCCGGGCACGGGCCCGCGGCCGGCCCGGTGGGCGCGGCGGCACGGAGTGCGGCGTACTTCCCGGGACCGCCTCTTCGAAGAGGGGGCCGCCGGGCGTCCGCGGCCGCCGGCTCCCGGGGACCCGCTGGACCACGCCCTCCTGTTCAGCCATTCGGCACATACACGAAACCGCCCTGACCTGCATCTTCACAAGAAAGATACGCATTGGGGTGTTTTGGCTTTCTCAAGCCGCGGATGTCGCTTAAGTTACCTACTGTCAGTGACCGACCCATCACGGGTTGTGTTTACTCGAGAACGGAGAGGTAATGCGCAAGTACCAGAAGGCCGCTGTCGTCGTGGCCATGCTCGGCAGTGTCGGCTTCCTCGGCGCCGGTGTCAGCCACGCCGGTGACGAGCCGTCGTTCAAGCTCAACAACGAGCAGAACCTGACCTGCGCCCAGGACAACTCGGTCCAGTCGCTCGTCGCCATCGACGACATCAACGCGGGCGTCGGCGCCCTCCTCGGCCTCGGTAACGCCGAGAACACCGAGACCAACGCCGTGGCGTGCACCAACGCCCTCGGCATCGGCGGCTGATGGCCACTGCCAGGTGATCCGGGCAGGTTCCGGGGTGCGGACCCGCGTGTCCGCCCCCCGGGCCTGCCCGGCTGGTCGGCCGGTCCAGGATTTTTGAGGAAAAGGTAGATGTTCCAGTCGAAGAAGATCGCGGCGGCGGCGGGAGTCCTGGGGAGCTTCGCCCTGATCGGCGTCGGTGCCGTCCAGGCCGTCGGGGCCGAGGGTCGTCCCGGCAACTGCACCGAGGACGAAAAGGGCAACGTTCGCTGCGTGCAGGTGAGCGAGCACCGGATCACGCGCGGCGAGGACGGAAAGGTCCGCATCGACGGGAAGTCGTCGCAGACCTGCTCCGGTTCGGGCGCCGAACTCTCCTGTGTGAGCAGCGTCGTGTTCGACGGCAAGAAGCCCTGACGGTACGGGAGGAGCGCGGTGGCGCTGTCGCCTGATCGCCGGATTGCCGGGCCGATTTTATGGATGAACGACAGCACTGCAAAGTGTCTTTTTCTCCATGTAAACGCGATTCGGCGTTTCACCTATCAATTGCCGCAAAGGCCACCTAGATTCGGTGGCTGTCAGTGACCGATCCGTAGTGGATCGTGTCTACTCGAGAATGGAGAGGTAATGCGCAAGTACCAGAAGGCTGCCGTCGTGATGGCCATGCTCGGCAGCGCCGGCTTCCTCGGTGCCGGTGTCAGCCACGCCGGTGACGGGCCGTCGGCGGAGCTGAACAACGAGCAGAACACCACCTGCGTGCAGGACAACTCGGTGCAGTCGCTCATCGCGATCGACGACGTCAACCTGGCGCTCGGTCTGCTGGGTGTCGGCAACGCCGAGAACACCGAGACCAACGTGGTGGCCTGCACCAACAGCCTGGGCATCGGCGGCTGACGATCACCATCAGGTGATCTGGACAGGTCCCGGGGTGAGGACTCGCGAGTCCCCACCCCGGGACCTGTCGGCTCGTCGGTCGGTTCGGGACCGCTCAAGGAAAAGGTAGATGTTCCAGTCGAAGAAGATCGCAGCGGTGGCGGGAGTCCTGGGAGGCTTCGCCCTGATCGGCGTCGGTGCCGTCCAGGCCGTCGGGGCCGAGGGTTCCGGCACGTGTGCCGAGAACGACAAGGGCAACGTTCGCTGCGCGGACGTGAACGAGTACCGGTTCACGTCCGACGAGTACGGTGAGGTCCGCGTCGACAACGACATGGCGCAGACCTGCTCCGGTTCGGGCGCGGAGGTCTCCTGCGCGAGCAGCGTCGTCGTCGGTGGCAAGAAGTCCTGACGCCCCGTCGGCCGAGGCGCCGTCGTTCACGACGGCACCTCCCGCGCCGGACCACCCGCACCACGGGGAAGGGCCGGGACCCGCCAGCGGGTCCCGGCCCTTCCCCGTGGTCACTTCCCCGTGGTCAACGGCGCGCCGCCGGGACGGGCCCGGCGCGCAGCGACTCGACGGCGTTGCAGTACGGCAGGTCGTCGATGGGGCGGTCGGTGCAGAAGCGGCCGATCAGGTCCGAGGACTCCTGCCTGCGTTCGACGGTGACCAGGTGGTCCGCCTCCTTGATGGTCGTGAACCGTGCCGACGGCATCGTCGCGGCGAGTTCACGACCCATCTGCGGGGTGCAGAGGGTGTCGTACTCCCCCGTGAACACCAGGGAGGGCACGTCGGGGACCGGCAGGGGCCGGTAACAGCCGTGCGTCGTCAGGCGCGTGTTGTGCTCGACCGCCTTCCTGACCTCCTCCGGCGTCTGGTCCAGGAACTGCTGCTGGAGGAGGCGTGCCACGGCCGCGTGCTTGCGGACCCGCCCGGCCCCCGGGTTGGACATGAACAGCCGCACCAGCCCGCCGGCGGCCTCGTCGATCTCGCCGCGTTCGAGTGCCCGGGACAGACGGGGCACGGCGTCGGTGTAGAGGTCGGGAAGGCGCTTCGCCGCGCCGCAGAAGACGATGCGCCGGACGAATTCGGGGTGGAGCTGCGCGAAGCGGAGACCGACGACCTCACCGAAGCAGCCCCCGAACAGGTTCACCTGCGGCATGCCGATGCTCACCAGCATGTGTCTGACCGCGGCGGCGAGGAAGTCCATGCCGTACCGGGCGGGCAGGAAGTCCGAGCTGCCGTAACCGGGGAGATCCACGGTGACCAGCGTGCACAGGGGTGACAGCCATTTCTCGTGGCCCTGCCAGGAGTACCTGTTCTGGGACGAGCCTCCGAGCAGTACCAGCGGGGCGGTCCGCGGAGCGCTCTGGTGGACGATGCGGCACGTGTACGCGAAGCCCTCGAAGGTGAGACTCCGCTCTTCGGCCTGCTCCGACGCGGGCGTGACGGAACCATGGCGGTGTGCGTTCGGTGCGTCCTGGGTGGCGGTGGCGGTAGTGCGCATGAACGGCTCCGGGACAGAGACAACAACGGTGACCCCGCCCATGATTGCCGACAATGCCGCCTTTAGGGCGTAACCACTCACTTGTGGGCGATCCTGGCGAAGTCGCCCATCGCACGGAACCCGATTCCCCGCGACGCACGAGGCCCCGCGCCGTGGAGGGAGGTGCTCGACGTCTCAACCCACCCGCGCGGGAGCCCCGTTGGCCGTCCGTCCTGTCCCGCGTGCTCGTCGAGCGGGCCACCATGCTCATCGTCACTCGTGAGAGTGGCCCCGCTGCAAGCTCCCGTCGCACCGGTGTGCCCCGGTCGGCCTGGTGTACCCGCGCCGGCACGACACCCTCGCGCCGATCGCGGCCGGTTCCGGGTGCAGGCTGCTGTGGATCTCGCCCGTGCTGCCCTCATGCCCCGTGCGCCCGCCTCTTGACGACGTGGAGGGTGCACGGGCCGGTTCGGTCCTGTCCGGCTCGCGCGCCTCTCACACGAGCACGCCGGCATTCACCGGGGCCGTCACGCTCCGCCTGCGGCTCGGGTCCGTAGGCGGTGGTGCATCAGCCCCGCCGCGCACACCACGACGGGGACTCCGACGGCGGGTACGGTCCACCACGTGATGCCGATCCACACGGCCGGGAGCCCCACCCCGAAGCAGACGGCGACGCTGGTGATGAGCAGCCGTCTGCCGTACGGATTCCAGGTGAACGGCTCGTAGGCGCGAGGTCTGGCAAGGCGTACCGCGCCGAACGCGAACGCCTGAGCCGCGACGAGCGCGGCGAGCATGCCGAAGGCGGCGTTCATCTGAAGCTCGTCACGGGGCGCGTCGGAGCTGTTCTGCCGCACCCCGTCCTTGCTGAGCGCCACGACGTCGCGGCGCCAGACGGTGGCGGTGACCCGGTCGCCCGGCTCCAGCCGCTCGAGGAGCGGTCCCGGGTCACCGAAGCCCACGACTCCCCGCCAGGAGTCCCCGTCCTTCAGGGTCGCCTCGTAGGTGGGGTTCTTCCCGGTCCTGACGACCGTCTTCACCACGGTGAGACGCCAGGTGCTCAGGCAGTCACTCCCCACCTGCACCGTCGCGTGAACGGGACACGGCCCGGCTGCCCGGTAGTCCCGGTGGCGCTCCCTGTCGGAGGGCAGCCACGCGGCGAACGCGGCGTAGCAGAGCGCCGCCGGTACCAGGGACATCAGGATCAGCAGCACGCCCATGAACCGCGCCCGACCCGGCGACCGTCGGCCGGCACCGCCCTTGCCCGGCAGTTCGTCCGCGCTGTGCGCCCTCGCCCGCGCTGTTGTCATCACCCACCCCCTCGGCCCCAGCTTCCATCAGCCGGAGACAGGAATGCACCGGGGTCGCACGGCAGTCTGTGAGGGGAGCCGGCTTCCGCGTCCCGGCAAACCCGGCACGACGGGCGGGGCGCGGGGTGGGGTCTGCCGCCGGTCGTGCGCATCTGGTGCGGATCGGACGGTGGGAGGAGCGGGGGTCACCCCGGCCGGGTGATGGACCGCAGGCCGAGGATCTCGGCGTCGCTCCACTGGCGCAGGATCCTGATGCGGGTGCCGAGCAGGCCCTGCTCGTGCCCGACGGGCGTACGGGTCGCCCAACTCCTGCCCGACGACGGCGTCCTGGTCTCCTCGGACGGCGGCCGGCGAGATGCCGGGCGCGGTGCGTGACACGGCCGCGAACTCGGCGCGGGCAACGAAGCGGCGGCGACGGAGCGGGATCGGCTCGCCGACGCGGTGCCCGTCGCGGGTGACGGTGAACGCCCGTCCTCCCTGGACGGCGGCCGTGATCTCCTCGGAACGGGTGCGCGGAGCGCGCTGGGTGATCTCCGGCTGCGCCGGCACGCCGTCCGCGACAGTGCGGGTGTGTCACCCGGTGCTGCAGCGTGTTTCGGGTGCGGATTCGCCGACGAGGGCCGTTGCCGCCACGGCGCGGGTTTGTCCGCGCCCGTGATCGCGGGCAGGCGAAGGCGCCTGCCCACAGGGCGATGCGCATCGGGTCCGGAAAAGGGAATGACCAGTGTTTCCACCGGTCAGAGGGTGTTTGCGCCCCCGGCAGGACTCGAACCTGCGGCCAAGCGCTTAGAAGGCGCTTGGTGGGTCGCGTGGTGTACGTCTGTTGACCTGCTCCTCTTCCCGTCCTGGGTGCCTCATGGACCGGTCTTCGACACGCATTCGGCAGGCGCAGAGCTGGGAGATCTCTACGGATCACCTGGCTGCCGGCTCGACTCCGGGCCTGCTCACTGCGGCCGAGGTGGCAGCTGCGACGATTCCCTTGTGAGCTATGACCTTGCTGTGTGGGATGGCGAGCGTCCGCTGGACGACGACCATGCGGGCTCCGTCTACGACGAGCTCTATGCGCGCTACCTCGAGTCGGATGAGGGCGTCGTGTCTCCGGCACCGCGCATCGCGGCCTACGTCGAGGCGCTCGTCGAGCGCTACCCCGACGACACCGACCGGAGTGCCGTATGGGCCTCGCCGCCGGTCATCGACGAGGCCTCGGGGCCGATCGTGTACCTGCTCATGTCCTTCAGCAAGGCTGAGGAAGTCTCTGAGTACGCCGCTTCGCTGGCTCGCGAGCACGGACTCGTCTGCTACGACCCGCAGGAAGAATGCCTGCGGTCTTGAGCCGGCCGCTTTTTGGATGCAGCGTGCGACAGGGTTGCGCCGCTTGCAGGTTTCCGGTTGAGGCCACGATGCCCTAGGACTAACCGCGGTTGATCGGGATCTCGTAGACGATCTCGCAGTGAGTGGCGGGAACCACGATGTCCGCCGTCTCTACGGGCCGCCCCTGGTCGCTGTAGTACGTCCGGCGGATGTGCGTGACGAGCGCGGACTTCTGGATGCCCAGGAGTGACGCCTCCTCGGCGGTCGCCTGCCGTGGCTCCGGCTGCTCTACGGCGTGGCCGACGGTGACGCCGATCGCGGCCATGCGGTTTACGACGCCTGCCCCGGCGTGCGGCCCTCCCTCGGGGAGGACGACGAGCGTGCCGCCGGTGAGGTCGTACGGCTCCCAGCTCGTCGACAACTGCATCGGCCTGCCGTCGGCCAGGAACTCGTACGTCGTCCGGACGCACAGGTCGCCCTCGGCGATGCCGAGCCGCGCCGCGATGTCCGCGGGCGCCGGCACCTTGGCGTCGGTCCGGCTCTCCCAGTCCCCTTGCCTGCCCAAGGCCTTCATGTCCGCCCGGAACGGCGACCCGTCGGGCTGCTCACGTGCGGACGACCGGACCATGCGCACGCGCTGCCGGGGCTCGGCGACGTACGTGCCCGAACCGGCGCGGCCCTCCAGCACGCCCTGGGAGATCAGCAACTCCTGGGCCCGACGGACCACGTTCTCGCCGACCCCGTACTCCTGGCCGATCTGGGCGCGGGACGGCAGGCGATCCCCCGGCTCCCATACGTGCTCCGCGATTCGCCGCCGGAGTTCGTCGGCGACGCGGAGATAGGGCGGCTGCTCAGACATATGGAAAATCTAGTCCACTAGCTCTAATCTAGTTAACTAGCTTCACTCAAAGTGATCGCCGGTGACGGAGGCTGCCCTGTGCCCGCTTCGGGAGTAAGCGCGGTGGCCATCGCCGCTCGGCTGTCCACCGTCGGGCTTTTCACTCGCGTGGAGGAGCACGACTGGTACACGACGGTCGAGGCGGAGGTGCCGGAATCGCTCTCCGCCGACTCATGGCGGGAGGTCCTTGAAGTGGTGGCGGAGGCCGATCGGTTCGGGCTCCTCGCCACCAGCCTGAACGGCCGCACCCTCTGGGCGGTCGTACGCAAAGCGGTCCCCGCGACGGGCGATGTCGGGGGACCGAGCCATCAGCGATAGGAGCCGATCAGCGTGCTCAACCGTATCCGCCGTGCCGCCTCGCTCACCAGAGTGCGGTACTTCCCCAAGGGCAGGCACCGCCGCCCCTTAACGCCCTACCGGCCGCCGGCCGCTCCCGCTTCCCCCGCGTCCCCCGACGAGCCGGCGGCCATCCTGGGCCAGGCCCTCGACAGCGTGAACCGCCGACACTTGCTTCCGGGCGAGGACGTCGCGCTCGTCCGTCCGTACGTACTGGCCTGGGAGAGGCGCGTACGGACGCGTTCAGTCGTCGTCGCTCCCCGTCTACCGGTTGAGGCCTGGTCGGCCCTCGTGGGGGTCCACGGATGACTTCTCGCCGACAGCCTCACACCACCGACGCCGCGGCCGCCCCCTACCGATCGACCGCATGCCGGATCGGCACGCATTTCACCTGCGCGGAATCCTCCACGGCCTCGGCGCCGGTCGGCCTCCCGGTGGTCTACGAGACGTGCGACTGCCCGTGCCACTCGATGCCCGACCGACCCACGGGTGCGGAGGTAGGGCAGTGATCGACCGGACCCCCAGGAGCGTGCTGGCCTCCAACATCGAGGTGACCGCGGCCACGGTGCAGCGCGGCGACATCATCCAACTCGGCGGCCGGGCCTGTCGGGTACAGGATCTCTTCCAACTTCCCCAAGGCGCCAAGCAACTGCTCTTCGAGTCGGGCGAGCTGCTGACCATGCACACGCGTACCCGGTTCATCGCCGTGCGAATGATGAGAAGGCGGTGACCGGTCCGTGTCCTCGCGCCATCACGAGATCGCCGACGACCTCCGGCACCAGATCACGACCGGTCGCATCAAGCCCGGCGAACGCCTGCCGTCCGAGGCCGGCCTGGCCGACCGCTACAAGGTCAGCACGGTGACACTGCGCAGCGCCCTCGCGGTCCTCCAGGGCGAAGGCCTCGTCGAGAAGATCCATGGCAAAGGCAACTTCGCCCGTCGTCCACTCCGCAAGATCGTGTACGTCGGCGGATGGGGGACGCTGGACCCGTGGACGGCGGCTGAGGCAGCCCTGCGGGTCACCGTGCGCAGCAGCACGGTTCAGGCGGATGGGCGTCTGACGACGTTGCTGAAGGTGCCGACGGGCAGCCCCCTCGCAGAGTTCGTCTGCGTCAGCCATGAGGGGGAGTCACCGCGCGGACTGGCACGCATCTACATCCCGCGGGACCTGGCACCGGCTGGAGTGCTCGACGACGAACCGTCGTGCCGAGAGGCAGTCACGAGATTCGCCGTCCTCAGCGTGCCGCCGGCTGCTGTCCGGGAGACGGTCTGTGCCCGCCCACCTACACCGGACGAAGCATCAACCCTCCGGACCAACTCCACCGCGCCCGTCCTCGCGATCACACGCGTTGCGACCGACACCACCGGGCGAGTCGTCGAGGTCGCGCTCCTGGTGTTTCCGGGGGACCGTGTCGACGCCGTCTTCACCACCCACCACATGACCGACGAGAGGCAGACGCAAGCATGACGGCACCGGACGAACTGCGACTCCTCCCGTGGTCGGGACCGGAGGGCAAGCCCTGTTACCTGAGCACCGACGACAGGGGCGGGTACATGTCCCGCCTGGCGGACAACATTGAGGCGGTACAACTGGGCACGGCAGAGGAGTTGTTGAACCAGGCCCCGGAAACCCTCGCTGACGAGGACGCCGACGCGGAAGACCTGCGCCGGCTGGCACAGGAGCTGACCAGGGCCCTGCGAGACGTGCTCCGCGTTGCGACCAGCCGGGGGCACCTCCTCGCGGTGAGTGAGCCCCAGAGGCACTGAGGGGCGAGCTGGCGGCGTACTTCCCGTTCCACCTCGACGGGGAGAGGGACCCGGACCGCGATTCCGGATTCCTCTCCCCGTTCTGTCATGGTGGCTCACATACTTTTGGTTAGGTGAGACCTGTCCACAGGCAGACCACGGTGGGCTGATCACCGCTTTAGGAGTTCGATGCGAACCCGCTTCAGCCGCCATCGGCGACTGGTGTGACCGCCGGACAGAGACACTGGTGTGCGCCCCCGTCCGGCGTCGTTGATGTCAGCCGTGGATGTCAGAAAGCCTTCTGATCCACAGCTCCAATCGGGATCAGTCGCGGAGAGGCATAGCCGTCTCGCTACGGCCCGGCGAGGGCGCTACTGGACGCGGCTTGGTTGCCGGGCTGCGGTAACGCGCTGCGGACTGCTGCCCATGGGCTGCCCGCTGTCACACCAGTAGGCCTCCTGCCCGAGAGTGACCCGAAGCAAGGAGCCGCAGCAACGGTCGTGTCGTGCGTGAGGTCCCTATGAGCGGTCCGCAACGAGCGGGGCGCCTTCCCTGGCGTGTTCGGTCTGGCCAACCGACTCGCAAGAAGCGACTGTCGCTTGTTGCGTTTCGATGCTGCATAGTCCGAGAACTGACCGATTCTGGCGCGACGGTCGACACGAGGACGCCGGGCGTAGAAGGATGCATGTTGACGATATCTAGAGGCTGGAAGATGAGTAGCGTTCCGGCGGCGCTGATTACAGGAAGTATCTAGACGGTTAGCATGACGACCTCTATCCTTCCTTGAGGCATACGTGCAAGCTGCGAGACCTGAACAACTGGCCTCCACACCCGCGGCATACGCTGCAACTTAGACATCCTTGACGGGCGAGTGAGCGCAATGGGTGGGGTGAGATGGAACCATTACCTCGTGGCGGTTGGGCAAAACCTGCACGCCTGGGCTACGGTCCCGCGACAGAATCTGTTCATTTTGTTTCTGCTCCACTTCTCGCCGGGGCGTGCGTCGCCACACTAGGAGTTGTCAGCGCAGATGGGGATAAATTCCGCTGGCCGGGCCCTGCGATTTTCCTCCTCTCGATGAGCTTAGTGCTCCTTTTGCTGAGCATTCAGATTGCTTTTAAGGCTCGCTCGTACCTCTATAGTGCTGCGGACGTCGAAGCATGGCATGGATCGCCGTCAGGGGTCCAGGTGGCGATTCTGATGCAACAGCAGCAATTGCACTTTCGCAATTGGCGTCGCACGGAAAAGGTGGCCATTAGATTGCACAATGGTGGCGTGATGTTCCTTGGGTTAGGTGCGGCTTTCTTTCTAGCCGCCCCCGAAGACGCCAGTACCGGACACGCGATATTCCGCTGGTCGGCTGCGGCAGTGGTCTCCATGGTTACCTTAGTCGGGGCCGTGATCGCTGTAGTTGACAGGAGAGGCAACTGACATGGGATATGCAGGCAACGGCTTTGACGAAGATCCCATTATTTGCCCTCTGTGTCACGGGTTGTATGTCGTAGAGGAGCGAAGGGGCCGTTGGAAGATCTTTGCGAGGAGGGAAGTCGAAGTTTGGTTCAATCATGAGGCTGACTGCAGGGCAAGAATAATCCCCGCACTGGAGCTTATCGATATTTACGACGACAGATCGGCGGTTGATGAGCTTGTCCGCTTGCGGACCACTGATATGACTGATGACGGGTAGCGGAGAGGTTGAGAGGATTGTGGCTCAAAGCTGGACCACGACCGCGGCGAGTTGATCGTTATAAGCACGCCGAAGGTGACGGTCCGCGGACCGCAACGGGTAAGGACCCCGGGCGTTGACCGAGATGTCTGACATCCTGGCGCATCTTCCGCAGATTCCGATGCAGTCCAAACCGCATGACGACAATCGCCAAAGCCGTCCTCACCCTGGAGCGGCAACGCTGAAGAAGCTCACTGATCACAGGTCTCACCCACCAGCGAGAATGACGAAGACCACGGCTCTGAGCAGCTCAAATGCCATGGGTTTCTGTCGTTGCTGGCTGGCATGAGGTGACCTCGTACGACCCAGGGACGGCCCGAGGCAGCACCGCTTCACAAGATGTCATCGGAACAGCTCCGGGACGGGGCTGGTCTCCAGCGGCTCGGCTGGCTGGGCCAGCACCCCTACAGGGTCCGGTAGCCCCGCCGGCCATCGTCCTCCCGCTTGGAGAGGACGAAGCCAACGGACTGCATGGGCTGGCAGCACTCGGGACATGCAGGTGGCTCGTCGGTCATGGGAAGCACACTCGCGAAGTGACTGCTTCGTCCCGAAGCAACTTGGGCGGGGGTGCTGCCTTGGGCTGGTGTGCTTCTCACCTGGGCTGATGGTCCGCCGCTGTTCGCTGGCGTCCGCCGCTGTTCGTCGGCGTTGTCACGCAGTTAGACACTCACCGCGTGGCCGCGATGCGGGCACAGTCAGCGCAAGGCTAGGCGAAGCCGGAGCGGGCGAGACTGGCTCGGAAGAACGGCAGTAGCGGCCTCGGGATCACCGCAGGGGATTCGAGCAGCTCCCACTGGCAGCCGGGCACCTTCTTGTCGAGACCGTGGAGCACCTGCCACATCATCAACAGACCCACGGAGGCCGACGCTTGATCCGCCAGGGGACAGTAGCGACTACTTACATCAGCCATCCTTACAGCCTCTGCATGATCCTTGGCGACGCCCTGGAGCTGTACGTCATCAGAACCTACGGCGGAAAGCAGTACAAGTGGAAGTAATCCATCGACCAGCGGGCGGGTCCGTGGCAGCATGCCGCTATGAACGACGAGCACGAGCCGGACGAGGGTTCCGGGGATGAGGACCTGGTCAAGGCACTCGAGCGCTTCCGGGGTTCTATGGACCCACTTATCAAGTGGCAGCAAAACTGGGCAAGGAACATGTTCCCGCCAATTAGCAGGATGCTTCAGGAGTCGGCCGCGTTCAGGCTGAACCTAACGAAGAACATCCCAACGATCGTGCCGCCGTTGGCTGCCCAGGTAACGCAGCTTCAGGAGCAGTTGCGGGGGATGCATGCCTTCAACAGCTCTCTACGCACGCTGATTGAGTCGGTCAACCGCTCGTATGCGCCGCAGTGGGAGCGCATTTTTGAGTCGATCAGAGACTTTCAGTCGCGCATCTTCCCGGAAAACTGGGAAGGCGTAAATCGTCCCGGCGTTGCCGAGTTCGAGTCTCTTTTGATTGATGAAGGCATCGCCTTGATGTGGGTTCCTGGCCCGAAGGCCATTCAGGCTCTCTTGGACGCCTCGACGGCCGCAGAGCGGCGGCGCATCATCAGTCGTCGCTGGAAGGGAATAGTCACTGACTGTGAAGTGGCGCTGAGCGACGTGACTCACCCCAGCTTGCAGGAACCCAAGAAGTTCGGGCTCGATTGCGTGCGGGCACTCCAGGAGGGGCACGCAGCACCGGCGCAGGCGCTTGCCGGAAACCTTCTCGACAGTGTCTTGCGCAGCAACTTCGACAACGCGGATCGACTTAAGGTAACGCGTAATAACTTCAAGAATAACGGTGTTCGTTTCAATCTGGACGACTACAAGATCCGAGCGGCCTTCACTTTCGCGCCAGTATGGTGTGCACACGCGAAGTACAAGACAGAAGACGGCGACCCGATCCCGCGCACCTTTGGAAGGCACCCAACCACGCATGCCGTCTCGCTTGCCCAGTACAGCCGGATCAACGCGGTGATGGGCCTAATGCTGGTTACGTCGGTCATTAAGTTCTTCGACACGGAGATGGAGTGGCCGATTAAGAGGGTGCCTTGAAACCGTCGTGGCAGCGATGTCACCGCGAATTTAAATCCCACACCCACCGCACGTGAACGGACCGTGACCATTAGATCAGTCAGGGGCCACTCCGCTGGGCTGTGCCTGCTCGTCGCTGTGATTCCCGCCAGTCCCGGTCGATCAGGCACGACAGGGGCACGGACATCTTCTATCCGTAGCTCTATGTGGCTCAGTCGTCTCGGGCGTGCATCGGCCAGGGGCGGTTGCCGTTGTACTGAAATGGTCGTTGCGGTTGCTGTACTTCTTTGCTGTACCGCGGCGAAGAGCCGAGGCGCATCATGCTGTCCGCCTTGAACGACCACTCCTCCGCCTTGGGCTCGGAGGGGTGTGGATCACCTGGCGAGCGGCAATAAAGAACTTTGTGCGTGCTGCATCGGCGCGGTCTCGCAGCTCGTCCAGTTCCTCAGTGGCTGCTTGGTCCAGCGGAAAACGCACCTGACGAACCTTTTGGGCTACCGTATCCGCGGTGCTGGCGAGGACGACACATGCGGCATCAACGATGTTGGGACCCAGCAGTTGTACTCGCTCAAGGGGCTGGTCGAGGTCCCCCTTGATCTTAAGGGAAGTGTTCCAGATGCTCTCTTCCGTCGCTTCGATTAGATCGCCCTCGTATGTGGCTTCCAGGTGAGCCCAGTGCTCGTCGTCTGAGGGCAGTAGATCGATAAGTTTCAAGATGCTTGCGTCCCAGGCAGCGAGAAGGGCTGTATACGCTTCCTGCCGTTGCCCTCGGAGCCATTGCTCGTGCTCCACTATTGCCTCGTCCCGAACCTGCCATCGCCCGATGCAGACGCCGGCAAGCCCGCCCACGACACCTATCAAGGCGGCGATCACGGTCGCCTGTTCTGTAGTCATGCCTGAAGTGTGCCGAGAGCTGGTCCCTGTGACATCCGCTTTAGGAGAGAGGCTGGGTGATCTGCGGGCTGAGCTGCGGCTTCGCCGGCCGAGGAAGCAAGCGGCTATTCGACCGCGGGGCACCGGTGTTGGCCGTGGCTGACCCCTGCATCTGGCACGGTTGTGGCACGAACCTCGGCCGACGACAGTCAGCCACGACGGCGGGTGCGTCGACCGACCAGGCGCGCGTATGCCTCGCTGCACCCCCACCGGCCTTCACCACGCTGCCAGTACCGTCGACTAGAGCAAGTCACGACGGCCGACACGTGCTAACGGTGCCTGAGTCCTCAGCTTGGGAAGCTGCGAGGATCGATCTTGAGATGATCGCTGGAAAATCATCCGTAGCCCGCCCTGACTCGGTATCGTGCAGTCTTACCACTCGTTGAACGCACCGCGATAAATGGAAACTGGGGGATCGACAATGGGAGATTTCAGCACTGGACGCGTTGTTGCTCCTGGATCCCCGCAGTTTGCTTTGCATACCTTGGGGTGGAGGGCCTTTCAAGATTTATGTGCTGCAGTCCTTCGTCAGTTGTGGGGACAAAGCGTCCAAGCATTCGCCGACTCAAATGATGCTGGACGTGACGGTGCATTCTATGGAGTTTGGGCTCCCCCGGCCTCCGGTGTCGGAGTGAATGACTTACCTTCAGGTCCGTTCGTGCTTCAATGCAAACACACGAAAAGCGTAGACTCGACTTTGTCGATCTCAATGCTCGTCGACGAATTTGGCAAGGTCAGAAAACTCGTGAAGCGGGGGCTTTGTAAGAGTTATTTACTTTTGACGAATGCGCGGGTTACCGGAAGTTCTGAGGAAGCGATCCGTGCGCAGCTTCTGGCGTGCGGTGTCAAACACCCCCTAGTTCTGGATGGGCAGTGGATCAGCGACACGATCGCCGCCAATCGAGAACTGCGCATGTTCGTGCCTAGAGTCTATGGACTTGGTGATTTGTCCCAGATCTTGGATGATCGAGCTTATGTGCAGGCGTCAGTGCTTGCTCTCTCGGCAAGAGATCAAATCTCAACCTTCGTTGTGACCGATGCTTACCGAAAGGCTGCGGAAGCTCTAAGCGATAAAGGCTTCGTTCTATTGTTGGGTGAACCTGCGGTTGGGAAGTCTTCCATCGCCCTTATGCTTGCTATCAGTGCAGCGGATAATTGGGGCTGTGTGAACGTAAAGCCGCGCACTTCCGAAGAGCTCGTACAGAGGTGGAACCCGCACGAAAAAGATCAATTCTTTTGGGTAGACGACGCTTTCGGTGCGGTGCGACATGAAAGGCACTTGACCGATGGGTGGGCCAGAGATCTACCGCACGTAATGAGTGCCGTTAAGAACGGGGCGCGAGTCGTTCTTACATCTCGCTCTTATATTTATAACGAAGCGCGCCCCTTTTTGAAGACTTACGCGTACCCACTGCTACATGAAAAAGAAGTAACTGTGGACGTTTCCAGTATTACTCGACAAGAGCGGCAACAGATACTCTACAATCACCTTTCTGCTGGGGATCAAGAGCCGCAGAAGCTGGCGCAGATGAGGCCGTACCTTGAAGGAGCGGCAGATGCAAACCCATTTCGACCTGAAGCCGCCCGCCGTCTAGGTCTGAAGGCATTCACGAGCAATTTGCGCATCAATGAGGCGGATATTGAAACTTTCATGTCTCGCCCTCATCGGTTCTTGTCGGATGTCTATAGCCAGCTGGATGTACATTCGCAGGCTGCTCTTGCGCTTGTCTATGTGAGTCCTGAAGGGCTACTGAGTCCCTTGCGCCTGGACAAACGTAAGCGCAACGTACTCGAACAAGTAGGGAGCACAGTAGCAGCAGCGGGGCGAGCTTTAGCTTCGTTGGTTGGCACATTCTTGCGGAGTGTGGTGGATGCCAATGGGGCGAGCGCCTGGGTGTTCCAGCATCCTACTCTGCGCGAAGGTTTCGCGGCATGGTTGATTGATCAGCCACACCTTCTTCCTGTGATTCTATCCGGGATGGATGATGAGACACTTCTTAATCAGACTCATTGCCTGACGTCGCAAGATGGGCAGGAGAACGGAATCCTTCTCGGACTGCCGGCCCCTCTTTATCCTGACGTGGCGAAGCGATTCGCGCGTATTTTTGACGAATGGCCAGAGGGGTCGTGCTGGACGGACGACACCATTGATTACTTGGGGCGAAGGTGTAGCGACGAAATGTTGATGACATTTTTGTCGGCTTACCCTAGTCTCCCCTCTCGATTGACGGACCTGATCCCATGCGTATCGGATGCGCCAGAGCCTGCCGTACTTGCTCGACTCCGCCAGAAGGGGGCCTTGCCAGAAGTTTATAGGCGGCGCGTTGTAGAAAACATGGGAGACTTAGCTATCAATTGCCTAGATACGTCCTGGATCACCGAACAGGCGTGGGATCAAATCCTTACGGATTCTGATCGGGCGGCCATCTTTAGGCGAGTGCGAACTTCTCTCGTGCCACGGTTGGAAGAAGCAATCCGCGAGGACTGGACGAGTGAATGGCTTCGCTCTGGGCGCGTAAGGAATCCTCTGGAACTGTCATTGCGCACGTATCGATTCGCCTTCGAGGGGATCGGGGATAACGTGACGGCTAGATTTTTCAGGGATGCATTGGAATCATTTCTGAGTGATCAACAAGTTGAGGTTTCCGATGGGCAGGGTGTCCTCTTCGCGGCACCTGTAGTTGATGCTTCGAATAAGGAACACTCTCGAAGCCTTTTTTCGGATCTCGGTGAAGGTGTATAGAAGGAAGGGTCCGCCAGGCCGGGTGGCTGTGTCGTTTGGCTCGTGGGGCGATGGAGCGGTCGGCTCCGTAAAGCCGTGGAGCCGACCGCTCTAGCTACGACGTACCTCTTTCTGGCAGTAAGCGGCTGACTGCCTTGAGCGCGGCACGGGTGCCGGTCGGGCTGGAGCGGGGCGGAGACAGGAGCGCAGGCCCGGCCGGGGGCCGGGCCGCGCGCGGTGAGCGGAGCGAGCCGCCTTGATGAAGTAGGGAAAGTTTTATCCCGCTGAGATGAGCTGCTTGCCGTCGTGGCTCCGTACGTGGGGGCCGTTGCCGTCCAAGGCGTCCAAGAGCCTGATCGCGTAGACCTCGGCCATGCGCTCGCTGACCTCGTCGGGTGTAAGCCAGGAGACGGCCGTCGACTCGCTCGATGTGCGCTCGGTTCCGCCGGAGGGCTTGCAGCGGAAGACCAGGGCGACGATGCCGCGGGTGGTGTTCTTGTAGACGCCGGTGAGTTTGTCCACCTCGACGTGGATGCCGGTCTCCTCCAGGACCTCGCGGGCTACGCCGGCCTCGGGGGTTTCGTCGAGTTCGAGTACGCCGCCGGGAAGTTCCCATGTGCCGTTGTCGGCTCGGCGGATGGCCAGGAGGCGGCCGTCCTCGCGCACCACTACTCCGGCGACGGATACGGAGTGCAGGGGTGAGGGCGGTGCTTCCTGTGATTGACTCATGTACAGGAGCATAGGAGGCGGGGAACGGCTATGGGAACTGCGGTAGAGGGGGGCAGGTCGGGGCCTCGGTACGTGCAGATCGCCGATGAGATCGTGCGGCAGATCCGGGCCGGTGTGCTCAAGCCCGGCGACATGGTGCCGAGTGAATCGGAGCTGGTGGAGCGCTACGGCGTGTCCGGCGGCACGATCCGTAAGGCCATGGTCGAGGTGCGGGCGAGCGGGCTCGTCGAGACCCGGCACGGCAAGGGCTCGATCGTGAAGGACCGTCCGCCGGTGCGGCACCGCTCCTCGGATCGCTTCCGGCGGTCCCATCGGCAGGGTGGCAAGGCCGCGTATCTCGCGGAGTCCGCGCAGTCCGGCGCCACGGCCAAGGTGAGCGTCCTCTACATCGGACCCATGGAGGCCCCCGAGGACGCTGCCCGGCGGCTGGGTGTCCCCGCCGGCACCCAGGTGCTCGCCCGACGGCGCCTCTACTTCCGCAACGGCACCCCGGTCGAGACCGCCACCTCGTATCTCCCGTGGGGTGTCGTGAAGGAGATCCCGGAACTGTTCGCCGAAAACCCCGGCGGCGGTGGCATCTACGCCCGACTCGAAGACCACGGACACGAGTTCGCCGAGTTCGTCGAGACGCTGCAAGCCCGGCCGGCCTCCAAGGCGGAGGCGGCCGAGCTGGCGCTCAGTCCCGGCGCGCCGGTGGTTCACCTGATCCGTGAGGCTCGCACGACGGCCGGTCTTGTAGTCGAGGTCTGCGACACGCTCATGGCCGCTGACCAGTTCGTTTTCGAGTACCGGATCCCTGCCGCCGACTGACGCCCGCTCAACTCACCGCAACCCGTCGTGACTTCGCAGCCGCGGCGGGTTGACTCATGTACAGGAGTCAGGCACTCTTCTTCCTGTCACTCATGTACATGAGTGGTGGAGTTCAACATCTATAGAGGAGTGATCTGCTGTGCGTCAGATTCCCGTGGAGACGTCCGGTGCCACCGTGATGGTCGCGAAGGCGCCTCAGCCCAAAGTCCGCGACCGCCGTACCGGTGAGATCGCCACCGATACCGAGACCGGCGTCAAGCTGATGACGGTCGACGTGATGTTCGCGGCCAACGACGAGGTGGAGATTTTGTCCATCACCGTCCCCGAGACCGGCTTCTCCGGTGAGCTGGCCATGGGTACCCCGGTCGCGCTCACCGGCCTGGTCGCGCGGCCGTGGGAGAACGAGTTCAACGGCCAGAAGCGGCACGGGATCGCCTTCCGCGCGGTCGCCGTCACCTCGCTGGTTGACGTCGACTCGGCCTCGAAGGCGGCCTGAGCCATGACGTGGCCCACGGTCTTACTGCTGGTGGTCGTCGCCGCTGCGGGTTTCCTGCGGTGGCGGCGCCCCGCCTGGTACTGGCTGACCTTCGGGGTCACCCTCGCCGTCCTGCGGGTCCTGGTCCGGTACGGCTCGGTCATGGACGCTTGCGGCCTGACGGTCCCGCCCTCGCGCTGGCGTCTGACGTTGGCCCGGATGACCAACCGTCCGGCCCCGGAGTCCCGCGCACCACGCATCCTGCGAGTACGGCCCACTCGCACCGGCATGGTCCTGCGGCTCAAGCTCCGGCCCGGACAGGACGCCTTCGACGTCGCCGCCGCCTCGGACCGGCTGCGCCACTCCTTCGGCATGTACGGCGTCACCTCCCGTGAGCTGCGCTCGGGCGTGGTCGAGATCCGGATGACCGGCTACGACGTGCTCAAGCGGGTGCAGATGCCTGCTAAGACCGAAACCCGCCCGATGCGGGTCCCGGTCGCACTACGGGAAGACGGCTCGGTCCACTACCGCGATTACCGTGCCGTCCCGCACGGTCTGACCCTCGGCGCGACGGAGTCCGGCAAGTCCGTCTATCAGCGCAACCTCGTCGCCGGCCTCGCCCCGCAGCACGTCGCCCTCGTCGGCATCGACTGCAAACAAGGGGTGGAGCTGTTCCCGCTGGCGCGCCGGTTCTCCGCGCTCGCCGACAACCCTGACACCGCGCTGGAGCTCCTGGAGGCGCTGGTCTCCCACATGGGGGACGTGTATCAGCTCATCCGGGCCGAGCAGCGTGTCAGCGTCGCTGTGCCGGATGCGGAGATCGCCGCCGACATCTGGGACCTGCCCGAAGACCTGCGGCCGGTGCCGGTCGTGGTCCTGGTCGACGAGGTCGCCGAACTCGCTCTCTTCGCGAGCAAGGAGGAGGAGAAGCGGCGGGACCGGATCATCACCGCCCTGGTCCGCCTCGCCCAGCTCGGCCGCGCGGCCGGCATCTATCTGGAGATCTGCGGGCAGCGCTTCGGCTCCGAACTCGGCAAGGGCATCACGATGCTCCGCGCCCAGCTCACCGGCCGCACCGCCCACCGCGTCAACGACGAGACCTCGGCGAACATGGCCTTCGGCGACATCGCCCCGGATGCTGTCCTGGCCGCCATCCAGATCCCCGCCGAGACCCGCGGGCTCGCCATCGCCGGGGACTCCACCGGCGGCTGGCACCGCATCCGCGCCCCGCACACCTCGCTACGGCAAGCCGTGAACACCTGCAACAGGTACGCCGACCGTACCCCGGATCTTCCCGCCCTGGCGGCCTTCCGGCCCTCGGTCGCCTCCGTGCCCTCGGCCCGTGTGCCGCTGTCCAAGACGGCCCCCGCCACCGCCTGACCTCTCCCGCACCCCACGGTCGGCGCGACCGTCCTTCGCGCCGTGTCCCTACCCCGCCATGCCTGATCACAGGAGGAGCCGTCATGATTCGCCCCGCCCTCCGCGTGGACGCCGTGCTCGTTCAGGCCGTCATCGCCGGGGCACTGTCCTTCGCCCACCTCCACGACCTCGCCGCCGCCGCTGGACAGGACGGCTGGAAGGCCTGGGCCTATCCGGTCTCCGTGGACCTGCTCCTGGTCGCTGCCTGGCGACGGCTGCGCACGGACGGGCCGTCCCGGCTGGCCTGGTGCTGGTTCCTCATCGCCCTGGTCGCCTCGCTCGGCGCGAACGTCGCCACCGCCGGACTCCTCGACCTGGACGACGTTCCGGCCTGGCTGCGCATCCTCGTCGCCGCATGGCCTGCCTTGGCCTTCATGGGTGGCACTCTCCTCGCCCACTCGTCAGCCGGTCACACCACGGCTTCGCCGGACCCTGCGCCGGTGCCGGACCCCGTGCCCGAGGTGGAACCCGAACCGGCCTGCGCTGCTGAGCCGGAACCGGCCCCGGTCGACTCCGCCGATGCTGCCCTGTCCCTCCCGCCCGTCCACTCCGCTCCGGCACCGCCGGCCGTTCCGGTCCCGGCCGCGCTGGTGGACCACGCCCGCAAGGTCGCCGCCGACCACGAGGAGCGGACCGGTGCCCGGATCGACATCGACACCCTGCGCGCCCGCCTCGGTGTCCCGCCGCACCTGGCCGACGCCATCGCCGCCCAGCTCGCCTGACCCGAAAGGAGACGCCTCGTGCTTGGTGACCCGGCCGACCTGACCGCCGCCGACCACCTCGACGCCGCCCGCGAGACGGCCGCCACCAACCGGCCCTTCCTCGCCCACCTGCTCGCCGAGGAGGCCGCCCGCCGCACTACTGACCTGGCCACCGCCGCCGGGATCCGCGCCGCCTTCCCCGACCCGAACCTGACCCGAACGGAGACCGACTGACATGCCTGCCCGCGACTTCTTCCACTCCGTGATGCGGATCGGCCCGGTGCAGATCGGCACCCACCGCGACCGCAACGGCACCACCAAACACGCCGCCGTGTGCAGCTCGGACGGCTGCGGCTGGTCCGCCGACTACTCCAGCCAGTCCGCCGCCCAGCTCGCCGCCCGTACCCACCGCTGCCGCGTCCGCTAGGAGGCCACCGCCATGGACGTCCCGCTCTGGCTCGCCCTGATCGTCGTCGGCTGGCTCGGCGTCAAGCTCGTCCGCCCGCCCGGGTGGCTGATCGCCGTGCTTCTCCTCGGCGGCTTTCTCCTCGCCGACAGCGTGCTTGCCCCGGTCATCGACAGCGCCGTCAAGTAAGGAGATCTGCTCATGTTCCGGCCCAAGCTCCCGACCATGCCCCAGCCCACCGGCCAGGTCACCCCGCCTGACGTCGTCGAGCCGACCACGATCATCCCGGGAACCTCGACCCCGCCGGCCCTCGTCGCCCCGGTCCCGGTTCCGTCCCGGCCCACGGTCCAGCTCGCCCCCGGCACCGCGCTCGCCCTCGTCGGCGGCGGCACGGCCGTCGTCCTGGTCGTCGGCGCCGTCCTGGTCTCCATGCTCCTCGCGGTCGCCATCACGGGCGCCTCGGTCGCCGTCTGCGCCCTGGTGATCCGCTCGCTCGTCAACGCCGACGCCAAGCGTCGCTGACCGGCCCCCGGGCGGCCTCGATACCGCCAAGCATCCGCCGCCCGGGAGCCGTCCCTGTCCGATCTCTCAACCGGAAGGAAGCACCCAGCATGGCGCATCGCGCCCTGTCCGCGCCTGAGTCTCTGCTCGACCCGGTCGTCCTCGGCGATTTGCTGCGGGTGGCCTCGGCCGACGACTACACCCGATGGGAAGAACAGATCCGCCGCACCGGCGGCTGCTCCGACCCCATCCACCTCACCGGCTGGACCCTCCACAAGGACAAGACCACCGGCGAGACCCTGCACCACTACACCACCGCCGACGAGCCCGGCGGACGCCTCCGCCTCGCCTGCGGCAACCGCCGCGCCTCCCGCTGCCCGGCCTGCGCCTGGACCTACGCGGGCGACACCTATCACCTCATCCGCGCCGGCCTCGCCGGTGACGACCGCCGCGACATCCCCGCCACTATCCGCGATCACCCGCGCGTCTTCGCCACGCTCACCGCGCCCTCGTTCGGCCCGGTCCACAACCGGCCCGATCACGGCGTCTGCCGCTGCGGCACCCGCCACGCGCCCGACGCACCCGAACTGGGCACCGCCCTCGACCCGGCGACGTACGACTACGCGGGCGCCGTCCTCTTCAACAACCACGCCGGGCAGCTCTGGCAGCGCTTCACCACCCGGCTCCGCCGTGAACTCGCCGCCCGCGGTGGCCTTCCCCGCCGTGAACTCGCCGATCACGTACGCCTCTCGTACGGCAAGGTCGCCGAATTCCAGAAGCGGGGTGCCCTGCACTTCCATGCAGTGATCCGCCTCGACGGACCCGACGGGCCCGGAACACCGCCGCCCGCGTGGGCCACGGTCGGCGTCCTCGCCGACGCGATCGGCGCGGCTGCGGCACACTCCTACACCTCGGTCTCCGTCCCGGCCGCCGAGGACCAGCCGGCCCGGTCGTTCCGTTGGGGCACACAGCTCGACGTCCGGCCGGTGAAGGCGTTCGGGGACGGCTCCGACATCACCGAACAGGCCGTCGCCTCGTACGTCGCCAAGTACTCCACCAAGCCGCGGAGAACACCGGCACCCTCGACCGCCGCATCGGGGAACTCTCCGAACTCGACCGTCACGGCGTCCCGGACCACACCCGCCGCCTCATCACCGCATGCCGCGACCTCGACCCGCTGTATCCGGAGCGGCGGCTGTGGGCCTGGGCGCACATGCTCGGCTTCCGTGGGCACTTCTCCTCGAAGTCCCGCCACTACTCCACCACCCTCGGTGCCCTGCGCCAGGCACGCGCCGACTACCGCGCAGCACAGGATGCCGGGGCCCTCGGCCTGGACGACCGCGAGCCGGACACCGTCCTCGTCCTGGCGGACTGGCAGTACGCCGGCCACGGCCACACCCCCGGTGAATCCGCCCTCGCCGCCACCATCGCCCGGGACATCCGGCTCAACCGTGAGACCGCTCGCGAAGCCCTCCTGAGCGAAGGGGGGACGGAATGACCACGGCCGTCCGGTCGCGCAGCATGCTCACCATCGCGGAGGTCTGCGAGGAACTGGCCATCTCGCGCTCGACCTTCTACGACTGGCGGGCCAAGCGTCGTGCGCCGCGCTGCATCAAGCTCCCGAACGGCGACCTCCGGATCCGACGGAGCGACCTCGAAGACTGGCTCTACGACCGTGAGGACGCCGCCTGATGGAGACGACGTACGACGTCAAGGTCTACAAGATCCTCGTGTACAAGGGCGCCCGGAAGAACACGTACACGGTGCGTTGGGTGGTCGCGGGGAAGCGCTGGCGGGAGCCCTTCGACACGGTCGCGCTCGCCGAGGGCTTCCGCTCGGAACTCATCCGGGCCACCGGTAAGGGGGAGGCATTCGTCGTCGCCACCGGTCTTCCGGTGTCCCATCGCTCCAAGTCGGCTGCCATGAGCTGGTACAGGTTCGCCGTCGAGTACGTGGACGCCCGTTGGCCTCAGCTCGGTGGCAACAGCCGCAAGAACATGGCCAAGACCCTGACCGCGACGACCATCGCGCTGTTGCGGGCCAAGCCTACGCAGTTCGCGCCTGCGGCCGTGCGTACCGCCCTGCGTGAGTGGGCGTTCAACACGAACCGACGACCTGACGCGCCGCGGGACGTGGCGGCCATCCTCAGATGGGTTGAGCGGAACTCCCTGCCCGTTTCGGTCTGGGAGGACCCGGAGAAGGTCGACCAGGTCCTGCAGGCCATCGACACCCGCCTCGACGGCAGGCAGGCGGCGGCCTGGTCCCGGAAGCGCAACCGCCGGATCCTCAACGTCGTCATGAAGCACGCGGTCCGGCGGCGCATCCTGCGGGTCAATCCTCTTCCCAAGGGCAAGGAGTCGACGGCCGTCACGAAGACCTCGAACGCCGTGGACAAGCGGTCCTTGCTGAACCCCGAGCAGGCGGCGGCGATCCTCGACTGGATACGGTGCCGGCCGCGCGGTGGCAGGCGGCTCCACGCCTTCTTCGCCACGCTGTACTACTGCGGCCCGCGCCCCGAAGAAGCCGTGGCCATGCGGGTGGAGGACGTCACGTTGCCCCGACCCGAGGCCGAGGACCAATGGTGTGAGCTGCTGATCCACACGGCGACTCCGGAGGTCGGGAAGCAGTGGACCGACACGGGTGAGATCCACGAACGGCGCGACCTGAAGGGGCGTGCGGAGGGCGAGACACGCACCGTGCCGGGGCATCCGGCCCTCACGCGCATCCTGCGGCAGCACATCCAGGACGAGCGGCTGAAGCCGGGCGATCTGCTGTTCCAGGGAGAGTCGGGCGGCATCCTCGCCGGGTCGGTCATCCGCCGGGCATGGCGCGGTGCGCGGAAAGCCGTGCTGCCTCTGCACGTCTTTGAGTCGCCGACCGGGCGGCGCGTGTACGACAACCGGCACACGCGCCTGACCAAGTGGCTCAACGACGGCATCCCGCCCGCCCAAGTGGCGGAGTGGGCCGGGAACAGTGTGGCTGTGCTGCTCGCCACATACGCCCGATGCGTCGACGGGCAGTTGCCGGACCTGAAACGGCGGCTCGAAGCCTCGGGCGACCTGCCGGAGGCGCCCGGCGCCGGCTGATTCTCCGGCCGGGAACTTCGACACGTATTCGACACGGCCACCCGCGAAAACCCGGTGACAGCCGGACAGCCCCGGAGCCCGCCCTTGATCATCAAGAGGGCGTCCGGGGCTTCGTCGTGTCGGCTGGCATGCGCTCTGACCAGCGAAAAGCCCTCCCGAGAGGGAGGGCGGAGACTGGCGCCCCCGGCAGGACTCGAACCTGCGGCCAAGCGCTTAGAAGGCGCCTGCTCTATCCACTGAGCTACGGGGGCCGGGTGTGGTGGCCTGTCGTCGTGGTGCCCGGTTCCGGGCCGTTCCGTGACGTCGCCGGAGACAAGGATAGGGCTCCCGCATCCTTGTCCCTGTTTGCCTCGCCTCCGTGGCTCGGTGTGGAGGTTCGGTGAAGCGGTCCTGATAATCGCAGGCAGGTACGAATCGTGCACCGCTTTTGGCGTCTCGCGCATCGGGTGTTGTGCACTCGTTATGCCTGGAGCGCGCCCATGTCCTGGTCGCCCCTTCCGTCCCTTGTGTCCTGTCGGCGCGCAGACGTGCTCATATGTTTCAGAAATCCCCTAAAATTGGGCATTCTTCGCATGTGGTGACCTTGGACGTACGGCCTCAGCTGCTCGACGCACTCTCCGCCCTGCGCGACCGTGTCGCCGCCGCACGCTTCCCGCTGCCCCTGGCGGGGGCCCCGCGTGCGCGTGCCAACCGCGCCGAACTGCTCGCGCAGCTCGACGACTATCTGGTGCCCCGGCTGAGAGACCCCGAAGCGCCCTTGCTGGCCGTCATCGGGGGGTCCACCGGGGCAGGGAAGTCCACCCTGGTGAACTCCCTGGTGGGGCGGCGGGTCAGCGAGGCGGGCGTGCTGCGGCCGACGACACGGACGCCGGTGCTCGTGTGCCATCCGGAGGACCATCACTGGTTCAGCGGAATGAGGGTGCTGCCCGATCTCACGCGCGTGTGGGTGCCCCGCCACCAGGACCCCTCGGAGGACATGCTGCTCCCCGGCGAGGACCCCGCGCGCGTGCTGCGCGTCGAGACCGCCGACACCCTGCCCCCCGGCCTGGCCCTCCTGGACGCGCCCGACGTCGACTCCCTGGTGTCCGACAACCGGGTCCTCGCCGCCGAACTCCTCTGCGCCGCCGACATCTGGGTCATGGTCACCACCGCCGCCCGCTACGCGGACGCCGTGCCCTGGTACATGCTGCGCACCGCCAAGGAGTACGACGTCACCCTGGTGACCGTCCTGGACCGGGTGCCCCACCAGGTCGTGGCCGAGGTGTCACGGCAGTACGGTGCCCTGCTCACCAAGGCCGGCCTCGGTCACGTACCGCGCTTCACCGTGCCCGAGCTGCCCGAGTCGGCCTGGGGCGGCGGGCTGCTGCCCGCCACCGCCGTGGCGTCGCTGCGGACCTGGCTCGTGCACCAGGCGCACGATCCCGCCGCCCGGCAGCACGCCGTGACCCGCACCGCGCACGGCGTCCTCGACTCCCTCAACACCCGCATGCCCGAACTGGCCGGTGCCGCCGCCGCGCAGTACGCGGCCGCGCTGCGGCTCACCGCGGCCGTCGAGGGGGCGTACGACAGCGAGCACGCGCGGGTACGGGGCCGGCTGCAGGCCGGAGCCGTGCTCTCCGGGGACGCGCTCAAGCGGTGGCGCGCCTTCCCGCTCGACTGCACTCCGGGCGAGCTCCTCGACGCCCTGGTGGAGAGCCTGAGCGCGCTGCTGCTGTGCGCCGTCGCCGCCGCCGACGAGCGCGTCGACGACGCCTGGCGGCGCGAACCCGCGGCGGTCGCCCCCGGGCTCGCCGACCGGGGATCCTCGCCGGAGAGCGCCGAACACCGGATCGGGCTGGCCGTACGGCGCTGGCGGCGCGAGCTCGAGGAGTACGCCGAGGACGAGGTGCGCGAGCTGGACCGCAGCGTCGCGCCCGACCCCGAGACGGTCGCCGCGCTGGTCGCCACGGTGCTGCTGGGCGGCCGCCGGACGCGCACCGCCGGGGAGGGGCTCGCCGAGCGGATCGGCGCACACGGGGCGCTGCGGCTGCGTGACCGGGGCGGACGGCTGCTCCTCGAGTGCATGGACCGGATCATGCACACCGAGCGGGAGCGCCGGCTCGCCCCGCTCGACGCGCTCGAGGTGCACGCGGAGCCCCAGGCCGAACTCATCGCCGCGCTGTCCGTACTGCAGAAGGAGAGGTGACCGGTGACCGCCGTCACTGACCAGGACCACACCGAGCACCCCGATCGCCGGGGGGACACTCCGCACGACGAGAACCGGCCGGCGCACGACGGCCGTGAGCACGGTCCCCCCGGGGAGGGCGGTCACGCCGCCGCCGACGGCCCCTCCCGCGGGGACCGCGCGGGCCCGGCGGCGGACCCCGCCGGCCGTACGGGAAGCGACGCGAGCCCCTGGGACGACGGGCTGATCGCGCGGCGGGCGGCCGAGGACGCCGGGGCGGAACAGCCCGCCGGGGCGGAGTCCCGCAGCCCCGGGTCGCGGTCCGTGCCGCCCCTGGCCTACGACACGCCGCTGCGGCTGCGGCTCGACGCGCTGCGCGAGCTGGTCGGGCTCTCCCGCACCCGGCTCGACAGCCGGACCCTCGCGGAGGCGGGCCGGATCCTGGAGGAGGCCGCCGCGCGGCGCAGGCTCTCCGGGCAGCACACCGTCGTCGCCATCGCGGGCGCGACCGGCAGCGGCAAGTCGCAGCTGTTCAACGCGCTGGCCGGGGTGGCCATCTCGGAGACCGGGGTACGGCGGCCGACCACCGCCGCGCCCATCGCGTGCAGCTGGAGCGACGGCGCGGCGAGCCTCGTCGAACGGCTGGGCATCCCGCCCCGGCTCCGACGGCGCCCGCTGCAGGCGACGGTGGACGCGGACGAACGGCTGCGCGGTCTCGTCCTGGTCGATCTGCCCGACCACGACTCGGCGGCCGTACAGCACCGCGAGCAGGTGGACCGCGTGCTGGCGCTGGTCGACGCGGTCATCTGGGTCGTCGACCCCGAGAAGTACGCCGACGCCATGCTGCACGAACGCTATCTGCGGCCCATGGCGGCCCACGCGGAGGTCATGTTCGTCGTCCTCAACCAGATCGACCGGCTGCCCGGGGAGGCCGCCGAGCAGGTCCTGGACGACCTGCGGCGCCTGCTCGACGAGGACGGCATCGCCCTCGGGGAGTACGGCGAACCCGGGACGACCGTGCTCGCGCTGTCCGCGCTCACCGGCGACGGGGTCGGCGAACTGCGGGAGGCGCTGGGCCGGTTCGTGGCCGAACGGGGGGCCCCGGCCCGCCGGATCTCCGCGGACGTCGACATCGCGGCCGCCCGGCTGTGGCCCGTGTACGCCGCCCGCCGGCGCGCCGGGCTGAGCGAGGAGGCGCGCGAGGAGTTCTCGTCCCGGCTCGCGGACGCCGTGGGCGCCACCGCGGCGGGCGAGGCCGCCGAGCGGGCGTGGCTGCGCAACGCCAACCGTGCGTGCGGCACGCCCTGGCTGCGGCTGTGGCGCTGGTGCCAGGACCGGCGTGACCCGGTCACGGGGCGGCACCTCCTGCGCGGACAGCCCGACGAGGAGGTCACGGCCCGGCAGCGCGTGGAACAGGCGGTGCGCACGGTGGCCGACCGGGCCTCGGACGGGCTGCCGGAGCCGTGGGCGCAGGCGGTGCGGGAGGCGGCGGTGCGCGGCTCCCAGGGGCTGCCGGAGGCGCTGGACGAACTGGCGGTGCGCGCGGGACTGCCGCCGGGCCGGCCGCCGCGGCCCGGGTGGTGGCCGGTGGCCGTGCTCGCCCAGGCGTCGATGACGCTCCTTCAGTTCGTGGGCGGGCTGTGGCTGCTGGGCCAGATCCTCGGGGTCGTGTCGCCCAACCTGGGGGTGCCGGTGCTGCTGATGGTGATCGGCATCGTCGGCGGACCGCTCATCGAGTGGGGCTGCCGCATGGCCGCCCGGGGACCGGCCCGCAGATACGGGCAGGAGGCGGAGAGACGGTTGCGGGAGGCGGCCTCCGGGTGCGGACGGGCCAGGGTCCTGGATCCGGTGGCGGCGGAGCTGCTGCGCTACCGGGAGGTGCGGGAGCAGTACGGGCGGGTCATGGGCGTCGGGGCCGGGACCGGGGCCACGGTCGGGGGCGGGGGCGGCTGAACGGAGACCCGGGGCCCCGGGGAAGGGGAGGCCGAACGAGGCCCGGGGCCCCGTGCCGGCCCTGGGTGACTCGTTCGGGTGGCGGAGATGTCCACAGGACGGCGGTGGTCCACAGCGCTCGGCGGGCCCGGTCCGGCGGAGGCAGTCTGGGTTCCGCGGCGACCGCGACACGGTCCGCGGTCGCCGCCGCGGCGGCGCACCTCGCGGTGACGCGGCCGTCGCGGCAGACGCAGCCGTACGGGGCGGGCCCGTACGCGGATCCGGCCGGCGCCGGTGGTGGCGCCCGGCCGCGGGAGGGAAGTGCGATGAACGAGACGATGGTCTGCGCGGTGGGCAACGTGGCGACGCAGCCGGTGTACCGGGAGACGGCGTCCGGTCCGTCGGCGAGGTTCCGGCTCGCGGTCACCTCGCGGTACTGGGACCGGGAGAAGGGCGCGTGGACGGACGGGCACACCAACTTCTTCACGGTGTGGGCCAACCGGCAGCTCGCCGCCAACGCCGCCGCGTCGCTGTCGGTGGGTGAACCGGTGCTCGTCCAGGGCCGTCTGAAGGTGCGTACGGAACCGCGCGAGGGTCAGCAGGGCCGGGTGTCGGCGGACATCGACGCGGTGGCGATCGGCCACGACCTCGCCCGCGGCACCTCCGCCTTCAAGCGCACGGGCCGGCCGGAGCAGGCGAGTCCGCCGGACCGGTCCGGGCCCGACTGGGAGACACCGCCCGGTGGAACCCCGGGGGAGGCCGGGAGCGCGCCCCAACGACGTCCGGAACCGGCCATGCTGACCTGATGTCAGCGATCCGCTCCGCCGGCGCCCGTGAGCGGCCGGCGCCGGCTCTCCGGCCGAAGTGCGGCTTATCGGCGCGTGCGTACCGAACGGTCCCGGGTGGTTTTGTCGACAGGCCCGGCTCGCAACGGTCCCGGCGATAACGATTCCGAGTCGGATCACTCATCCGAACGGATCATCGGCAAGCGCGATGACGCCGCGTCCTTAGGATGCCGGGCATGGCTTCCGGGGACTCTCGGGGCCGGTGATTGTGCTGGTGGGACCGCCCCCCACGACAACGGGTCCTGCTCGGAAGGGAATTCGGTGTTTGCTTCGTTCTCCGCGTTGTCCGCGTGCGGACGCGGGGCGGCCCGCCTCGCCGCCGGAGCGCTGGTGTCCGGGCTCGCCGCCACCGGTGTGCTGGCCTGTGCCGGGACGGCCGTCGCCGACGAGGCGGCGCCGGGGCAGAGCGGGGCGGTCGCGACCATAGGCGGGCTGAAGACGTACGGCGCGGCCGTGATACGCGACGCCGCCGGGGACCAGCAGGTGCCGGCGGGCCTGTTCGAGATGTCCGTCGAGGGCGGCGGCATGCTGCAGACGTACTGCGTCGACATCCACACGCCCACGCAGAAGGACGCCAGGTACCACGAGACCCCCTGGAGCGGGACCTCGCTGGGCACCAACGGGAACGCCGGCCGGATCCGCTGGATCCTGCAGAACTCCTACCCCCAGGTGAACGACCTCGCGGCACTCGCCGACCGGGCGGGCGTGCGCGGCCAGCTCACCGAGCAGGACGCGGCGGCCGGTACGCAGGTGGCCATCTGGCGCTACTCCGACGACGTGGACGTGGACGCCCTCGACCCGCAGGCCGAGCAGCTCGCGGACTACCTGCACGAGAACGCCCGGAACCAGCGGGAGCCGAGGGCGTCGCTGACCCTGGATCCGCCGGCGGTCTCCGGCCGCCCGGGCGAGCGGCTCGGGCCCGTGACGGTGCGCACGGACGCGCGCAGCGTGACGCTCTCCCCGCCGGCGGACGCCGCCACGAGCGGGGTGCGGATCGTCGACGGGAACGGCGAGCCCGTCACCACGGCCACCGACGGCAGCCAGGTGTTCTTCGACGTGCCCGAGGACACGGCGGCGGACACGGCCCAGCTGACCGCGCAGGCCTCCACCACGGTGCCGGTCGGCCGCGCGTTCGCCTCCGAGAGCCGGAGCCAGACCCAGATCCTGGCCGGGTCGAGCGAGTCGACGGTCTCGGCGACGGCGAGCGCCACCTGGGCGGAGAGGGGTCCGATACCGGCCCTGTCCGCCCGCGAGAACTGTGCGAAGGGCGGTGTGGACGTCACCGCCGCCAACCAGGGCGACGCGCCCTTCACCTTCGAGCTGGCGGGCCTGGAGCACACCGTCGCGCCGGGCGAGACCCGCACGGTGACGGTCGCGCTGAGCGAGGACCGGCCGTACGACTTCACGGTCGAGGGGTCGGGCGGCTTCGAGCAGCGGTTCACCGGCGTGCTCGACTGCCGGACCCGGGCCGCCGAGATCGGCACCACCACCCACACCCTCGGTGGACCGAGCCCCACCCCCCTCGCCGGCGCGCCCACCGACACCAACCTCGCCGAGACCGGAGCCTCCGGCGCCACCCCGTGGATCGCCGGCACCGCCATCGGCCTGGTCGTCCTCGGCGGAGCGGGCCTGGTCGTCACCCGCCGCAGGCGGACCCCGGCCGGAAGCTGAGCACCACCGCGACGGCCGCCCCCGGAGGAATCGCGGGGTGTGCTGAGCGCGTCAAACCTTCGGGGTGCGCGTCGCGGGGGTGCCGGTGCCGGCGAAGCGGGCGCCGAGCGCGGAGCGGGGCGCGTGCTGCCGCCTGGTGCACGCCGTCCCCGCCTCCCAGCGGCACCAGCTCACGGACGACGCCACCATCCTGCTCCTCGAGTGGCACCCCACGGACGCCACCGCCTTTCCCCAGGCTGTGAAAGGGGCGCGCGCCCTCCCTCCGCTCGGCAGCCGCCGGGAGGGAGGGGGCCTGCCGGGCCGCCCCCGGGTCCTCTCCGGGGCCTCCCCGGGCCGTCCGGGGTCCCGAGGCCGACCGGCGGCGGCCGGTCACGACGGTCGGGCGGCGGGATCCGGCGGTGAAACCCCATGTCAGGGGGCTCGCACCGAACGCGTTTCGTCCCTGGGGTGGCGGTGCGGCAAGATGGGGTGTATCTGCCCACTGCCAGATTTCAAGCTGCCGGACGGTTTCTCTTGGCTGAGTTCATTTACACCATGCGCAAGGCGCGCAAAGCGCACGGCGACAAGGTGATCCTCGACGACGTCACCCTGAGCTTCCTGCCGGGGGCGAAGATCGGTGTCGTCGGCCCGAACGGTGCCGGTAAGTCGACCGTTCTGAAGATCATGGCGGGACTGGAGCAGCCGTCGAACGGCGACGCCTTCCTCACGCCCGGTTACACCGTGGGCATCCTGCTGCAGGAGCCCCCGCTGAACGAGGAGAAGACCGTCCTGGAGAACGTCCAGGAGGGTGTCGCCGAGATCAAGGGCAAGCTCGACCGGTTCAACGAGATCGCCGAGCAGATGGCGACCGAGTACACCGACGAGCTCATGGACGAGATGGGCAAGCTGCAGGAGCAGCTCGACCACGCCAACGCCTGGGACCTCGACGCCCAGCTGGAGCAGGCCATGGACGCGCTGGGCTGCCCGCCCGGCGACTGGCCCGTCACCAACCTCTCCGGTGGCGAGAAGCGCCGCGTGGCGCTGTGCAAGCTGCTGCTGGAGGCGCCCGACCTGCTGCTGCTCGACGAGCCCACCAACCACCTCGACGCCGAGTCGGTGAACTGGCTGGAGCAGCACCTCGCCAAGTACGAGGGCACCGTCGTCGCCGTCACCCACGACCGGTACTTCCTGGACAACGTCGCCGGGTGGATCTGCGAGGTCGACCGCGGCCGCCTGCACGGCTACGAGGGCAACTACTCCAAGTACCTCGAGACCAAGGCCGCCCGCCTCAAGGTCGAGGGCCAGAAGGACGCCAAGCGGCAGAAGCGGCTCAAGGAAGAGCTCGAGTGGGTGCGGTCGAACGCCAAGGGGCGGCAGGCCAAGTCCAAGGCCCGTCTCGCGCGGTACGAGGAGATGGCCGCCGAGGCCGAGAAGATGCGGAAGCTGGACTTCGAGGAGATCCAGATCCCGCCGGGCCCGCGCCTGGGCAACGTCGTCGTCGAGGTGAACAACCTCAGCAAGGCCTTCGGCGAGAAGGTCCTCATCGACGACCTGAGCTTCACGCTGCCGCGCAACGGCATCGTCGGCGTCATCGGTCCGAACGGCGCGGGCAAGACCACGCTGTTCAAGATGATCCAGGGCTTCGAGCAGCCCGACTCCGGCACGATCAAGGTCGGCGAGACCGTCAAGATCTCCTACGTCGACCAGAGCCGCGAGCACATCGACCCCAAGAAGACGCTGTGGGCCGTCGTCTCCGACGAGCTGGACTACATCAACGTCGGCCAGGTCGAGATGCCGTCGCGGGCGTACGTCTCCGCCTTCGGGTTCAAGGGCCCGGACCAGCAGAAGCCGGCCGGCGTGCTCTCCGGCGGTGAGCGCAACCGCCTGAACCTCGCGCTCACCCTGAAGCAGGGCGGCAACCTGCTGCTCCTCGACGAGCCGACCAACGACCTGGACGTCGAGACCCTGTCCAGCCTGGAGAACGCGCTGCTGGAGTTCCCCGGCTGCGCCGTGGTCGTCTCCCACGACCGGTGGTTCCTGGACCGCGTCGCCACGCACATCCTCGCCTACGAGGGCGACTCCAAGTGGTTCTGGTTCGAGGGCAACTTCGAGTCGTACGAGAAGAACAAGATCGAGCGGCTCGGCCCGGACGCGGCGCGTCCGCACCGCGCCACCTACAAGAAGCTGACCCGGGGCTGATCTCTTGCGCCACATCTACCGCTGCCCGCTGCGCTGGGCGGACATGGACGCGTACGGTCACGTCAACAACGTGGTCTTCCTCCGCTACCTGGAGGAAGCCCGTATCGACTTCCTGTTCCGCCCGGAGAAGGACTTCAAGCAGGGGTCCGTGGTGGCGCGCCACGAGATCGACTACAAGCGGCAGCTCGTCCACCGGCACCACCCGGTCGACATCGAGCTGTGGGTCACCGAGATCAGGGCCGCCTCCTTCACCCTCGCCTACGAGGTGAAGGACGGCGACCAGGTCTACGTCACGGCGTCGACGGTGATCGTGCCGTTCGACTTCGAGGCACAGCGTCCGCGCCGGATCACCGCGGAGGAGCGGGAGTTCCTCCAGGAGTACGCGGACGACGCCGCGGACGAAGAGGAGGAGGCCGTCGCCGCATGACGGTCACGGTGCTCCACCTCGCCGACGAGGGGGAGGCGGCGGATCTCGCTGCCTTCCTCTCCCGGCTGCTGCACTACGACCGTGCGGCCGCGGTACGGCTGCAGGCGGCCGGCACCGCGCTGGCCGTCTTCGGGCGGCCGCCCTCCTTCGAGGTGCTCGCGATCCGCGCCGTGCGGCTCGCCAAGCCCTACGAGAACGGGCTCGACGTCACGCTGGACGTGACCGTGTCGGCCGGCGAGCTGCTGGACTCGGTGGACGAGGCCGCCGCCACGGCCGCCGTGCCGGACGCGGTGACCGGGCCGCCGTGGGCCGGGGTGCTGCCGCCGCGCGGCGGCTGGCGGGCCGAGCCCGGGCTGCCGGAGCCCCGGGCGCTGCGGGAGCTCGTCGCCGCCTCGGTCGCGGAGTTCCGCTCCCGCACCGAGGAACTGGAGCCGGAGCGGCGCACCCGTGCCGAACTCGACCGGATCGGGCGGGAGATCTGGTCCCGCACGATCGCGGGGACCGGCCTCCCGGTGCGGGCGGTGCACGCGGCCCAGTCGCTCGGCTTCCTGCGCGGGGGCGAGCTGGGGCTGTTCTCCTCGGGGCCCTGGCTCCGGCTGCGGACGCCCTACGGGTCGGTCGCCGTGCGCGGGGCCGGACTCGGTTCGCTGGGCCTCAGCGTGCGCTGAGGCCGCCGCGGGGCTCCCTCCCCGGGCCCGGTCCCGGGGTTCCAGGCCTCTGATACCGGCCCTCGGGTTCCGGTCCTTCGGTTCCGGAGCACCGGCCCGGTCCTCCGCGGTCGCGTTTTTGCCGCCCCCGTTTCCGCGGGTCCGTTCTCCGCGGCCCCGGTCGCCTCGGTCCTGGTCACTTCGGTCCTGGTCACTTCGGTCCCGGTCGCCTCAGTCCCGGTCGCCTCGGTCCCGTTCGCTGTCGTCCGGCCACACCCCGATGTGGTCCGGCTCCAGTTCCAGCGCCACGCGGTCGCGCATGCCGAGGGCCTGCGTGTACTCGGCGGGCAGCTGGAGGCGGCCGGCGCGGTCGAGCATGGCGTACTCGCGGGCGACCACGGTCTCGTGACCGGTGGCGGCGTCGACCTCGCTGCGGCGCAGCACCTCGGTGGAGGTGCGGCCGTCGCGGATGGCGACCGTGCGGCGGACCTCGCTCGCGACCGCCTGGTCGTGGGTGACGATCACGACGGTCGTGCCGAGCCGTTCGTTCGCGGTGCGGAACGCGGTGAAGATCTGCTCCGCCGTCCGGGAGTCGAGCTCGCCGGTGGGCTCGTCGGCGAGCAGCACCGACGGATGGTTGGCGAGGGCCACGGCGATGGCGACGCGCTGCTGCTGGCCGCCGGACATCTGGTGCGGGAGACGGTCGCGGCAGTCGGCGACCTCCAGCAGCTCCAGCAGCTCCAGGGCGCGTTCGGCCCGGGCGCGGCGCGCGCCGCGGGACCGGCCCCGGACGCCGGCGAGCTGCACCGGCAGGACGACGTTCTGGACCGACGTCAGGTAGGGCAGCAGGTTGCGGGAGGTCTGCTGCCAGACGAAGCCGACGACCTCGCGGCGGTAGGCGAGGCGGTCCCGGGCGTTCATCGCGAGCAGGTCGCGGCCGGCCACCCGGGCCGCGCCGGCCGTGGGGGTGTCCAGGCCGGCCAGGATGTTCATCAGGGTGGACTTGCCGCTGCCGGAGGCGCCCACCAGGGCCATCAGTTCGCCCTCGCGCACCAGGAGGTCCAGCCCCTGGAGGGCCTGCACCTCCACGCCGTCCGCGGTGAAGACGCGGACCAGGCGGTCGCAGGTGATGAGCGCGTCGTGGCCGAAGGCCGGGCGGCCGCGGTCGGCCGCGGCGCGGTCCGCCAGGTCGGCCAGCGTGGGGTGCGGGGTGTCCGAGAGCTTCAAGGTCTTCGAAGTATTCGATGTCTTCGAGGGGTTCGAGGGGTTCGAGGTCATCGGGGGCCTCCCGGGCGGGTGTCGGTCGGTCGGGGCCGGGGGCGTGCGGGAGGCGGGGGTGCCGCCGGGGGCCGCCCGTCGTCGTCCGGCCGTCTCATCGGGCATCGCCCGCCCTCAGTTCCCGCACCGACCCCCTGCGCCCCGTCCACCACGCCTGCGCCACCGCGATCCCGACGGTCAGCGCCACCGACGCCAGCGCCGGCACCAGCAGCGACACCGGGTCGGTGCGCAGCACCGCCCGTCCGGCCGGGGACGAGGAGGCGGACAGGGCGATGGTCGTCAGGTCGACACCGGGGGAGAGCAGCCGGACGGCGGCCCAGGCCGTGAGGATGCCGCCGACCGCCGCGAGCAGGGCCTGCGGAAGGGACTCCAGGACGAGCAGACGGCGGCCCTGGGCGCGGGTGAGGCCCATGGTGCGCAGGCGGGCCAGCAGCGCGGCGCGCTCGGGGGCGGCGCGCAGCAGGGTCAGCAGCAGGGCGAGGACGGCGTATCCGGCGCTCGCCGCCACCGCCGCGGTGTAGACGCGCTCGGCGCCCGACTGGAGGGGCAGGTCCACGTGGCGGGCGAGTTCCTCGGAGCGCACCCGGACCTGTGTCCCGCTGCCCGCGGCCTCGCGCAGCGCGGCCGCGTCCGGCTGGTCGCCGGTCACCAGCAGCGAGGTGGGGCGGGCGGAGCCGGCGGGGAGCCCGGACCGGTCCACGACCAGGAAGTCCTGGCCGGCGAGCGCCGGGGTCAGCTCCCGCACCAGCACGATCCGCACGGTGACGAAGGCGCCGTCGTCCAGGCGCACCGCGAACGGCCGGGTGCCGTAGTGGTCGGCGACCGCGGGGGAGGCCAGGGCGGGCAGGGGCTTCGCACCGGAGGCCCCGGCCGCCCCCAGCGCGTCCCGGTCGAAGGCGCCGAGGTCCGTGTGCCGGGCCAGGGCCGCGTAGCCGGCCGGGTCGACGCCGGCCACCGGGAAGGTCATCCGGCCGTCCTGGGGCTGGGCCTCGTAGGAGATCCCGACGGGGGTGACCCCGCGCACACCGGGCACGCGCCGGACCCGGTCGGCCAGGCCGGGCGGCAGCGGCCGCAGCGACGTGACACGGGCGTCCGCGCCGACGGCGAGCACGGCCGCGCGCTCCCGGGCCTCGGTCACGCCGCCGAGGACGGAGCCGCCGAAGGCCGCGGTGGTCAGCGCGGTCAGCAGCGCCAGCAGGGGAAGCACCGCGGAGCCGGACGCACGGCCCGCGCGGGCCAGCGACAGGTGGCCGACCACGCCCCGCAGCCGCCCGGCCGGACGGGCCAGCCCGCGCAGCGGCAACGGGTACAGGCGTACCAGCACCAGGGCGGCGATGACCCCCACCAGCACCGGGGCCAGGGACACCAGGTGGTCCCCCGAAACACCCGAGGCCCCCGAGGCTCCGGAGGCCCCCGAGGTGCCCGTCCCCTCCGGTCCGTCCGACACGCCGCGCGTGCGCAGTGCCACCACCGCGCCCGCCGCCAGCGTGAGCAGCGTGAGTTCGGCGACCGTGCGGCGCCTCGAGGGACGCGCCGAGGCGACGTCCCCGCGGGCGGTGTGCACGCGTACGGCACGGTGCGCGGCGACGGCCCGCAGCGGCAGGGCCGCGCAGGCGAGGAGGGCGACGGCGCCGGCGGCGGCCACGGAGTGCGCCGGCCGGGCCCCGCGGACCGTGAGGACCGCGGCGGCCAGTCCCAGCGCGGCCGCGGGCACGGCGACCACCGCCGTCTCGCCCAGCAGCCGGCCGGCGAGCCCGCGCAGGGAACCGCCGCGGGCGCGCAGCAGCGCGAGTTCGGCGTGGCGCCGCTCGGCGGTGAGACCGCCCGCCATGAGCAGCACCGCGGCGGCGACGGTGCCGGTGCCGAAGACGGCGACGGCGACCAGCGGGCCGATGGCGGAGCGCAGCCGCGCGTGGTCGGCGAGCACGTCGTCGAGCGAGGTCTCCGCCTCCACGGCCGGGGAGGCGGCCGTGCGCGCCTGCCGCAGGAGCGGGCCCGACACCAGGGAGGCGACGGCCGACGTCAGCCGGGGCAGGTCGTGGGCGTGCAGACCGGAGACGGACGGGGCCAGCCGCCAGTACCGCTCCGGCATCCCGGGCGTGCCCAGCATCGCCGGGGCGGCGCCGGGTGCCAGCAGCAGCGCGCCGACCCAGTACTGTCTGCGCTCCGGGTCGCCGAGGACGGTCGTCAGGTGCGGCTCGCGCAGCAGGGGATCGGTGGACCAGTACGCCTCCCGGGGCGCGCGCGGGTCGACGACGCCGGTGACGCGCACCGCGAGCGGGGCGCGTTCCGCGCCGGGGACGTGGACGACGGACCCCACCTCGATGCCCAGCTTCCGTGCCGTGCCGGTGCTGACGGCGGCCTCGACGGTCCCCGTCGCCGCGGTGACGGCGCCCTGGGCCCGGGGCAGGCGGCCCGCCCGCAGCCGGGCGTGGCCGGCGAGCCCGTTCTGCGCGACGAGCGAGAAGCGCGGGGGCAGGCCGTCCGGCCGGGACAGCCAGGGGTCCGGGACCACCAGTTCCTCGGTGGTGCGGACACCGCGGGAGGACTGGCCCGGATCGAGGGGAAGGGACCGGCCGGCCGCCGCGAGGATCGTGGCGTGGGAGTCGCGCAGCGCGTCCGGGCGCAGTTCCGCCTCCCGCCGGTCCGCCTCCGGCCCGCCCGGCTCCACGGCGAAGTCGTCCGGCGGGTCGAACAGCTCCACGGTGGTGCGGTCGGGCCCGGCCGTCTCCAGGGCCCGGCGCAGTCCCGCGTCGCCGTACCGGTCGACCGCGAGCGGCAGCGCGGCGGCCAGGAACGCGGTCACCGCCACCAGCAGCGCCAGGGCCGCCGCGGCGCCGGGCGCGGACCGCAGCCGGGTGCGCACCCAGGGCACGGCCACCCGCCGCCTCGGGGTCCGGGCGCTCACCTCACTCACCTCCCCGTTCCCGCAGCGACGCCACGGAGTCCGTCCGGCGCAGCGCCAGCACCGCCGTGACCAGCAGCGGCGTCACCGACACCGCGGCCAGCAGCGCGGCCACCCGCCCGGCCGGCAGCTCCACCAGCACCCGGGGCACCGGACGGGCGGCCTCGGCGGTCAGCATGATCAGCGGGATCACGGACCGGGCCAGCACCGCGCCGAGCAGCAGCCCCACCGCCAGCGCCAGACCGACCAGCACCCCGTGCTCGACGACCACCACCCGGGCCAGCCGCCGCCGCGAGGCGCCCAGGGCGCGCAGGACCGCGAACTCCGCGGACCGCTCCCGCAGCGACCCCGCCGCGCTCGCCGCGAACCCGACCGCCGTCAGCGCCGCCGCCGCGAGGGCCGCCGCGCCGAACACCGCCCCGGGCCCGGCGCCGAAGGGGTCGTCCCGCAGCTCTTCGGCGATCTCGTCCCGTACCACCACCTGGGACGGATCCACGTCGGGCCGGCCGCGCAGCGCCTCGGCCACCCGCGCCGACGCGCCCGGCGCGGTCGCGAGCCACCACTCGGTGGGCGCCACGCCCTCGCCGTGGCGCGCCCGGAGCACCCGGTTGACGGACCGCAGATCGACCAGCAGGGCCCCGCCGTCGTCCGCCCCGCCGCTCGGCACGGACGGCAGTTCCCGCACCGCCCGCACGATCCGCACCGGGACGGTGGAACCGCCGATCCGCACGTCCACGCGCTGCCCGGGGCGGGCGCCGGCCGAGGCGAGGTAGCGGTCGGTGGCCACGGCGGCGACCTCGGGCGCCGCACGCTGCGCAACCCGCAGGCGGACCGTGAGCGGCGAGGCCTGCCAGGACAGGTCCTCCGGGACGTGCCCCGTGCCGTAGGCGACGGTCAGCGGGTCGGCCGAGGTGACGCGGGGCCGGGCCGGGCCGGCGCTCCCGTCGGGCGGGGGCACCTCGCTGCCGTCGTGCGCGGACGGCCTCCAGCCGGCGGGCAGCGGCAGCCGCCGGTCCCGGCCGTCGGCTGCCGCGGCGGTCAGCGCGGTCACGGTGAAGCGGTGGTCCTCCGGACGCCCGGCCGGCTGGTACAGGTCCAGCCGGAGCCCGGTCAGGGTCAGCGCGCCCGGGGGCGCCTCGGCGAGCGCGCCGAGGTCGAGGGTGAGCGTGTGGGTCCGCCCGTCGGCCCGGAGCGGGCCCAGGGGCAGCTCGTACGGGGTTCCGTGGGAGTCCTCCAAGGTGGCCCCCACATCGACCGCCGGGCGGGTGTCCGCGCCCCGGATCCGCGCCGTCAGCGCCAGGCGCGCGGTGCCCGCCGGTACGCGCACGCCCGCCGTTCCGCCCTTCGGCGCCAGGTCCGCCGGCAGGGCGCGCACCGGCTCGGCGGCCAGGTCGGAGCGCATCAGCACGGTGTCCGCCGCGTGGGCGGTGTCCAGCGCGAGCACGGTTCCCGTCCGGCCGCCGGCCAGCGGCACGGTGGTCCGCACGGCGGGGGCGGCCCGGCGCACCCCGGGTACGGCCGCGTACGCCTGGGTGCGGCCGAACTCCACCTCCCCGGCGGCCGTGACGCGCACCCGGGCGCCGGCCCGGAAGTCCGCCTGGTCGTCCTGCGAGCGCTCCCAGGAGGAGCCCTGGCCGATCGCCAGCACGCCCAGCGCCACCGCGAGCACCAGCAGCAGCACCGGGCCCGCGCCGCGCATCGGCCGGCGGCTGAACCGCCAGCCCGCCATCGCCCCCGGCAGCCCGCGGCCGGCGGCCGCCCTGCGCTCGGCCAGCCGCGCCACCGGCGGCAGCAGCCGCAGCGTCAGCACCGTGCCGGCGAGCAGGGCCAGGGCCGGGGCCGCGACGAGCAGCGGATCGACGCCGAGGTCGCGGCCGACGACACCGGAGGGCCGGCGGCTCAGCTGCCAGTACGCGACGGCGGCCACCACCAGCAGTCCGATGTCCGCGCCCGCGCGCACCGCGCCGGGCAGGGGCCTGGCGCGGCCGGCCGCGAAGGAGGAGGTGAACGCGGGAACCGTGACGGCCAGCGCGCAGCCGAGGGCCACCCCCGCGGCCACCAGCCACACCGCGCCGCGTCCGGCGACCGAGCCGACGGAGGTGTCCGGGTCCAGCCCGATCCGGGCCAGCGGGCCCCGTCCGGCGAGCAGCCCGGCGAGCGGGCCCGCCAGCAGCGGGGCGCAGGCCGCCGCGGGCACGGCCAGCAGCAGTGCCTCCAGTGCGGCGAGCCGGGCCACCCGGGCGCGGGAACCGCCGCGCGCCCGCAGCAGCCGGGTCTCGGCCGCGCGTTCGGCGCCCAGCAGCCGGGCCACCAGGAGCAGGGCGCAGCCGGCGAGGAGGACCAGCTGGAGGGCGATGACCAGCAGGGTCGAGCGGGAGACGAGCAGGGAGCGCTCGACCCGGTCCAGCACGGCGGGCAGCGCGCTCGCCGCCGTCGCCGTGCCGCCCAGCGCCTCGTCCCCGGGCAGGGCGGCGGTGCCGCGCCGCACCGCCTCGCGCAGCGCGTCGATCCGCCCGGTGTCCACCGCCGAGAAGTCGGCCGACGCCAGCCAGCCGGACGCACCGGCGCTGACCCGGTCCCCGGCGAGCACGGAGGGGTGGGCGAACAGCGGGCCGTACGTGGTGAAGTGCAGCTCGACGACCCCGCGGCCCTTCAGGTCGTCCAGCCGCCAGTAGGGCGCGGCGGCGTCCACGGGCCGGTACAGGCCGGTGATCCGCACCTTCGCGGCCGGTCCGCCGAGCCGGTCGGCCAGGGGGAGGCGGGCGCCCGGCTCCAGGCCGAGGCGGCGGGCGGCGGCCTCGGGCAGCGCGGCCTCGATCGTCGCCCCGGAGGCCGCCCGGGGCATCCGTCCGCGGGTGATCCGCACCTGGGTGCGGTCCAGCGCCGCGAAGTGCGTGAGGTCGGGTTCGTCCGGCTCCGCGCGCCCGTCCGGCGGGCGGGGCAGGGCGTACGGGCCGGACCGGGTCAGGGTGCGCAGGGTCACCGGCAGCCCGTCGAAGGACTTCCGGGCGCCCTCCCGCACGGCGGCGCCGGCCGCGGCGCGGCGGCCGGCGGGCACGTCGGCCTCGACGGCGAGCGCGGTGTCGGCGGCGTTGCGGGGGTCCGCCAGGGCGTGGCGCAGGGCCGCGTCGCCGATCGACGCGGAGTAGGCGGTGAGGGTCGCCAGGACCGCCGTGGTCAGCAGGACCGTGAGCAGGGCGGCCACGAGGAGCGGCCGGTGAGCCCGTGCGCGGGCGAGGACGAACCTCGCCGACCCCCCTGCGGCAGCCACCCAACCCCCCGTGGTTGTCCGGACCTCCGGGTGATGCTGTCAGAGGCGGTCGCCGCGGGTAAGCGTTCGTGGCACGGGTTTGACCGGATTGTGATCGCTTTCCGAAAGGGGATCTCCGGAATCCGGTCGGAGCGCGCCGTCCGGCCGGACGGGGGCGCCGGTGTCAGTCCGGGGTGTTGACCATCGAGGCCGCGGCGTACGTCAGGTACTTCCACAGCGTCTGCTCGTGCTCCTCGGACAGGCCGAGCTCGTCGACGGCGTCCCGCATGTGCTTCAGCCACGCGTCGTGCGCCGCCCGGTCGACCTTGAACGGGACGTGCCGCATCCGCAGCCGCGGATGGCCGCGCTGCTCGCCGTACGTCGTCGGACCGCCCCAGTACTGGATCAGGAACAGCCGCAGCCGCTCCTCGGCCGGGCCCAGGTCCTCCTCGGGATACATGGGCCGCAGCAGCGGGTCCCCGGCGACCCCCTGGTAGAAACGGTGGACGAGCCGACGGAAGGTCTCCTCCCCGCCGACCTGCTCGTAGAAGGTCTGCTCCTGAAGCGTGCCGCGCCGAATCTCTGTCACGTCGTCCATGGTCTCAGACACCGCGGCATAGGACTCAAGGCCTAGGACCGCCCTACTGTGGAGTCGTGGACGGGCAGGACCGCGGGAACGGCGACGGCCTCGCCGTCTCGCTGCGGGCGGCCCTCGTGCGGGAGATCGACGCGAGCGGGGCGTTCGACGCCGACCCGGTGTGGCGGGAGGCGTTCGCCGCGGTGCCGCGTCACCTGTTCGTGCCGTCCTACTACGTGGGCGTCGTCGGCGGCTACGAGCGCCGGTGGGAGGAGGATCCCGACCCCCGGGCGCGGGAGCGGTGGCTGCGCGGCGCGTACGAGGACACGCCGCTGGCGATCCTGCTGCGCGACGGCGAACTGCTCTCCTCCAGCAGCCAGCCCTCCCTCATGGCGCTGATGCTGGCCGAGCTGGGCGTCCGGGAGGGCGGGGCGGTCCTGGAGATCGGCACCGGCAGCGGCTACAACGCCGCCCTGCTCGCCCACCGCCTGGGCACCGGCGACCTGGTCACCACGGTCGACCTCGATCCGGAGATCACCGGGCCGGCCCGCCGGCACCTGGACGCCGCCGGATACCACCCGGCCGTCGTCACCGGCGACGGCGCGCGCGGGGTGCCCGCCCGCGCCCCCTTCGACCGGATCATCGCGACCTGCGTCCTGCCCTCCGTCCCGCGCGCCTGGCTCGGGCAGTGCCGCCCGGGCGCCCGGATCCTCACCCCGTTCGCCACCGGGGTCGTCGCCCTCACCGTGCGCGACGCCGGGCACGCCGAGGGCCCCTTCCTGCACACGCCCGCCTACTTCGTCCCGCTGCGCGGCGCGAGCCGGTCGTGGCAGGACCCGCCCGACGTGGGCGGGCTGCCGGGCCCGGCCCGGGGAAGCGACCTGTTCCGGTTCCTGCTGGTGCTGACCGCCGGCGCCCTCGACGCGCGGGAGGCGTACGAGCTGTGGGAGCGCGAGGGGAGGCCGCAGCGCGAACGCTACGGCCTCACGGTCGGCGACGGGGGCGTCCGCGCGTGGCTGGACGACCCCCGAGGGCCGTACGTCTGGCCGCTGCCCCCCTGAGGGGGCTCAGCCCCGGCGGATCGTGATCGTCGTCCAGGCGCCCACGTGGACCCGGTCGCCGTCCTGGAGCGGGACCGGGACGAACGGCTGGATCGGCTCGTCCGAGCCGTTGACCGTCGTGCCGTTCGTCGAGTTCTGGTCGACGACCGCCCAGCTGCCGTCCGGCTGCTGCACCAGCACCGCGTGCTGGTGCGAGACGCCCGGGTCCTCCGGCGGCGTCGACAGGTCGATGTCGGGGGTGTCGCCGGTGGAGTGGCGGCGGCGGCCGATGGTGATCTGGTTGCCGGTGAGCGTGCGCTGCTGCTCGGGCGAGTACGCGGGCAGGTTCAGGCCCGCGGCCTCGGGGCCGGAGCGCTGCATCATCGCCATGAAGTACTCGCGGTCCGGACCGATGGTCGCGGTCCAGGTCGCCGGGCCCTGGGGCGGGTGGGGCTGGTGCGGGAAACCGCCGGGGCCGGGCGGCGCCTGGGTCGCGCCGGGCTGCGGGTAGCCGTACCCGCCGCGCTGACCCGCGCCGTTCGGGCCGCCGGGGCCGCCCATGCCTCCGGGACCGCCGGGCGCGCCCATGCCTCCGGGGCCGCCGGGACCGCCGGACGGAGGGGAGATCACCCAGTCGTCGTCCCCGCCCCCGAAGGACGGTCCGCCCTGCTGCGGACGGCCGGTCTCCTGCGGGAATCCGGGCGGCGCGGGCGGCCCGGGCTGGAACGCCTGCGGAGCACCGGGACCGCCGGGACCGCCGGGACCGCCGGGACCGCTGTGCCCACCGGGACGGCCGGGACCGCCGGGGCCGGGCGGCGGCGGCACCGGCCGCGAGGGGTCGCCGCCGAAGCCGGGCGGGCCCGGCGGGATCGGCTCGGCGGGCCGGTTCATCTGCGAGGGACGCGAGCCCTGGTAGTCGAAGGAGTCACCGCCGTACGACGGGCCGGGCGGCTGCTGGAACGGTCCGCCAGGACCAGGACCAGGACCAGGACCGGGGGCCGGCGGACGCGGGGCGGCCGGGGTGTACGAGGTCGCGGTGTTCGTCAGGAAGTTCCACCGGCACTCCTCGCAGAACGGCGCGGCGCCCTCCCGGGGCGTGCGGCACTGCGGGCACAGCTCGGCGGGGCGGCCGCCGGGGCCCCCCGGACCGCCGAAACCGCCGGGGCCGCCGGGACCACCGGGGCCGGCGGGCGGCGGGAACCCGTAGCCACCGCCGGCCGGGGGCGGCGGGGGAGGAGGTGGGGGCACGGCACCCGCCATGCGGTGACCGCACACCTCGCACCAGTCGTCGGAACCCGACTGGTGTCCGTTCGGGCAGGTCGGCATGTCGGCGCTTCCCCCTCTCCTTTGTCCGGCCGGTTCCGGCCGGATTTCTCCGACCCCGAGGGGCCGGGCTCGATCACTTCTTGGTCATTTCTTCACACGAACAGTCTTGGTGGACCGAGTCTCGAGCGTCATCTCGTCGGCCTCCTCGACCTTCGTCTTCAGTCGCACAGTACCGGTCGCGGCATCGACCACGTCCACCACCTTCGCAAGCAGTTTCGCAGTATCCGCGTTGCCGGAGGCACTCGCGAGCTGAACGGCGCGGCCCAGTTTGGCCGTTGCTCCGCCCATGTCTCCCGCTTTGCGCAGATCGAGCCCCTCCTGGATGACTTCCGCCAGTTCGGCCTGCCCGGTGTAGTGGGCGACCTGGGGGTTGATCGACGTCGAGGCGGCCATGTCGTCCGTCCACACGGCGCGCACCAGACCCTGCGCTCCGAGGCTCTGCACGCCGTCTCCCGCGCTCCCGGCCGCGCCCGAGCGGGAGTTGGCGATCACCAGGGAGATCCGGGCCGCGAGCATCTCCTGGCCGAGGCCCGCGGGCGGGACCTCGACGCAGACGTGGTAGTCGCGGGACTCGTCCCCCAGGAACCCAGGGGGTAGTCGCCCGCGCGCGGGCCGGCCTCGGTGCGCCGGCCGGTGAGCTCCTCGACCGTCGGCGCGACCTGTTTGACGAACCTCACAGTCGTGCCGACCGGCGTCCACAGCCGCAGGGAGACGTCCGCGACCTCCTTGCCCATCGCGGTCTCCATCATCCGCGTGAAGTCGGCGGCGAGTCCGGCCGGGTCGGCGACGATGTCGGCGGTGCCGAGGAGGGCCGAGGCTATCGCTGTGACTTCTTTCACTTCCCAGTCGGTGCCCACCCCGCGGGCGTCACAGGTGAACCGTCCGGCGCACGCGTCCAGGGCGGCCTTCAGGTCCTGCGGCGACTCGTGCTCGTTGCGGCCGTCGGTGAGCAGGATGCCGTGCCGGATCGCCACGTCCACCGACGCCAGCAGCCGGTCGGCCAGCCGCAGCCAGGTGCCGATGGCCGTGCCCCCGCCCGCGCTCAGCCTGCGCAGCGCCTGCTTGGCCTGGTCGCGGGTGGTGGCGTCGGCGACCGCGAGGCGGCCGGCGCCGGGGTAGACCTCCTTGGCCACGTGCGTGCCGCCGACCACCGCGAAGTGCACGCCGTCGCGCAGGGCGTCGATCGCGGCGGCCGTCGCGTCGCGGGCGTTGCGCATCTTGGTCGGCGGGTAGTCCATCGAGCCCGAGCAGTCGACCATCAGGACCACCGCCGCCGACGGTCCCTGGCCGGGCGGGTAGAGGTGGGGCGCCGCCACCGCGCTGCCGATGGTGCCGCCGCCGGTCGCGGTCACCGTGACGATGGCGTTGACCTCGCCGGCGCCCTCCGGCAGGTACTCGTTCTGGTAGACGTCCACCGAGAACTGCGGCACGTTCGATTTCGAGAAATTGGCCATGCCTGCTTCGATCCCCCTCAGGTGCCCCGGCGGCGCGGGGCGACGACGGATGACGGGCCGGTCCCCTCCGGTCCGTTGAGGCTCCCCGCGAGAGGCTTCCCGTACGCGGCCTCAGGCCGATCCTGCCCCCTGGGGGACGGCCGGGAACGGCACGAGGGCCACTGTTACGTTGTCGTGGCCCCCGCCGTCGAGGGCGTGGCCGACCAGCACCCGGGCGCCGTGCAGCGGGCGCGCGGCGGCGTCGGCGGGGACGACCGCGGCCATCTCCTCGGCCGACTCGGCGTAGTTCCACAGGCCGTCCGTGCAGACCACGACCACACCGGGGCGGTCCGGCTTGAAGGAAGCGGTGTGCGGCTCCAGTTCGTAGGCGTCCGCGCCGAGCCAGCCGGTGATCGCGTGGGCGCGCTGGTCGGCGTACGCCTCGGCCTCGCCCATCAGGCCCGCGGCGACCATCTGCGCGGCCCAGGAGTCGTCCTCGGTGAGCCGGGCCGACGGGGCGGAGCGGTCGACCGGCACCCAGTAGGCGCGGCTGTCGCCGACCCAGCCGACGACCAGCAGACCGTCGGTGACCACGGCGCCGACGATGGTGCAGGCCGGGGCGTTCTGGTGCGGGGCGTGCTCCCGGGCCCCCGCGGGCTCGTCGGCCAGCGCGTTGACCGCGCCGGCGGCGGCGACGATCGCGTCGTGCATCGCCTGCTGCGGGTGCGTACCGCGCGGCAGGGCGGCGAGCAGCGACTCGTTCGCCGCGCGGGAGGCGGCCAGTGACGCCTCGTCGGGGCGGGTCGCCGAGGAGACGCCGTCGCAGACGATCGCGACCGAGGCGGGGGAGCCGTCCGGCAGCGCGGTGGTGCCGACGGCGAAGGCGTCCTCGTTGCGGTGGTGGCGCAGGCCGCGGTCGCTGACCGCGGCGATCGGGCCGGATTCCTGTTCCATGTGGTCCCGTTCGCGCGGCTGGGCGTGGCCGCAGTTCTCGCAGTAGCCGTCGTCGTCCACCCGGCCCGCGCGGCAGGCCACGCAGACGGCGCCGCCGGTGGCCCGCACCGGCTCGGCGGCCACCCGCGGGTCCGGCGCCTGGAGCGGGTACTCGTCGGGCTGGGCCGGCCGGTCCACGCCGCCGGGCTGCCGGGGGGCCGGCGGGGTGTCCGGCTGCGCGGGGCGGTCGAAGCGCACGCCGGAGGAAGCGGCGGGCGGTGCCGCCGGCGGGGGCGGCGGTACGGGAGCCCCCTGGGCGGGGGGGTGGGGCGCGGCGGGGGCGGGGCGCGCGGTCCCGCCGGCCGGCGCCTGCGCCGGAGGCAGGGGCGGCACCGAGCCGTTCAGGGCGACCGTCGGCTCGTCCTTCGGCCGTGCGGGCACCGCGGACAGGTCGTATCCGCACGCACCGCAGAAACGATCACCCGACTCGAGGGGTTCCTCGCAGCTCGGGCACTTCGGCACAGCGGCCTGCTGGGGCATCTGCGACATCAACTACACCCACGTCCGGGGGCGGTAACGGTTGGCACGTTCCACCAGGTCGATCCTCTCCTCGCCGCTCGGCGCCAGCCGGGCCAGCGTGCGGTACGCGCGCTCCAGCCCGAAGCGCAGGCCCCGTTCGTCCAGGCCGCTGCCGAGCAGCGTCCGTCCCCCGGCGGGCGGGGCGGAACCCTGGCCCCCGGAGAGTACCCAGTCCAGCCCGCAGCCGAGGACTTCGGCCGACAGCCGCTCGCGGCGCGCCGGATCCAGACCGTACGCCCCCAGGGCCTCGACCTGCCCGGCGGCGGCGGTCAGGTCGTCCAGGAACGGTACGTCACCGGGGGCGGCGGTGCGTCCGCGCAGCCGTGCGCGGACGGCCGCCACGCGCGCGGCGGTGTAGTGGATGGACGACTCCGGCACCGACTCCAGCGTCCGCACGGCGCCGTGCCGGTCCCCGGTCGCGAACCGGACGCGGGCCAGCCCGAACGCGGCGCTCACATGGCTCGGATCGGTCGACCACACCAGACGGTAGTACTCGGCGGCGTTGTCCAGCTGGCCCAGCACCTCGGCGCACAGGCCGAGCGCCAGCTTGGGCGCGGTCTCGCCGGGGAAGGCGTCGTAGAGCGCGTCGAAGGCGAGCGCGGCCCCCTCGTGGTCGCCGGTGACGAGGGCCGCCACGCCCCGGTACCAGACCACCCGCCAGTCGTCGGGGTCCTGTTCCTCCAGTGCGCGCAGCGCCCGCAGCGCGGTGTCCGGCTCGCCCGTCTCCAGCCAGGCGCGGACCTGGCGCAGCCGGATCTCGGTCGACGGGGCGGGCGCGGCGGCGAGCGCGTGGACCAGCTCCCCGGGCGCCGACGTCAGCAGACCCGCGAGGAAACCGGCGTTGGGGTCGGCGGGGTCGACGTGCGGCACCGGCAGGGCGAGCGCGGCGGCGGGGCAGTCGACCGGCTTGAGCAGGCCGGACGGAGCGGCGGGGGGAGCTCCGGCGGGCGCGGGGAGGGACCGCCCGGGGGACCGCTCCCCGCGCGGGCGGACCGGCCGGGCCCCCAGGCGGGAGGCGTCCCCGTCCAGCGCGGGGAACAGCTCCGTGTCCGTCACCCGCAGCTCCGGGCCGAACAGCGTGGACAGGGCCGGCCGGGCGTGGCCCGACTGGAGGGAGACGACCTCGCGCAGGACGCCCGTCAGCTGCTCGGCCATCTCCTGCGCGGAGGCGAACCGGCGGGCCGGGTCCGGGTCGGTGGCGCGGACCAGGAGGCGGTAGAACGACTCGTACCGCCGGAAGACCTCGATGGTGTCGGGGTCGGGCAGGGAGTCCGCGTAGACGTTCGTGTAGCCCTGGAAGTCGAACGTGAGGACGGCGAGCGTCCGGGCGACCGTGTACAGGTCGGACGCCACCGACGGGCCGACCTCGGCGACCTCGGGCGCCTGGTAGCCGACCGTGCCGTAGATGGCCGACTCCTCGTCGTCCGCCCGGCGCACCGCGCCCATGTCGATCAGCTTCAGCTGGTCCTCGGTCTGGATCGCGTTGTCGACCTTGAAGTCGCAGTACAGCAGGTTGCGGCTGTGCAGGTGGCCGAGCGCCTCCAGCGCCTCGATGCCGTACGCGCACGCCTGCTCCACCGGCAGCGGGTCGCGCCGGCCCTCCGGCGTGCGGCGGGCGTTGGCGATCTCCTTCAGGGACTTGCCGCCCACGTACTCCATGACGATGTAGCCGTCGAGGGAGCCGGTGCGCTGGTCGAGGTGCTCCACGAAGTTGTAGATCCGCACGATGTTGGCGTGCTCGATCTCCGCGAGGAAGCGCCGCTCGGAGATCGCCGCCGCCATCGCGTCCTGGTCGCCCGTGTCCAGCAGGCCCTTGAGGACCACCCAGCGGTCGGAGACCGCCCGGTCCACGGCGAGGTAGATCCAGCCCAGACCGCCGTGCGCCAGACAGCCGACCACCTCGTACTGGCCGTGCACGACGTCGCCGGCCCGCAGCTTCGGGACGAACGAGTAGGGGTGGCCGCACTTGGTGCAGAAGCCCTCCGTGCGCCCCGGCCGGCCGCTGCGGGCCCGGCCCACCGGCGCCCCGCAGTCCGAGCGCGAGCAGAACCGCTTGCGCTCCGGCACCTCGGGGTTCTCCAGCACCATCGCGCGCGGGTCGGGGCGCGGGATCGGCGGCACCCGGACCAGTCCGGCGCCGAGCCGGCCCCGGTTCGAGGAGCCGGCCCCGGAGCCGGAGCTGCGCACCGACACCGAGCGGCCCGTGGCCCGGCCCGACAGCGAGCGGGACAGCCGGCCCGAGACCGAGCGGCGGGACCTCGACGACTGCGACGACCGCGACGACGCGCGCGAACCGCGGCTGCCGGAGCGGGGGCCGCCGCTGCCGGACGAGCCGCGCGAGTCCCGGCCGCCGCCCGTGACGCCGGTCGGGGACGAGCCGACCATGCCCTCCCCGGGCTCCCGGCCGCGCTCGGGCGGGGGAGACCCCGACGCCGACACGACCGGCGCGAGACCGCAGGTGTCGCAGTACAGCTCGCCGCCGCCGACGTCCTCGTACGTGCCGTCGCAGCCGGGGCGCTGACAGGTGCCCGGGGCCGCGGGCCGCGCCCGGTGCGGGTCCTGGCCGTGGGTCCGGCTCTCCGTCCCCTCCTCCGCCTGGCTCATGCGGCTGCCTCCCCCTCGTCGCTCATGCGCCCGGCCCCCTCCGGTCGTCGGGCGTGCCCTGATCCGGTACGCCCGGGCCGGGCACCCGCGGCGCGGTGCCGAGCAGTTCCGCGACCGCCTGCTGGTAGCGCAGCACCGCCTGCTCGGCGGCGCGCAGGTCGCAGGGCGCGCTCCACAGCATGCGGCGCGCCTTCTCGTACCGCTCCACCAGGACGGGGTCCTCCGCGAGGCCGTGCCGGGCCACCTTCGCCCTGTACGCGTCGAGCCGGCCGCGCAGCTCGGCGCGGACCGCCAGGGGCGCGGTGACCGCGGTCAGCGACTCGCGGGCGCGCAGCAGTTCGTCCTCCGCCTTCTGCTCCAGGGACTCCAGCAGGGGGGACAGGCGGTGCCACTGGGCGTGCCTGCGGTACTCGGCGGCCGTCGACAACTGCTCCTGCAGCGCGGTCGGCGGTCCGCTGACGACCGGCACCTCCGTCGCGGCGATCTTCGCGAGCACCTCGCCGCGGGCGGTACGGGCCTCGGCGAGGGTGCGGTCGGCGCGGGACAGCACGTCCCGCAGCCGGACGATGCGCTTCTCGGCGTCCTGGCGGACCGTCAGCACCGCCTCGATCTCGCGGCGCACGTCCTCCAGGGCGCGCGCCTCGCGGTCGTACACCGTGGTGTCCGGTCTGCCGCCGCCCGGCGCCGAACTGCCCCGGTCCGGCTGCCAGAACGCCAGCGGGTCGGAGATCACCTGCTCGCGCAGCCGGGTCAGGGTGCGGGTGATCCGCTCCAGGTCGTCGCCCGCCGGGTGCTCGCCGGGGCGCACCCCGACGGAGTGCGCGAGCTTGCGGGTGCGCTGGAGTTCGGCGGCCAGGAGGTCGATCCGGGCGGGCAGCGCCGACCACACCACGTCCGCGGCGACGACCACGTCGAGCGAGGACGCGTACAGCTCGTTCATCCGGTCGACGAGGGCCGCCAGGGAGTAGCGCTCGCTGAGGCGCCCCCGCGGGCCGTCCGGCGCCGGGGCGCCCGCGGCGGCGGCCGCCGAACCGGCCACCGTGACGCACTCGCCGCGCAGCAGCTCCGTCAGCTCCACCAGGTCCTCGCGGCTGGACCAGCGGCGGCGGGCCCGGGTCTCCCGGGCGGTGCGCAACGCGTCCGTGTAGGCGTCGAAGTACGTCCACAGCAGCGTGATCGCCGCCTCCGTGGCCGTCCAGCGCTCCTGGGTGAGCCCGGTGAGCCGCGCGCCCTCCAGGAGCCTCCGGCCCGCGTGGTCCTGGAGGGCGAGGAGCGAGGTCTCGATCGCCTCGTGCTCGGCGCCGAGCCGCGCCAGCGCACGGTCCACCTCGTCCCGGTCCATCACCGGCCCGGTGGGGTCCGTGTCGCCCATCGATCACCTCTCGCTGCGGGTGGTTGGTGGTGTTGCGGTGCGTCGCCGGTCCGTTCCGCGGGTCAGTTCCCGCGCGCGTACACGGGCGCCGGTGGCTCCGACTTCGACGAGTCCTCGCCCAGCGTGTCCGACAGCCACCTGTCGTAGGAGGCCTGCCAGCCGTCCTCGGGGTCCGCGCGGAACTCCACCAGGATCTGGTTGACCCGGCGGACCAGGTCGTCCGCGTCCTTCTTCATCGCCACGCCGTAGTACTCGGTCGTGAAGGCCTCGCCCTTGAGCCGGACCGTCGGGTCCTGCGCGGCCTGGCTCGCCGCGAGCGCGCCGTCGGTGACCACCGCGTCGACCTCGCCGAGCTGCAGACGCACCAGGCAGTCCAGCTGGTTGGGGACGGTGGTGCGGATGTCGGCGGACTCCGGGAGCCGTCCGGCCTTCTTGTCCTCCTCCAGCTTCGCGTACGCGGTGGAGCCGGCCGCCGTGCAGATCCTCCGGTCCGCGAGCGTCCCGTCGTACCCCTCGACCGGTGACGACCTCGGGGCCAGGACCTGCTGGCCCGTCCGGAAGTAGGGCGCGGAGAACGCCACCTCCTCCAGGCGCGTGCAGTTGATCGTCATGGTGCGGACCACCATGTCGACCCGGCCGGCCTGGATCGCCGGGATGCGCTGGTCGGTGGGGATCGCCTTGAACTGGACCGCGTCCGGGTCGCCGAGTATGTCCTCGGCGATGCGGTGCACCAGGTCGATGTCGAAGCCCTCGAGCCGTCCGCTCTCACCGCCGTTGGGGTCCCGGTAGCCCCAGTGGTAGCTGTTCTGGTCGACCCCGACGATCAGCTTGCGCTTCTCGCCCCGGCGGTTCTTGATCGCCTCGATGGTCGCGCCGTCCGCGCGGGAGGGGGACAGGGTCTGCTTCTCCGGGTCCGCGCACTCCTCGTCCACCCGGGCCGGGGCGGCGTGGGCCACGGACCGGCCGGCGTCGTCGGCCGGGGCTCCGGTGCGGGTGAGCACCAGCGCGAAGACCAGCGCGAGGGCGCAGGCGACGGCCATCGCGCCCACGCCGCCCCAGCCCCTCAGGCCGGCCCGTACGCGTCGTGCGTTCATCGTCACGCCCCCTCTCACCGGTACTCCGACAGCCTGCGGCCGATGCCCAGCACCGCGCCGGCCGCGCCCACGACCGCGAGGCCGGCCGCGCCGGCCGGCAGGCCCGTCAGCGCGTCCCGGCCGTCGCCGGCCGCCTGCTTGAACTCGCCCTGCTCGTGCTCGATCGCCGTGGCCAGGTTCTCGTCGACGTTGTCGAAGCACTCGCCGGTCGCGCCCTCGGCACCGATCACCATGGCCAGCGCCTGCCGGTAGTCGCCGTTCTCGTCCTGCTCGCGGGCGGCCTCGTGACGCCTGAGCCACTCGGTCATGTCGCCCACCGCCGAGGTGACCGGTCGCGCGCCGCTGTCGTCGTCCGCGAGCCGCTCCGCCCGGGCCAGGCCCTCGGCGAGGGCGTCCATGTCGCGCTCGAAGTCGTGGTCGTAGGCGTCGACGGTCTCGTCGCCGACCTTCTTCGTCTCGGCGCCGCGGGCCACCAGCGTGAGGTTCTCGTTGCCGCGGGCCTTCAGCGAGGCGATGCGGGCGTCGTACAGCACGTTGAGCGAGCGCACGCCGTGGTCGCGGGAGTCGTCGAGGCCCGAGCGGGCGACGCTGTGGCCGGCGGTCAGCCAGAGGAGGACCACCGTGGTCGCCGCGGTGGCCGCGACCAGGCCGTGGTTGAGCACGCGGTTGGTGCGCAGGTAGGTGCGGCGCTGGGCCCAGGCGAGCACGGCCAGCGCGAGGACGCCGAGGGCGATGGCGGCCCAGGGGTACGGGGTCGCGTCCGCGTAGTCGGCGCTCAGGCGCTGGTTCTCCCTCTCGTAGAGGTCCTCCGCCGCCGGGAGCATCTCCTCCTGCATCTTCTCGTTCGCGTACCGCAGGTAGGCGCCGCCCACGGGGAAGCCCTGGCGGTTGTAGGTGCGGGCCCGCTCCACCAGGCCCTTGTACTCGGGGAGCAGGCGGTTGAGCCGGGCGATCGTCGCCGTGGACGGGGAACCGGGGTCGGAGCCCGCCGCGGCCTTGACGAGTTTGGCGGCCGCGGTGCGGATGCCCTCCTCGTAGCGGTCCCGGGAGGCGGCGGTCTCCTGGCCGCCGGCGAGGAAGCCGCTGGAGGCCGCGGTGTTGGCGTCGGCGAGGGAGCGGTAGATGTCGGCGGCGTCCGAGGTGAGCGGCTGACTGCCGGTCAGGACGTCGTCCGCCGCGGCCGTCCGGTCGCTCGTCTGCCAGGCGGTGACGGCGCCGAAGGCGAGGACGAGGGCGGCGAGGACCGCGCCGATGATGCGGAGGCGGCCGGGCTCGGTGGTGGCGGCTCGGCGCAGGCGGTCCGCGCCCTCGGCGAAGGCGGTGCGGCGGGCCTCCGGCGGTTGGGGCGCGGGGTGCTGGGTGCCGGGCGCGGGCGCCGGAGCGGGGACGGGGGAGGGCTGCGGCGGTACCGCCGGCAGGACGGGCGGCGGTGGCAGGGCGGAACCCGGTGGCGCCGTGCTGCCGTCCGGCGTGTGTGTCACTTGACCTCCCCCATGGCCATCCGTCGCGGCAAGTATCGCTGCCGGGACCGGCATCCGCACCGGGTTGGCGCGATCTTGGACCGATCGCGTTGCGGTCGCCGGGAGTTCCGGCGTGGTTCTCCGTCCCGCACCACCCCCTGCCCACGAACACGCCCGGGGAATCCGTTCGGTTCCCGGTGCGGACGCCGACGCGCCGGCCGCCGCGGGCGGACGCCCCGTCACCTCCCGCCGCACGCCGCGCCGTCAGGTCTCGTAGTGCGCCCGCAGGCGGTGGTGGGACTCCGGTGGGGCCGCCAGGCGGTCGAGGCCCAGGAGGGCCGCGCCCAGGACCGGGGCGGCGGTGACGGTCCGGGGGACGGCCCTGGGGGCCCGGTCGGCGAGGAGGGCGCGGACGCGGTCGGTGAGCCGGGGGTGCCCGGCCGCCAGGACACCGCCGCCCAGGACGACGGGGGTCTCCTCGTCGAGGAGGCCGAGGCGGGCCAGGGCGACCGTGGCCATCGTGACGACCTCGTCGGCCTGGCGGTCGACGATCGCCCGGGCGACGGGGTCGCCGCCGGCCGCCGTGGCGAAGAGCACCGGGGTCAGTTCGTGGCGGCGGGCCGGGGGGACGTGGCGCAGGTGCAGGGCCTCGACGAGGGCCGGCACGTCGGGGAGGCCGAAGTGGGCCGGGAGGGTGCGGGCCAGGGCGGTGGGGGCGCCGCGGCCGTCCTGGGCGCGGGCCGCGTGCCAGAGGGCCTCCTCGGCCAGGGCCCAGCCGCCGCCCCAGTCACCGGAGATGCGGCCGAGGGCCGGGAAGCGGGCGGTGCGGCCGTCGGGGCGCATGCCGACGCAGTTGATGCCCGCGCCGCAGACCACGGCCACGCCGCGGGGTTCGGTGACCCCGGCGCGCAGGACGGCGAAGGTGTCGTTGCGGACCTCGACGGTGGTGCCCCAGCCGCGGGCCCGCAGGGCCGCGGCGAGCTGTCGTTCCTCGACCGGGAGGTCCGCGTTGGCCAGGCAGGCCGAGACATGGGCGACGGTGGGCGTGCGGGCGGCGGCGAGGGCCCGGGCGACGGTGGCGGACAGGGCGGCCATCGCCGTGTCCAGGCCCACGGCGGGCGGGCGGAAGCCCGCGCCCCGGGCCGTGGCGAGGACCGTGCCGTCGGGGGCGACCACGGCCACGTCCGTCTTGCTGTTGCCGGCGTCGACGGCGAGCACGCCCGCGGTCAGGCCCACGCGAGGTGCTCCCGGTTGTGTGCGATCAGGGTGTCGGCGAGGCGGTCGGCGTACTCGTACTGGCCGATCAGGGGGTGGGCGAGGAGGGCGCGGAACACGCGGGCGCGGGTGCCGTGCAGGGCGGCTTCCAGGGCGAGGTCCTCGTACGCGGTGACGTTCGCCATCAGTCCCGCGAAGAGGGGGTCGACGGGGGCCGCGGGCAGGGGGGCCGCGCCCTTCGGGCCGACGGCGGCCTGGACCTCGATCACCGCGTCGTCGGGCAGGAAGGGGAGGGTGCCGTCGTTGAGGGTGTTGACCACCTGGTGGGGGCTTCCGGCGCCGCGCAGGAGGGCGGCGGCGAGGTCCACCGCCGCCTCGGAGTAGTAGGCGCCGCCGCGTTGTGCCAGGAGGGCCGGCTTCTCGTCGAGGGCGGGGTCGGCGTAGAGGGCGAGCAGGCGGCGCTCCATGTCGGCGACCTCGGCGGCCCGGGAGGGCCTGGTGCGCAGCTCCCGCACGACCTCGTCGTGGGCGTAGTAGTAGCGCAGGTAGTAGGAGGGGACGGCCCCCAGGCGGTCCAGGAGGGCGCGGGGCAGCCGCAGGTCGGCGGCGATCGCGTCGCCGTGGCCGGCGAGGAGGCGGGGCAGGACGTCCTCGCCCCCGGGGCCGCCGAGGCGCACCGCCGTCTCCCAGGTGAGGTGGTTCAGGCCCACGTGGTCCAGGTGCAGGCCGGCGGGGTCGGTGCCGAGGCGGGCGGCGAACGTGCGCTGGAGGCCGATGGCCACGTTGCACAGGCCCACCGCCCGGTGGCCGGCCCGCAGCAGGGCGCGGGTGACGATGCCGACGGGGTTGGTGAAGTCGATGATCCAGGCGCCGGGGCTGGCGCGGCGGACCCGGTCGGCGATGTCCAGGACGACCGGGACCGTGCGCAGCGCCTTGGCCAGGCCGCCGGCGCCGGTGGTCTCCTGGCCCACGCAGCCGCACTCCAGGGGCCAGGTCTCGTCCTGCTGCCGGGCCGCCTGGCCGCCCACGCGCAGCTGGAGGAGGACCGCGTCGGCGCCGTCCACCGCCGCGTCCAGGTCGGTGGTGGTGGTGATCCTGCCGGGGTGGCCCCGGCGGGCGAAGATGCGGCGGGACAGGGGCGCGACGAGGTCCAGGCGGTCCGTCGCCGGGTCGGTGAGGACCAGTTCGGTGAGGGGGAGCGCGTCCCGCAGGCGGGCGAAGCCGTCGACGAGTTCGGGCGTGTAGGTCGAGCCTCCGCCCACGACGGTGAGTTTCATGGCCTTCCCTTCGCTCGGACGAGGGCGCCGTCCCCGCCGCGGCGCGGCCGGCACGGCGCGGGGCGGTCAGCGGGAGGTGTCGAAGACCTCGTCGCGGGTCGTCGCCAGCGCGCTCTCCAGCGCGCCGCGCAGCACGGGGTGTTCGCGGACGCCGCCCAGCACCAGGCGCGGGCGGGCCGCGGCCAGTTCCTCCAGTTCGGCCCGGATCAGGGCGCGCAGCACCTCGCCGCCGGAGGTGAGGCCGGTGCCGCTCAGGACGACGAGTTCGGGGTCGAGGACGCAGACCAGGGAGGCGAGGCCGGTGGCCAGGCGGGTGGCGTAGGCCCTCAGGAACCGGTGGTGGGCCTCGTCGTCCGGGTCGGCGGCGGCACGTTCGACGAGGGCGGCGGCCACCTCGGCGCACGGGCCCCGCGGGATGTCCTCGACGCCCAGTTCGCGGGCCAGCCCCAGGACGGCCCGGGGACCGGCCAGCTCCTGGTAGCCGCCGCTGCCCGCCCTGGTGACCCGGCGGACCAGGGGGGTGCCCGGCACCGGCAGGAAGCCGACCTCGCCCGCGCCGCCGGTGAAGCCCCGGTGCAGCCGCCCGCCGAGCACCAGGGCGGCGCCCAGGCCCTCCTGGTTCCAGAGCAGGACGAAGTCGGTGTGGTTCCGGGCCGCCCCCAGGCGCTGTTCGGCGAGGGCGACCAGGTTGACGTCGTTCTCGTAGGCGAAGGGCACGGGCAGCGCGGCGGCGAGTTCGTCGAGCAGCGCGGGGGAGTGCCAGCCGGGCAGGTGGGAGGCGTAGCGCAGGCGGCCGGTGTTCGGGTCGAAGGCGCCCGGGGTGCCGATGACCAGGCGGTGGAGGTCGGCGCGGGACAGTCCCGCCGCCTTCACGGCGCCGTCCAGGGCGTCGGTGACCCGGCGGACGACGGGGGTGCCGGAGCGGCGGCCGGAGGTGGGCAGTTCGTGCCGGCCGACCGTGCGGCCGGTGATGTCGGCGACGGCGGCGCGGATCCGCTCCGGGGTGACGTCCAGCCCGGCGACGTGTGCGGTGGCCGGGTTGACCTCGTACAGCCGGGCGCCGGGGCCGGGGCGGCCCTCGGTGGTGCCGGCGGCCAGGACCAGCCCGGCCGCTTCCAGGCGGGCCAGGAGCTGGGAGGCGGTCGGCTTGGACAGGCCGGTGAGCCTGCCGATCCGGGTGCGCGACAGCGGCCCGTGCTCCAGCAGGAGGTCCAGGGCGGCGCGGTCGTTCATGGCGCGCAGCACGCGCGGGGTGCCCGGTGTGCCGGCGGTTCCTGCCACGGGGTGCGCCACCTGCCCTTCCGCGCGCCGACGACGGTTAGGAAAGTTTCCTTTCGGTGGGGGGAACGTAGGCCCGTGACGGGGAGGCGTCAAGAGGGGGCGGACACGGGAGAGGGGCGGCGTCCGGAAGCGTTTCCGGACGCCGCCCCTCCCACGGGGTGGTCACTTGGTGGTGCTCGGCGGGGGCAGCGGGGACGCGGCGGCCGACTGCGGGGAGGCCGTGCTCGCGTAGGCGGAGGGAGGGGCGACGCCCGCCGTCGGGTCGGGGGCGGCGGCCTCCACGTCCTCCGCGGCCGTGGCGCCGCCAACGATGCGGATGCCGGCCGCGTCGAAGGCGCGCTTGACGCGCCAGCGCAGCTCGCGCTCCACGGTCAGGGACTTGCCGGGCATCGTCTTGCCCGAGACGCGCATCACCATCGAGTCCAGCAGCACCGAGTCCAGGCCGAGCACCTCGATCGGGCCCCACAGGAGCTCGTTCCAGGGCTCCTCCTTGCCCATCTTCTCGGCGACCTCGCCCAGCGTGGCCCGCACCCGGTCCAGGTCCTCGTCCGCGCGGACCGTGACGTCCACGTTGGCGGTCGCCCAGCCCTGGGAGAGGTTGCCGATGCGCTTGACCTCGCCGTTGCGGACGTACCAGATCTCGCCGCCCTCGCCGCGCAGCTTGGTCACTCGCAGCCCGACCTCGATGACCTCGCCGGCGGCCACCCCGGCGTCGATCGTGTCGCCGACGCCGTACTGGTCCTCCAGGATCATGAAGACGCCGGAGAGGAAGTCCGTCACCAGGTTGCGCGCGCCGAAGCCGATCGCCACACCGGCGACGCCGGCCGAGGCCAGCAGCGGGGCCAGGTTGATCTGGAAGGTGCCGAGGACCATCAGCGCGGCCGTGCCCAGGATCAGGAACGACGCCACCGAGCGCAGCACCGAGCCGATCGCCTGCGAGCGCTGGCGCCGCCGTTCGGCGTTGACCAGCAGCCCGCCGAGCGCGCTGCCGTCCACCGCCTGCCCGGTGCGGGACATGCGGTCGATCAGCTTGGTGATCGCCCGCCGCACCACCACGCGCAGCACCGCAGCTATCACCACGATCAGCAGGACCCGGAGCCCGATCGCGAGCCACGTCGACCAGTTCTCCTCCACCCAGCCGGCGGCGTTGCCGGCGGTCTCCTGGGCGTCCTGGAGCGAGGGCACGCGTGGCGCCTGGGACTCCGAGGGCACGGGCGACGGGCTGTCGGCCGACAGCACGGCGGACAAGGACACGGCAGGTACCTCCAGGTGCACGTCTGCCCCCGGTGCGGCGGTCAAGGTCACGGAAAGGTCACCGGCGCGGGCAGAACCACCACACTAACGGGGCATTGTGGGGGGATCGGCCCGATGTGTGAAGAAGAGACAGGCCTCACCCGTGCTTGAACAGGCCATGATCCTGGGGAGGAATCAGGATGTGGTCGAAAACACTCCCAGCCCGTTACCGGGACATGGTGGCGCGCCCACCAGGCATGAGGGGAGACTGACTACGAAATCGTCCCGGCGCGAGCCACGCGCCGCCGGCGTACAAGGAGGCCCTCCGTGCCGCATGTCCTGGTCCTCAACGCGTCGTACGAGCCGCTCGGCGTCGTACCGCTCCGCCGCGCGCTCGTGCTCGTCCTCGAGAACAAGGCAGTCTGCCTCGAGGAGTCCGGCGCCTATCTGCACAGCGCGACCGTCACCGTCCCCGCACCCAGCGTGGTCCGGCTCAAGCGTTTCGTGCGGGTCCCCTACCGGGGGCCCGTCCCACTGACCCGCCGGGCGCTGTTCGCCCGCGACGGGGGCCGGTGCATGTACTGCGGTGGTGTCGCGACCAGCGTCGACCACGTCATCCCGCGCAGCCGCGGGGGCAAGCACGTCTGGGACAACGTGGTGGCCTCCTGCCGCCGCTGCAACCACGTGAAGGCCGACCGCCACCTGTTCGAACTGGGCTGGCGGCTGCGCCACAAACCCGCCCCGCCCACCGGTCTGGCCTGGCGCATCATCGGCACCGGCCACAGGGACCCGCGCTGGCTGCCCTACCTGCAGCCGTACGGCGCGGACGACGCGATGGCCCGGATCGACGGCATCTCCGCCTGACGACGACCCGGGCCTTCGCGTTCGTGGTGCCGGTGCACCCGCAGCGCGCGGTTCCGGCACCACGGTCGGGGTCAGCCGGCGACGCCGCTGTTCCTGAGCAGGGCGGTGTACGCCGCTTCGGCCGCGCGTCCCTCGAGGGTCCCGGGCGGCGTGTGGCTCAGGAACGCGCGGGTGTCGCCCTGGTGGAGGATCCTGCCCCCGTACATGACGGTGACGTGGTCCGCCTCCTCCGCGAGGTCGGCGACGTCGTGCGTGGACAGCAGGACCCGCACGTCACCGGTGAGTCCCCGCAGGATGTCGCGGAACACACGGCGCTGGTAGGGGTCCATTCCCGCGGTGGGCTCGTCCAGCAGGAGGACACGCGCCCCGTGCACGAGCGCACCGGCGACGCCCACTCGCCGCAGCTGGCCGCCGGAGAGCTGGCTGGTGCGGGCGTCGATCTTGTCGGTCAGGTCCACGCGCACCAACGCCTTGCGCGCCTGCTTCCAGGCATCCGTACGGTTCATGCCCTTCAGCCAGCCGACGTAGGCCACGTACTCACGCGCCGTGAGCGTCGGCATGGGCACGATGTCCTGCGGCATCCACGCCACGGCCCGCCGGTACGCCGAGGTGCCCGCCGGGGCGCCGTCCAGAGCCACGCGGCCCTTGTTCGGTCTGGTCACCGAGGCCGCGAGCTTCAGCAGGGTGGACTTGCCGGCGCCGTTGGGACCGAGCAGGACGGTGAGGCCGTCCGGCAGGGCGTGGGAGAAGTCCTGCAGGACCGGCGGCTTCCAGCGACGGTAGCTGTAGGTGATGTTGCTGAGTTCGAGTGTCACGCTGTTTTCCTCGACGAGCGGACCTGGGCGGCGAGGCCGATGGCGAACACCACCAGGGAGGCGGCTGCCGCGAACACGTCGTCCGCGGGAAGTGCGATGACGGTCCAGGGGCGCGGGGTGTTGTTCGCGTGGAACCCCACGAGTACGACGGTGACGAGCCAGCCCACGGGGAGCATCACCGCCGCCTGACCGGCCCACGCGCGTCCGATCAGCATCAGGCCTGTCAGGAACACGGCGTTGCGGCCACCAGTCGTGGCCGCGGCCGTCCCCTGCACGGAGGCGATGAGAACGCTGCACAGCACCGCCGCGGCCACGATCGCGGTGACGAGCCCGTTGTCGAGCCGCGTCATGGACCGGACTCCGGATGCCTCAGCCGCGGGAAGCCGCGATTCCAGAACTGCCATCAGGAAAGCGAGCAGAGGGACGGGAACGAAGAGCGAGAGCGCGACCCGGGGCCGGCCGAGGATGGCCGGCAGCAGCACCGTGGTGTCCTGCATCGCGTACAGGGCGACGGCGAAGACGGCCAGGCCGAGCGGCAGCAGCGTGTGACCCTTGCGGGCCTTGAACCACCACCTCACGAGGTCTTCGCTTCACATGTGTCGAGCGTCTTCCTGATCCACTCGGTCTGCTCCGCCTGCGGCTGGGCCAGCACCTGGGTGACGTCGGCCCGGACCTGCTTCTCCACCTGCAGGGCCGTAGGATCCAGACCCTCCTGCTCCCGGCGCATCTGGTACGCCTTCTCCTGGCCGGTCCTCATGGCGGCCCACAGCCAGGCCGAGTGGGCGGTACGGACGTCGACCTGCTTGCACCGGAAATGCAGGGACTGCACCACGACCTGGTACACGGCGTCACCCCTCGGGACCTGACGGGTCAGCATCATGCGCCACACCGTATCCGTGGAGGGCTTCTGGAGGCGCCCGTCGACGTAGCCGTCGGTGATGAGACGGGGCTGTGCCGAGGTCGCTCCGGCGTCACGCAGCACGCGCAGGGCCTTGGCGGTGTCGCGCTGGACCTGCGGCAGATGGCGCGCGTTGAACTCCGGTACACACATGCGCGGTGCGCTGCCCGCGCACTTCATCGCCACGTTCCCGGCGGTCAGCGGCGGGGTGGCCGGCCAGTCGGCGGCCGTGCGATAAGCCCCGAAGACCCCGCCCACGGCGACGGCAGCCGCGACGGCGACCCGCAGCGCGCGCCACCCGTAGGGCAGCCACAGGATCATCAGCCCCGCGGCGACGCCGCCGGCCAGCAGCACGGGCACCCCCGCCGCCACAAGGCTGGGCACCTCCCCGAAACCTATGCTCCCGAACTGTCCGGAGACATGGCGAGGCCAGTAGGGCAGGACCGCGCTGGTGAAGGCGACAGCGACCCAGTCGACCACGGCCACGATCGGCGTGGCGATGACGCGCGGGACCCGGCAACCGACGGCGAATCCGAGGACGGCGTGCGCAACGCACAGCACCATCGCGGCGAGCGGCAGCCGCAGGCTGTCGAGGCTGGGCATCGTTGCCGACCGCACAAGTGAGATCGCCGGTGGAGCGAGGAGAACGAGCCACGAAAGCAGGATCACCGGGGCCAGGACATTCGCCGCGATCAGATAGCGAGAGCGGGCCGGGGCCAGCGACCATATCCGGGCACTCCGCAGGCGCCCGCTCTCCCAGCAGGCAAGTGCCGCTGCCACCGCATAAGCCAACGCATAAAGGCTCGTGAGCGGCTCTGCGACAATAGTCGGCGCATAATGGTAGTAACTGGAGAGAGGAGCGGTCTCTCCCGCCATGTAATAGAAGAGTGTCAGCAGGAGAACGACGGGGGCGGCCCATCGCACACTTCCACTGCGCAGACTTGTCGTGAATTTCATTGAGCCTCACTGAATGCTCGACGGCCGGACGGGGGGGTGCTCCAGAAGAGCACCCCCCGGTCGCTGGATACGTCAGCCGTCGGCCTTGGTGGTGTCCACCGTGACCGTGCTCACGCTCAGCTGCGGGCCGAACGTGGAGCCACCGATCTTCATGATCTTGAAGTAGTAGTCGTTCATGCCGGCCGGCAGGTCGGTCCACTCGCCGTTGCTGGTGCCGCCGCTGAAGCAGGCGGTGAACGTCTTGTTGTCGTAGGACAGGTCCGGCAGTGCGGTCCTGTCCCGCCACATCTGCACGTCGGTGCTCTTGGAGCCGTCCGTCCTGCAGTCCGTGAACTGGACCTGCGAGTACAGCTCGTCCGACCAGCGCCGGGATTCGAAGCCCACGCTGGCGGCCGTTATGGAGCTGCTCCAGTTGGCCTCGGCGAGGGGGGCCAGTGCGAGGGTGATCACCGCTGCCGTACCGGCGATCGTGGAAATTCGTGCGCTGTTCTTCATTTTCCCCTGTGTTTCGTGTGAAAGGCACGGGGCAGGCGCTGTGAAGATACGAATCCCCTCACATTTTCCATCCCCCGTAAGGCCGTGGTGTGCTGGCCTGTCTCGGGAAGGTACCAGCGCGTTTAACGAAGCGTCAACTTTTATTCATGTGGCCATTGTTGAACTTTTATCACCCATGCACCCAATGCGGACTTGTTTACTGTCGTTCGTTTGCCGAGACAGTCCCTTCGGGCCCCTGACGGCGGGGCGTCCGATCGCCCGCGAGCTGGGCGGTGCGGTGCCGTCCGCGGGGTCAGTCCGCGACCGAGTACGCCTCCACCGACCACAGCGAGTAGCCGTAGGGCGTGGCCCGCCTCTCGCCCTGGACGCGGACGTGGCGCACGTCGCGCTCGTCCATGCGGACGGTCTCCCGGCCGCCGTGCCCGTCCCGCACCGTCGCCGCGGTGCGCCAGGTGCGGCCGTCCGCCGAGACCTCGACGCGGTACGCCGACGGGTACGCGTCCTGCCAGTGCAGCGCGACCTTCCCGAGCCGCACCGGGCGCTCCAGCTCGACCTGCCACCAGGCGTCGTCGTCGACCGGGGACGACCAGCGGGTGGCCGGGTCGCCGTCGTTCGCCGCCGGGGCGGGGAAGTCGGGGGTCTCGTCGGCCGAGGAGCTCGCCCGGCCGGTGCGGGCCAGGTCGGGGCCGGCGGTGCGCGGGACGGCGTGGACGGTCAGCGTGCGGCTCGCCCCGCCGAAGCCGAGCCGGACCTCGTACGACCGGGCCGGCGTGCCCGGCTCCACGGTCACCTCGACCGGCACCTCCAGCGGCGTGCCGCGCGGCACGGTCAGCGCGCCCTCGGGGACCCGGACCCGCAGGCCCTCGGGGGCCTCGGCGGTCAGCCTGCCGCGCACCTCGTCGGGGCGCAGCGAGCCGAGGACGGCCGTCAGCCGCAGGGTGCCGCCGATGTCGGCGTCCGCCCGGTCGCCGGGCAGCTCCAGGGAGGCGGCGGACGCGTCCGCGTACCAGGGGATCAGGTGCCGGACCCGGTCGGGGCCGGCGCCGGTGACCCGGACGGCGTCGGCCGGTCCGCCGGTCCGCAGCTCGGTGGCGCCCGTGCCGGACAGCGCGCCGAGGCGGCGCCAGCCCTCGCCCGGCACGCGGATCTCCACCGTCCCGTGCGTGCCGGGCTCGGTGAGCACCGTCACGGCGCTCAGGGAGCGGGCCCGCGCGAGGAGCAGGGTGCGCCCGTCGTCCTGGCCGCCGGAGCGCGCGGGCGGCTCGTGGTCGATGCCGGCCCAGCTCTCGTACGCCTTCTGCGCCCGGCTCAGGAACGGGTCCAGGACGCCCTTGCCGACCGTCACCCGCGTGGACTCCAGCCGCGCCCGCTGCTCGCCCAGCCTCCGGTACGCCGTCCAGGCGGCGCCCGCGTCCCCGGCGCGCTGGGCGTCCAGCATGTCCAGGGCCGTGAGGCCGGCGTCGCCGTAGCGGGCCAGCTGCCCGGTCCAGGGGGCCACCTCGACCGCGAGCGCGGTGCCGGACAGCCGCCGCGGCGTCTCGCGCAGCACCGTGAAGGCGGCCCGCAGGCGGCGGGCGGCCCCGGGCTCGTCCTCGCCGCGGGCGGCGGTCCGGCCCCGGGCCCGCCAGAAGTCCTCCAGCAGCGGACGCAGGTACGCCGACTCCTCGCCGCCCAGGACCGAGGACGCGGTGTTCCCCGCGAGCGCGGCCAGGGCCTCCCGGCGGCCGTCGTCGCCGCCCGCGAGGTCGGCGATCGCGGCCCGCCAGGACTCCCGGGGGCGGTAGTCGCGCGGGTTCCAGGCGAAGTCGGCGGCGGTGAACAGCGGGATGCGGGACGCCTCGGGCTGCTCCATCGCGTTGGCGAGCAGGGCGGCCGAGCCCGCGGCGACGGCCGGTTCGCGGCCCTGGTAGGGGCCGAGGAAGATCCGGCCGGGGGCGTAGTCGTTCACCGGGTAGTTGTCCATGGTCACCAGCGGGTGCGCGAACACCTCGCGCGCCTCGGCCAGTTCGCGGCCCGTGATGGTGCGCGGCACCACCCCGACCCCGGTCCACGCCACCTCGACGCCCGGGTCCAGGGCCCTCGCGAGGGCGCGCCGGTAGGCGGTCGAGCCCTCCTCGTAGTACTCGGTGGGCATCAGGGACAGCGCGGCCGAGCCCGGGTGGCGGTCCGCCAGGTGACGGGCCACCGCGTTCGCCACGCGGGCCTGGGCGCGGGCGGCGGCCCCGGGGCCGGAGCCGAACCGGTCGGCGTCCGCCCCGCAGTGCCACTCGCTGTAGCTGACGTCCTGGAACTGGAGCTGGAAGGTGCGGAACCCCAGGGCCCACATCGCGTCGAGCTTGCGGTTCAGCGCGCGCAGGTCGGCGTCCGAGGCGAAGCACATCGCCTGGCCCGGCGCCACCGCCCAGCCGAGCGTGACGTGGTTGCGCCGGGCCCGCTCGGCCAGCTCCCGGAACTCCGCGCGCCGTTCGGCCGGGTACGGCTCACGCCAGCGGGCCTGCCGGTGCAGGTCGTCACCGGGCGCGTAGAGGTACCGGTTCTGCTTGGTGCGGCCCATGAAGTCCAGCTGCTCCAGCCGCTGCCGGTGCGTCCACGGGGTGCCGTAGAAGCCCTCGGTGACGCCGCGCACGGCGGTGCCCGGCCAGTCCCGGACGACCGCCGCGGCGAGGCGGCCGTCCGGGCGCAGGAGCTGGCGCAGCGTCTGCACGGCGTGGAACAGGCCGTCGCCGTCCGCCCCGGTGAGGGAGACGGCGCCCCGGCCGGTGGTGAGCGTGTAGCCGCCCGCGGGAAGGGCGTGCCGGGGGTCGCCCGTGGGACGTTCCATGCTCACGCGCACCACGAGCGCCCCCTCGGGCACCGGTGCGCCGGGGGCGGTGAACCGGCGCGCTCCGGCCTGCCGCAGCAGCGCGCGCAGCGCGTCGAGGGCGTACGCGTCGGCCGTCGCGTCCGCGAGCAGGGCGACCTCGCCGGTCACCGCGACCGGGGCGCCGTTCGCGCGCAGGGAGTGCGGGCGCGGCCACACGGACAGTTCCGCCCCGGCCGTCTCGGGAACGGGCGCCGTGGTCGTCCCGGGCGCGGGCGGGGCCGCCACGGAGGCGGGCGCGGCGCCCAGGGTCCCGGCGACGACGGCGAACGCGAGGGCGGCCGCCCTTCTCCCACGCCCCAACTGCACAGCCCCTCCTCGTCGCCCGACCCCGGTCGCCCGACGGCCGTCCGAATCCCCGTGGCCGACGACCGTGTCCGATCCGTTACCGAGCAGCCCGAGCCCACCATTCCTGCGGTGAACGTGTCAATGAGAGTGGCCGTTGTGGCGTGTTTGTCCCACTGTGGAGTGAGGGAACGCGGAGAGAGTGTGAGCAGAAGCACGTTGTGCGAGTTCGCGCGTCTGGCCTCGCGCCCGCTGGGTAGGGCTGCGAGGTAACCCGCACGAACGACCCGCACCGCTGCTCGCGTGATCCGCCGAGCGGCGCGAGCAGTGCCCGACGAGGAGGCCACCTGTGGCTGCACCGGCGTACGTACCGTCCCCGGCCCTGTCCAAACCCACGGCGGAGCCGTCCGCCGCACCGCCCGCCGGCCCCGAGGGCCTGCACCTGTGCGTCTTCAGCGCCGAAGGGCCCTGCACCGAGGTCCCGCTCACCAGCGAACCCCCGCTGCCCGACGCCGAACCCCTCACCAGCGAGCCCCCGCTCGCCGACACCGCCCCCCTGACCAGCGAGTCCGACGCCGCCACGGACGCCTCGGGACTCGACTCCTTCCCGGCCCAGTACCGCCCGGAGCCCTAGGTGACCGCGTCCCGGCCGGCCGAGCCCCCTTCCGAGGACCTGTCCCGGCTCGCCGCCCTGCACGGCGTCGCCACCTCCTACCGCCCCTCCCCGGACCGCACGGTCACCGCCTCGGCCACCGCCGTCACGCGCGCGCTGGCCGCCCTCGGCGTGGACGCGGGCACCCCCGACGCCGTCCGCGCCGCGCTCACCGCCGGGGAACGGGAACGGGACGAGCGGCTGCTGCCGCCCACCGTGGTCGGCTGGGGCACGGACGTCCCGCCCGCGCTCGCCGCGCTCCCCGAGGGCACCCGGCTGCGCGTGCGCACCGAACAGGGCGAGACCCGCGCGTCGGCCGGACACCTCCCGCCCGGCGTGCACGAGGTGACCGCCACCGCCCCCGACGGCCGCGCCGCCCGTGCCCACCTGATCGTCGCCCCGCCCCGCCTGCCCGCGCCCCCGGGCCGCTCGTACGGCCTCCTCGTCCAGCTCTACTCCCTCCTCTCCCGCCGCTCCTGGGGCATGGGCGACCTGGGGGACCTCGGTGAACTCGCCGGCTGGGCGGGACGCACCCTCGGCGCCGGGTTCGTCCAGGTCAACCCCCTGCACGCGGCCGTCCCCGGCGCCCCGACCGATCCCTCCCCGTACCGCCCCTCCTCGCGCCGCTTCCCCGACCCGGTGCACCTGCGGATCGAGGCCGTCCCCGAGTTCGCCCACGTCGAGGACCGCGAGCGCGTGCGCGCCCTGCTGGAGCGGGCGGGACGGCTGCGCGAGGCGGTGCTGGAGCGGGGCGCGCTGATCGACCGGGACGCCGTGTGGGAGGCCAAGCGCGAGGCGCTGGAGCTGGCGCACGCGGTCCCGCTCGGACCCGGGCGGCACGCCGCCTACCGCGACTTCCTCGCCGGCCAGGGCCGGGCCCTGGAGGACCACGCCACCTGGTGCGCGCTCGCCGAGGTGCACGGCGCCGACTGGCACCGGTGGCCCGCCGGCCTGCGCGACCCGCGCTCGTCCGAGACCGCCCGCGCCCGGCGCGAGCTGGCGGACCGCGTCGACTTCCACTCCCGCCTCGCCTGGCTCACCGACGCCCAGCTCACCGACGCCCAGCGCACCGCGCGCGAGGCCGGGATGCCGGTCGGGATCGTGCACGACCTCGCCGTCGGCGTGCACCCCGGCGGCGCCGACGCCTGGGCGCAACAGGAGTACTTCGCGCCCGGCACGTCCGTCGGCGCGCCCCCGGACGCCTTCAACGCGCGCGGTCAGGACTGGGGCCTGCCGCCCTGGCGCCCGGACCGGCTCGCCGAGTCCGGCTACGCCCCCTTCCGCGCCCTGCTCCGGGCCCTCTTCCGGTACGCGGGCGCGCTGCGCATCGACCACGTCATGGGCCTGTTCCGGCTCTGGTGGGTGCCCGAGGGCCACCCGCCCACCGAGGGCACCTACGTCCGCTACGACGCCGAGGCCATGCTCGCCGTCCTCGTCCTGGAGGCGTCCCGGGCCGGGGCGGTGGTGATCGGCGAGGACCTGGGCACGGTCGAGCCCGGCGTGCGCGAGGCGCTGCGCGAGCGCGGGGTGTACGGCACCTCGGTGCTCTGGTTCGAACGGGACTGGGAGGGCGACGGCCGCCCGCTGCCGCCGGAGCGCTGGCGCGCCGACTGCCTGGCCACCGCCACCACCCACGACCTGCCGCCCACCGCCGCCCGCCTCACCGGCGAACACGTCGACCTCCGCGCCGGCCTGGGCCTGCTCACCCGCCCTCCGGCCGAGGAGCGCGCCGAGGCCGCCGCCGACACGGCGGAGTGGCTGGAGCTGCTGGCCGGACTCGGTCTGCTGCGGGGCGGCACCGGCGGAACCGGAACCTCCGCGGAGGAGGACGGGATCCGGGCCGTGCACCGCTACCTGCTGCGCACCCCGGCCCGCCTGGTAGGCGTCTGGCTCCCCGACGGCGTGGGCGACCGGCGCCCGCAGAACCTCCCCGGGACCTGGGACCAGTACCCGAACTGGCGTCTGCCGATCGCCGACGCGCAGGGCCGCCCGGTGACGCTGGAGGAACTGGCGGCGTCGCCGAGGCTGCGGGCGCTGCTCGAGGTGCTCCGGACGGACATCGGCCGTGGGAGCGGCCCGCACGGGCCCGTGCGGGCCGCCCCCACGGGTCCGGAGGAGCAGCGGGGCGATGAGCGGAACGGGGAGCGGGAGGGCGAGCGGAACGGGGAGCGGGAGGGCGGGTGAGACGAGGGCGGGAGGGCGAGCGGGGTGACGCGGGCGTGCGGCGAGAAGGCGCGTACGGCACCCCGGACGCGCACTCCCCACCCGCGTTCGCTACCTTGTGCAGCGTGGACAAGAAGAACGCCCTGCGCGCCGGCGCCCTGGCAGCCGGTACGACGCTGATGATGCTGCTCATGTCGTCCCCCGCGCTCGCGCTCAACCGCGACGACGGCGACGACCCCGGCACGGGCCTGAGCGTCGTCGAGACGCTGGGCCTCTACGTCGTGGCTCCGATCGCGCTGTTCGTCGTCATCGCCGCCCTGGTGATGATCGGCGACAAGTCGCACAAGAAGAAGGACACGACCAGCTCCAACCTCCGGACCAAGGCCGACGCCAAGGCCTGACCGGCCCGGGCTCCGACGAGCCGGCCCCGCGCACCTTCCCGAGGGCGCCGCCCCCGCCGTACGCGCACACGTGCCGCACGACGACGGGGACGGCGCCCTCGGTGCTGCCCGGCGTCCCCGCCGCTCCGGGAGGGACGCCGCGGGCCGGCGGGGTCGGGCCGGACGGCCCGGTCGGTGCGGACGGCCCGGACGCGGTGCCGTCAGATTCCCGGATGCGGTGCCGTCAGGTACCGCTGCAGCGTCGGCCCCAGCCACGCCACGATCTCCTCCCGGCTCAGACCGGCCGCCGGAGGGAAGCGCAGGACGTACCGGGTGAGTGCCAGCCCCAGCAGCTGCGAGGCGACGAGCGCCGCGCGCGCCGGGACCTGCTCGGGGTCGGGGCAGACCTGCCGGGTGACCGGGAGGACCTGGTCCCGGAAGACGCCCTGGGTGCGCTCGGCCCCGGCCCTGCTGGTGGCGGCGACCCGGAGCAGGGCGGTGAGGACCTCGTTCCCCTCCCACATCGCCAGGAAGTGCCGCGCCAGCGCCCGCCCGACCTCGGGCCGGGGCAGCGCGCCCAGGTCGGGCAGCTCGAGGTCGACGGCGACGGCCGCCGCGAACAGGCCCTCCTTGTTGCCGTAGTAGCGCATCACCATCGACGGGTCGATCTTCGCGTCCCGGGCGATGGCGCGGATGGTCGCCCGGTCGTACCCGTCGGAGGCGAACCGCTCGCGTGCGGCGTGCAGGATGGCGACGCGGGTGGAGTCCGACCGCCGGGCGGACGCCGGCTCACCGCCGCTGCCGCCGCTCTCCCTCTCCCTGTCCTTGCCCTTGTCCCTGCGCGTGTCCGTGTGGCTGGTGCTGTCGCTGTCGTACATGTCCGCAACCGTAGGCCAACGTGCGTAGGCCAACAACTGTTGACTGCCTGGTGATGTCGTCCTACGGTGGTCCACAAGTGTTGGTCAACACATGTTGGCAAACAGGTGTTGACGCCTGCACGGCCTGCGCCCAGGGAGGCCCCGATGAGCGACACCCGCGACACCCGTGACGCCCGCGACACCCGTGACGCCCGCGACATCCGCGAGGACCGCGGTTCCCGCGATGACCACCGCAGCCGCGACCCCCGCGACCCCCGCGACGATCGTGCCGTGATCGTCGTCGGCTCCGGTCCCACCGGGCTGCTGCTGGCCGGTGACCTGGCCGCCGCCGGTGTCCCCGTCACCGTCGTCGAGAAGCGCCCGCACGGGATCAGCAACCTCTCCCGCGCCTTCGTCCTGCACGCCCGCACCCTCGAACAGTTCGACGTCCGTGGCCTCGCCGACGAACTGGAGGCGGTCGGCCGCCCGCTGGACCGGCTGCGCCTCTTCGGCCGGCTCACCCTCGACCTCGGCACGCTCCCCTCCCGCTTCGGCCACCTCCTCGTCGTCCCGCAGTACGAGGTCGAGAAGGTCCTGCTGCGGCGGGCCCGCGAGGCCGGCGCCGGCTTCCGGTACGAGACCGAGGTGACCGCCCTCGGGCAGGACGCCGACGGCGTGACCGTCGACGTCACCGGGCCCGGCGGGGAGCGCGGGCGGCTGCGGGCCGCGTACGTCGTCGGGGCCGACGGGATGCGCAGTGCCGTGCGGACCGCGGTCGGACTGCCGTTCCCCGGGCGCCCGGTGATCCGGTCGGTCGTCCTCGCGGACGTGCGGCTCGCCGAACAGCCCGAAACGCTGCTCACCGTGAACGCCGTCGGCGACGCCTTCGCCTTCCTCGCCCCCTTCGGCGACGGCTACCACCGCGTCGTCGGCTGGCACCGGGGGCGGAACGTCCCCGACGACGCCCCCCTCGGCCTCGACGAGATCAGGGAGATCACCCGCCTCGCCCTCGGCCGGGACTTCGGCATGCACGACGCCCGCTGGATGTCCCGCTTCCACAGCGACGAGCGCCAGGTGCCCGCCTACCGCGTGGGCCGCGTCTTCCTCGCCGGGGACGCCGCGCACGTCCACACCCCGGCCGGCGGGCAGGGCATGAACACCGGTCTGCAGGACGCGTCCAACCTGAGCTGGAAGCTCGCCCAGGTGCTGGGCGGTCACGCCCCCGGGTCACTGCTCGACACCTACCAGGCCGAGCGGCACCCCGTCGGCAGGGCGGTGCTGCGCAGCAGCGGCGGCATCGTCCGGCTCGCCATGGCCCGACGCCCCTGGACGCTGGCGCTGCGCGCGGTCCTGACGACGGTGCTCGACCGTGTCGGCCCGGTCCGCCGCAGGGCGGTCGGTCAGATCACCGGGGTCGGCGTCCGGTACCCCGCGCCCTTCGGCGCCCACCGGATGACCGGCGCCCGCGTCCCCGACGTCGCGCTCGCCGGCGGACGCCGCCTGCACCAGGCGCTGCGCGGCGGCCGGTTCGTGCTGATCACGCCCGGGCCGTACGACGGCGGGGGCGCGCGCGGGGAACGGCTGGCGGTGGAGCGCTGGGCCACGGACCGGCGGACGAGCGTGCTGGTGCGGCCCGACGGGTACGTGGCGTGGGCGTCGGACTCCGCCGGGCCGGCCGGGATCGAGGCCGCGCTCGCCGCTCACGTCGGCTGAGCGGGCGCCCCGCCCCCGGCCGGCCCCGGTCACCTCTCGGTCGCGAGCAGCAACTCGCGCAGCAGGTCGGCCAGGTGCGCCGCCCGTTCCTCGCCCAGGGCGGACAGGGCCTCCGTCTGGAGGGCGAGGCCCGCGCCGACCGCCTCGTCGGTCAGGCGCAGTCCCCGCTCGGTGAGCGTGACCTGGAGCCCCCGGCGGTCGTGCGGGTGGGGGGAGCGGCGCAGCAGTTCCGCCCGCTCCAGTTTGTCGAGGCGGCCCGTCATCCCGCCGGTGGTGAGCATCAGCGTGGCCGAGAGCTGGCGCGGGGAGAGGGTGTAGGGCTCGCCGGAGCGGCGCAGGGTCGCGAGGACGTCGAACTCCCCGCGCGAGATCCCGTACGTGGCGTACGCCCTGTCGATCCGGTCGCCCATGGCGCGCGAGAGCCGGTGGATGCGGCCGAACACCTCCATGGCGGCCGTGTCGAGGTCCGGCCGGACCCGGGCCCACTGCTCGATGATCGCGTCGACGGGATCCCTGCGCTGCTCGGGGCGTGCACTCATGCGCAGGAGTATCCGTCCCCTTCCCGGTCGCCCGCAAGAAAGTAGCTTGCGGGAAAGTTGCTTAGCGCTAAGCTAATTACTGCCGACCCAAGCCGACCCCGGGAAGAGGTGCGTCCCCATGGCCGCGAACCGCGCCACCCTGATCACGCTCACCGCCCTCGCTCCCGCCTCCTGGGGCACCACCTACGCGGTCACCACCGAGTTCCTCCCGGCCGACCGCCCCCTGTTCACCGGCCTGGTGCGCGCCCTGCCCGCCGGACTGCTGCTGCTCGCGCTCGCCCGGGTGCCGCCGCGCGGCGCCTGGTGGGGGAAGGCGGCAGTGCTCGGCGCGCTCAACATCGGTGCCTTCTTCCCGCTGCTGTTCCTGTCCGCGTACCGGCTGCCCGGAGGCCTGGCCGCGGTGGTCGGCTCGGTCGGACCGCTGTTCGTGGTCGGCCTCTCGGCGCTGCTGCTGGGACGGCGGCCGACCGCGCGCGCCCTCCTCACCGGAACCGTGGCCGCCTTCGGCGTCAGCCTCGTCGTCCTGAGGGCGGCCGGGGCGCTGGACCCGCTCGGTGTGCTCGCGGCGCTCGCCTCCACGGCCTCCATGTCCACCGGCACGGTGCTCGCCGAGCGGTGGGGCCGGCCCGAGGGGGTCGGCCCGCTCGCCCTGACCGGCTGGCAGCTCACCGCGGGAGGCCTGCTCATCGCCCCGCTCGCCTTCCTGGTCGAGGGCGCGCCGCCCGCGCTGGACGGCCCGGCGGTCGGCGGCTACCTCTACCTGGCCGTGGCGAACACGGCGGTCGCGTACTGGCTCTGGTTCCGCGGCATCGGCCGCCTCACCGCCACGCAGGTCACCTTCCTCGGCCCGCTGTCCCCGCTCACCGCGGCCGCCGTCGGCTGGGCGGCGCTCGGCGAGGCGCTGACGCCGGTGCAACTGGCGGGCACGGCGCTGGCCTTCGGGGCGACGGTGGCCGGCCAGATCGCTCCGCGTACCCGGACGGTCCCCGCGCTTCGCGCCGCCGGGCCCCGGAGGAGTGCGGAAGCCCCCGGCGGCCGCACGCCGGTCCGCGTCGAGTGACCAGCGGTCCGCGCCGAGGAACCGGCGGTCCGTGCCGGGGAGTCGTCCGGGAGGCCCGGGCGGGACGGTCGCGCCGCCGGGCCCGGAGGCCGGGCGGGTCAGCCGCGGACGACGGACCGCTCGACGAGGGCGACGGTGGCGCGGGGGTCGTCGACCTCGACGACGAGACGGTCGTAGGTCTCGGCGTCGGCGAGCTCGATGACGACGGCCTTGTCCGGGTTCTTCACGTCCCGGAAGAGGCGTTCGCCGTCGCGGCGGAAGCGGCCGGCGGTGATGACGCCGGGGAAGTGGGTGCCGCCGACGCGGAGGCCCTTCGGTTCGCGGGCGATACCGGGGTCGTGGGTGGCGCCCCGCACGTGGGCGAGGGGGATCTCCAGGCGGCTCTTGAGGGTCCAGAGCTTGTCGAGACCCTGGAACTCGACGGTCAGCAGGCTGCGTTCGCGGTCGATGGAGACCAGGGCCATGTCAGTGCTCCTTGCGGGTGATCGGGCGGCCGGCGCGCAGGCGCAGGCGGGCGCCGAGGACGGTCGAGGCGAGTTGGGGGGCGGCGTCGCCGTGGGAGGGCCGCAGGGCCTCTTCCAGCGCGGTGATGCCTTCCGCGACGAGCGCGGCGACCTCCGGGTCGTGCGGGGCGCGTTCGGCGGCGGCGAGGAGGAGGAGTCCGGCGGCCGGGCCGTTGTCGTACGAGGCGATGGCCGTCGTCAGTGCCTGCTCGGGGTCGGTGAGGGTGGCGATGGCGGCGGCGGTCGGGTGGATCTCGTGGTCGAGGTGGTGGCGCAGGGCGGTCAGGTGCAGGCTCCGCTTGGAGCCGAAGACCTTGTAGAGGCTGCCCCGGTGGACACCGGTGGCGGCGACCAGGTCGTCCACCGAGGTGCCCTCGTAGCCGTGGGTGGCGAAGAGGGCGGCCGCGGCTCCGATGGCCCGGTCGGTGTCGAAGGCGCGCGGTCGTCCCATGTCCATGACCGTATGGGATTAGAGAACGATCGGTCAAGAACGATCGTTCTTATACGGGCGCTGGGGGGCGCCGGACGAATTCCTCGGTGCTCCCGGCCCGCTGGCGGGGGCGTGCGCGCGGCCGGTGTGCACGAGTGGCCGTGGGGCCGCCCGCTTCCCGGCCAGGGTCGTGCTTCCGCGACCCGCGTCGAGGGCGCTGCGCTGTCGCTCCGCGTCGCCTGCGGCGATGGCCCTCCGGGCCACCCTTGACCCGGCCCGCTCCAGCACGGGGGAGAAGCGAGCGGGCGGCCGGGGGAGGACCGGGCGGCCGAGGCGTGCTGACGGTCTGCCGTCGGCTGCGCGGGTCGGCCGGGGCCGGCGGTGCGCGGTCGCGTCTCGCCTGCACGCCGGGTCGTCTCGGCGGCTGTCGGCGGGTGGGGGTGGCGTGGTGCGCGCGGCGGGTGGGTGGTGGTGCGCCGGGCTGTCCCGGCGGTTTGCGGTCGGTGGGGGAGTGCGCCAGACGGATCCGGCGGCGGACCCCCCTCCCCTCACCGCCTCCGTCGACGTCCTCGGGGAACGAGAAGGGCGCCCGGCGTGGTGCCGGGCGCCCCTTGGGCCGTACGGGTGGTACGGGGGTCGGTTACTCGGACGCCGCCGCGTCGGCCGCCTGGGCGCGCAGGGCGCGTTCCACGCCCGCGCGGGACTCGGAGACCAGGCGGCGCAGGGCCGCGTTCGGCTCGGCGGAGGCCAGCCAGGCGTCCGTCTTGTCCAGGGTCTCGCCGGAGACCTGGACCGTCGGGTAGAGGCCGACCGCGATCTGCTGGGCGATCTCGTGCGAGCGGGACTCCCAGACGTCCTTGAGCACCTCGAAGTACCGGTCCGTGTACGGCGCCAGCAGCTCGCGCTGGTCGGTCTGGACGAAGCCGGCGATGACCGCCTCCTGGACGGCGTTCGGCAGCTTGTCGGACTCGACGACCGACGCCCACGCCTCCGCCTTGGCCTCCGGCGTCGGGCGGGCGGCACGGGCGGTGGCGGCGTGGCGCTCGCCGGCCGCGGTCTTGTCCCGCTCGTACTCGCCCGCGATCTCGGCCTCGTCGAACCGGCCCACCGCCGCCAGCCGCTGCACGAACGTCCAGCGCAGCTCCGTGTCCACGGCCAGGCCCTCGACGGTCTGCGTACCGGCCAGCAGGCCCTCCAGCAGGTCCAGCTGCTCCGGCGTGCGGGCCGTCGCCGCGAACGCACGCGCCCACGCCAGCTGGTGGTCGCTGCCCGGCTCGGCGGACCGCAGGTGGGCCAGCGTGGCCTCGGTCCAGCGGGCCAGCAGGGTCTCGCGGGCGGCGGGGTCGGCGTACAGGTCGATCGCCAGCTTCACCTGGCGGTGCAGGGACTGCACGACGCCGATGTCGGACTCCTTGCCGATGCCCGACAGGACGAGGGAGAGGTAGTCGCGGGTGGCGAGTTCCGCGTCCCGGGTCATGTCCCAGGCCGAGGCCCAGCACAGGGCGCGGGGCAGGGACTCCGCGAAGTCGCCGAGGTGCTCGGTGACGACGGCGAGCGACCGCTCGTCCAGGCGGACCTTGGCGTACGACAGGTCGTCGTCGTTGAGGAGCACCACCGCCGGGCGGCGCTTGCCGACCAGCTGCGGTACGGCGGTCAGCTCGCCGTCCACGTCCAGCTCGACGCGCTCGCCGCGCACCAGCTTGCCGTCCGCGTCGAGGTCGTAGGCGCCGACCGCGATCCGGTGCGGGCGCAGCGTCGGCTCGCCCTTGGCGCCCGCGGGGAGCGCCGGGGCCTCCTGGCGGATGGCGAAGGAGGTGATGACGCCCTCGGCGTCCGTCTCGATCTCGGGGCGCAGGACGTTGATGCCGGCCGTCTCCAGCCACTTCTTCGACCACGTCCTCAGGTCGCGGCCGGAGGTCTCCTCCAGGGCGCCCAGCAGGTCGGACAGGCGGGTGTTGCCGAACGCGTGGCGCTTGAAGTAGGCCTGCACGCCCCGGAAGAACGCGTCCTCGCCGACGTAGGCGACGAGCTGCTTGAGCACGGACGCGCCCTTGGCGTACGTGATGCCGTCGAAGTTGACCAGCACGTCGTCCAGGTCACGGATGTCGGCCATGATCGGGTGGGTGGACGGCAGCTGGTCCTGGCGGTAGGCCCAGGTCTTCATCGAGTTCGCGAAGGTGGTCCACGAGTGCGGCCAGCGCGAGCCGGGGGCGGCGGCCTGGCAGGCGATCGAGGTGTACGTGGCGAACGACTCGTTCAGCCACAGGTCGTTCCACCACTCCATGGTGACCAGGTCGCCGAACCACATGTGGGCCAGCTCGTGCAGGATGGTCTCCGCCCGCACCTCGTACGCCGCGTCCGTCACCTTGGAGCGGAAGACGTACTGGTCGCGGATGGTCACCGCGCCCGCGTTCTCCATCGCGCCCGCGTTGAACTCCGGCACGAACAGCTGGTCGTACTTCGCGAACGGGTACGCGTAGTCGAACTTCTCCTGGAACCAGTCGAAGCCCTGGCGGGTGACCTCGAAGATCGCGTCCGAGTCCAGGTACTCGGCCAGCGAGGGGCGGCAGTAGATGCCGAGCGGGACGGACCGGCCGTCCTTCTCGTACACGCTGTGGACGCTGTGGTACGGGCCGACGATCAGCGCCGTGATGTACGTCGAGATGCGCGGCGTCGGCTCGAACACCCAGACGTTCTCCTGGGGCTCGGGCGTCGGCGAGTTGGAGATGACGGTCCAGCCCTGCGGCGCCTTCACGGTGAACTGGAACGTAGCCTTCAGGTCCGGCTGCTCGAAGCTCGCGAAGACGCGGCGGGCGTCCGGCACCTCGAACTGGGTGTACAGGTACGCCTGGTCGTCGACCGGGTCGACGAACCTGTGCAGGCCTTCACCCGTATTGGTGTACGCGCACTCGGCGTTCACCCTCAGGACGTTGCGGCCCTTCAGCAGGCCGGGCAGGGCGATGCGGGAGTCCGCGAAGACCTCGGCGGGGTCGAGGGCGTCCCCGTTGAGGGTCACCTCGTGCACGGTGGGGGCCACCAGGTCGATGAAGGACTCCGCGCCGTCCTCGGCGACGTCGAAGCGCACCGTGGTCACGGACCGGTAGGTGCCGCCCTCCTGCGCGCCGGAGAGATCGAGCTCGATCTCGTACGAGTCAACAGCCAGCAGCTTCGCCCGCTGCTGCGCCTCTTCGCGGGTCAGGTTTGTGCCAGGCACGCGGTCATCTCCTCGATATGTGTGGGTTGCGTCATCCTTCCACGGGACATCGGGATCGGGCGACGACGACGGCGAGTCATGGGGATACCCCTGTGTCGGCCGACCCGGGGCGGCCCGGACCCCGTGCGGGCCCGAGGGGGCCCGCCTCCTCAGCCGCCCACCCCGGCGCGCCACGGGCCGTCGGCCTCGATCCGCAGCACGCCGGGTGCCTGGACGGGGGCCAGCAGGTCGAGGCGGCCGATCTCGTTGACGAGGAGGTCCTCGTCCTCCTCCTGCCACTCGGGGTCGGGCGAGGTGAAGTAGTGCCAGACGGCGAAGTTGCTCTCGCCCTGGTGCGCGAAGGACAGCACGCCCGCGGGGCCCTCGTACACCAGCAGGTCCGGCCCCCTGCCGTCGAGGCCGTGCACCAGGCGCCGGGCGTGGGAGAGCGGCAGCACCCGCAGCGTCCAGGGCGTGTCGGCGCGCACCAGCAGGGACAGCGGGCGGTCCCCCGGGACGGTGGCGAACGTACGGGCGTGGACCTCGTCCGTGTACGCCGACAGCAGGTTCTGGTCGGAGCGGCCGTACGCGTCGCAGGAGTCGATGTGCACCGAGATGCTGTCCCGGCACTCGATCTCGACGACCACCCGGACGCCGGACGGCAGGTGCGGCGGACAGGTGACGCGCTGCTTGCCCGAGGCCTGGTGCACGAACGGCGGGAAGGAGAGCGCCAGCTCGGACGCCAGCCGGCCGGCGGGCGGGGCCGGGGAGGCGGGAGGAACGGGAGAGGTGTGAGGGGCCGGAGCGGCACCGGGGGGCGGCGGGGCGGCGGGGAAGGGCGCGGGCGCGGCGACGGGCACCGGCTGCGGGTCCTCGGCGACCGTGATCCCGAAGTCCGTCGCGAGCCCGGCCAGCCCCGAGGCGTAGCCCTGACCCACCGCGCGGAACTTCCAGCCGCCGTTCCTGCGGTAGAACTCGCCGAAGACGAAGGCGGTCTCCGCCGAGGCGTCCCCGATCGCGAAGGACGCGACCGGCTGCCCGTCCGGCAGACCGACCCGGACGTCCAGCAGCGGCACCTGCCCGAACGTTCCGGCGTCGGCGGAGGCGGCCACCACGACCCGGTCCACGCCGGGTTCCACGGCCGCGAGGTCCAGCCACAGCCAGTCGGCGCTCGCGCCGCCGGCCCCCTGGCCCTTGCCCAGGTGGCGCACGGTCCCCGACGGGTGGGCCGGCTGGTTGTAGAAGACGAGGTCGGCGTCCGAGCGGACCCGGCCCGTCGCGTCGAGCAGCAGGGCCGAGACGTCCACGTCCGGCACTCCGGGGCCCTGCTGCCAGGTCACCGCCACCTGGAGGGCGGCTGCGGGAACGGGCAGGTTGCCGCCCTTCACCATCTGCGTCATGGCGCGATCTTCACACGGGCGGCACGGACGGCGGGGCGGATTGCCGCACTCCACAACGAGGGGGCACCAAGCGGGACGGGGCGGTCACCCGGCACCGGGTGACCGCCCCGCGGAAGGGTCCTGCGCGCGGTGTCCTAGGCGGCGGTGAGCTCCGCCGCCACCAGCTCCGCGATCTGCACGGCGTTCAGCGCCGCGCCCTTGCGGAGGTTGTCGTTGGAGATGAACAGCGCGAGGCCGTTGTCCACGGTCTCGTCGCGGCGGATGCGGCCCACGTAGGACGGGTCCTTGCCGGCGGCCTGCAGCGGGGTCGGGATGTCGGTGAGGACGACGCCGGGGGCGTGCGCCAGCAGCTCGGTCGCGCGCTCGGCGCTGATCGGGCGGGCGAAGCGGGCGTTGACCTGGAGGGAGTGGCCGGAGAAGACCGGGACGCGCACGCAGGTGCCGGAGACCTTGAGGTCGGGGATCTCCAGGATCTTGCGGGACTCGTTGCGGAGCTTCTGCTCCTCGTCGGTCTCGTTCAGGCCGTCGTCGACGAGGTTGCCGGCGAAGGGCAGCACGTTGAAGGCGATGGGGCGCTTGTAGACGCCGGGCTCGGGGAAGTCCACGGCCTCACCGTCGTGGGTGAGCTTGTCGGCGTCGGCGACGACCTTCTGGGTCTGGCCGTGCAGCTCCGCGACGCCCGCGAGGCCGGAGCCCGACACCGCCTGGTACGTGGCGACGACCAGGGCCTCCAGGCCCGCCTCCGCGTGCAGCGGGCGCAGGACCGGCATCGCGGCCATCGTCGTGCAGTTCGGGTTGGCGATGATGCCCTTGGGGCGGTTCGCGATCGCGTGCGGGTTCACCTCGGAGACGACGAGGGGGACCTCGGGGTCCTTGCGCCAGGCGGAGGAGTTGTCGATCACGACCGCGCCCTGCGCGGCGACCTTCTCGGCCAGCGCCCGGGAGGTGGCGCCGCCCGCGGAGAACAGCACGATGTCCAGGCCGGTGTAGTCGGCGGTGGACGCGTCCTCCACCGTCACGCCGTCCAGCTCCGTGCCCGCCGAGCGGGCCGAGGCGAACAGGCGCAGCTCGGTGACCGGGAAGTTCCGCTCCTTGAGGATCCTGCGCATGACCGTGCCCACCTGACCGGTGGCTCCGACGATTCCGACCCTCACGGCGACTCCCTACTGCGTCCTGATACGTGTCCGATTGCCTGGCGGAGGCTCTTCCATCATGCGGCCGACCACGGCCCGCCTGTCCAATTCTTTGCCGGCTCCGCCCGCGAAGTGGGACGGACCGGGAGCGACCGCCGGTTGCGGACCTTCGGCCTTCACCCCCCTGAACTGCAGGAATTCAGTCTCCGGGGGTCGTGGACCGCAAGGTCACCTGCCCGGCCCGCCCCCGGTCACACGACGATGTGACATACGCCTCGGCGGACTCCGCGGAACCCGGGTGAACGTTCCGGGCGGCAGCGGCGTCGTAGGGGAAACAGCGTGAGGGGGTGGCGGGTGCTGCGCGGAAGGACCCGGCGCGGCCGGGGGGCGTACGTCGCCGACGACGACCCGCTGGACGCGGCGCAGGAGCGCCGGGTGCGGGCGGTGCTCGCACTGGGCGGCGTACCGCAGGCGGACCTGCCGGACGGGGTGCAGCAGGTCCGCCTGCGGCTGCTGGAACGCGCCGCGAGCGGCCGTGAGGCGCCGCGGGACGTCTCGGCGTGGGCGGCGGTGGTCGCCTCCAACCTCGCCATGGACTGGCACCGGGCCAAGCGCCGCCAGGAGCGGCTGGGCGAGCGCCTCGCCTCGCTGCGCCCGGCGGAGTCCCCCTCCGGTGAGGAGACCAGCCTGCTCTCCCTCGCCGTCGCCCGCGGCCTGGACGAGCTGCCCGACGCCCAGCGCCAGGTCGTCGTGCTGCGCTTCTACGCCGATCTGCCGGTGCGCTCCATAGCCGAGCAGCTCGGCGTTCCGGAGGGCACGGTCAAGAGCAGGCTGCACACGGCGGTACGGGCCCTGCGCGTCCGCCTGCACGAGGACGAGGTGGTGTGACGTGGCCGCCCACGACGACGACCGGGAACCCGAGTACGACGGCATGGACGCCCTGATGGCCGCCCTCCTCGACGAGCCGCCGCCCGCGCGGGCCCGGCGGGACCCGGCGTTCCTGGCCGCGCACGGTGCCGCCGTCGCCGACCTGGAGGTGCTGCGGGAGCGGCTGGCGCTGATCGGGGACGCGCTCGCCGCCCCGGCCGGGGACGCCCCCGCCGGGGCCGGGGACGCCGCCCCGGCGGCCCCGACGGGGACGGAGGGACGCTCCCCGGAGGGCGCGGACCCCGGGAGCGGTGCGGCGGCCGGCCGCCCGCCGCTGCGGTCCCGCTCCGCGCCTCCCGGCGGCCCGCGCGGTCCTCGTGGTCCGCACCGCGCCCGCCGCCCCCTGCGGACGGCCCTCGGCGCGCTCGCCGCGGCGGCCGCCGCCACCCTGGTCGTGGGCATGGGCGGCTGGCTCGTGGCGCAGGGCGGGGGAGCGTCCGGCGCGGCGGACAGCAAGGCGGCGTCGGACGCCGCGGCCGGCGAACGGGCGGACGGTGCCGCGTTCGGCAGCCCCGGCCACCTCGCCTGCACCCGCCTCGTCGCCGAGGGCGTCGTCCTGGCGGTGGAGCCGGTGCCGGGCGCCGGCCGGGAACGGATCACGCTCCGGGTGTCCCGCGCCTACAAGGGCACGCAGGACGACCGCCGGGTCGCCTTCGTGCTGGACCCGGCCGGACAGCCCCGCCTGGGCGAGGGCGACCGGGTGATGGTCGGCCTGCCCCTCGAGGGCGACCGCCCGGACACGGTGATCGTCGGGGAGGAGGACATCGCCCCCGAGCGGTCCCGGATCACCGCCGCGCTCCCCGAGTCGCGCACCCTGACCTGCGGCTGAGCGGCGGCGGCCGACGGCGGCGAACGGCGGAGGGGGCGGGCGCCCGTACGGACGCCCGCCCCCTCGTGCCGGCCGCTCCTTACGGAACGACCTTCTCGATCGCCACGCTGCCGACGCCCGCGACCGTGCCGCGCGCGTTGACCAGCTGGACCCGCCCGAAGAACGCACGGCCCTCGGGAGCCGCCGCGGCGGCGGTGACCCGGCCGGAGACGGTGGCCGAGTCGCCCGTGCCGAGCTTCACCGGCGCGGAGCCGTCGACGGTGACCTCGCCGAGGGAGGCGGCGAAGAACACGTCCCGGTAGTCGTAGTCCGTGGAACCGGCCGGGACGGAGTAGCCCACGACCTCCACCGTGTACGTGCCGGCGGCCGGGGAGGCGAGGGAGACCGACTCCTCCGAGTCGCCGTCGGCGGCCTGGGCGACCTGGTTGCCGTCCTGGTCGTAGACCGTCAGGTCCAGGTCGGCGGAGGCGTCGGAGACGTTGCCGATGGCCACGTCGAGCGACTCGGCGCCCTCGGGCACCTCCACCGTGGTGGTGTGCGTCTCACCCGTCGCGATCGCCGGCCGGTCGGTCTTGGCCGAGCCGAGCGGGCCGCCCACCAGCTTGCCGTCCAGGGCGGCGAACCGGTTCGTCACCTTCCAGGAGGCGGTGGCCGGGGTGCCGACCTTCGCCTCGGGCACGGTCACGGTCTCCGGGTCGAAGGCCGCGCCGAGGACGGCGACGTCGAGCTTGTACGGGTTGTCGAGCAGCGGCGAGGTGCGGCGCGACTCGACCTCGATCTCCCAGACGCCCGGCTGCGGGTTGTCGTACGCGCGCAGGTCGGGGCGGCAGGTGTTGGCGGGGTTGTTGTAGTTCGGGTAGCAGTTGACCGTCGACGTCGGGTCGGCCGGGACGCCGTACGGGTGGATGGAGACGAACCGGGTCTGGCTCTTGTCCTTCAGCCCGCTCATCGCCACCTCCAGCGTCTTCGCGCCCTCGGGCACGGTGACGAAGTAGGAGGTGTGGCTGTTGCGCTGCACCGACCCCGAGGCGGAGAAGGTGTGCTTCAGCGGGGCGGAGACGACCACGGTGCTCAGGACCTGCCGGTCCACGCCCTCGGTGCGCGGGTCGTCGACCTCGAGGATCGCGCTCTTGATGCCGGCCGAGCCGGGCGCGGCCTGGACCTTGACGGTGACCGGCTTGTTCAGCGGCAGCGAGACGTCGTCGTCGCCGACGATGCGGAAGGTGCGGCCGGCGTTGTTCTCGATGTCGAGCTCGTGCCGGACCGCGCGGTCGGGACCGGACGTACGGGTGATCGTGACGTCGTACGTCTTCTTCTGGCCGGCCTTCAGGCCGCCCTCGCGGTCGTAGAGGCCGGTGCCGAAGCCGGGCGTCTTCAGGAACTGGTCGATCGCGGTGTCGACCGGCGCCTTCACCGTGTACGTGTGCGCGGTGGCGCCGTCGCGGATCTCGTCCCAGGCGTCCTCGATGTCGATGAGGCCGGCGCCCTCCTCGTAGGCCTGCACGCCGCCGATGTGCTCGGCGGTGGAGGTGAGGGCGGTGCGCAGCGTCGCGGGCGGGAGGTCGATGCCCCTCTGCTTCGCGGCCGACAGCAGCAGCGCGGCGGCGCCGGCGGCCTGCGGGGAGGCCATCGAGGTGCCCTGGAGCATGCCGTAACCGGCCGGGAGGGCGTAGCCCGCCTCGGCGACCGGGGCGCCCGGGATCCAGGTCTGGATGGTGTTGATCGCGGCGCCGGGCGCGACCAGCGTCGGCGCGAAGCCGCCGTCCTCGCGCGGACCGCGCGAGGAGAACGGCATCATGGCGTAGTCCTTCTCCACCACGGAGCCGTAGTTGGCGGCCCAGGTCTCCTTGGAGACGGACGCGCCGACCGAGATGACCTTGTCGGCCAGCGCCGGGTCGCCGATGGTGTTGGCGCCGGGGCCGGAGTTGCCCGCGGAGATCACCAGCTGGACGCCGTAGGTGTCGATCAGGCGGGTGTAGAGCTCGGCGCGGGCGTTGTTGCCGTCGTTCAGCGCCGGCAGACCGCCGATGGACATGTTGACGATGTCGACGCCGCGGTTGGCGACGAGGTCGATCATGCCCTCGGTGAGCGCGACGTTGGTGCAGCCGCCGGTCCAGGTGCAGGCGCGGGAGGAGACGATCTTCGCGCCGGGGGCGGCGCCGTTCATCTTCCCGCCGAACAGGCCGTGGGCGGCGGTGATGCCGGCGACGTGCGAGCCGTGCGAGCCCTCGATGACGCCGATGTTGACGAAGTCGGCCGTCTTGCCGGCCCAGTCGCCGCCGTAGGGGTCCATCGGGACGTCCTCGCGGATCTCCACGACGAACGGCTGGCGCTCGGCGACGTCGGTGGCCGGGTCGTCGGTGCCGAAGTACCCGATCTGGAAGCCGTCCTTGTACGGCTTCATCGGGGTGTCGTCGCCGAAGTCCTGGTTGTTGTTCAGGTCGACGCGGACCGTGCCGGCCGCCGCGTCGTAGAGCACGCCCCAGGAGTCGGTGGTGTCGCCGTCGCGGTTGGCGTCACCGGCCGCGTCGCCGCCGGCGGTGTAGGACTCCAGGAAGGTGCTGATCCGGTAGTCGCCCGCCGGGGCCCGCCAGGTCCTGCCGTTGTAGGTGAAGGCGGGACCGGAGACGGAGGAGACCATCGGGCGCCAGGTCCGGTCGCTGTCCACGATCGGGTCGGTCGCCGTCACCCAGTCGACGATCTTGCGCTCGCCGGTGGTGGTCCTCTGCAGCGCCGGGTGGCCGAGGTCCACGCCCGAGTCGAGGATGCCGATGGTGACGCCGCGGCCGTCCGCCTTCGGGTTGTCCTCGACGAACTCGACGGCGCCGGTCTCGAAGGACGGGTTGTACGGGTTCTCCGCGGGGGTCCGCTTCCCGGGGGCAGGGTAGGCGGCGGTGCCCTCGCTCCCCGCCCGCTTCGCGGTGTCCGCGCCCGGCGTCGGGTCGTCCAGCGGGATCTCCTCGCGCAGGTCGATGCCGTGCACGGAGGAGAGCGCGGCGGCGGCGGCGATGGCCGAGTCCGCCTTGGCGGTGGGGACGGTGGCGCGGACGTAGCCGAGCTCGTCGTGCGTCCGGCCGACCGAACCGCCCTTGACCGCGTCCAGCTGCCCGGCGACCTGCTCGGTCTTCCCGGGCGCGGTGGCGATCATCATCGTGACGTGCTTGGCGCCGTCGGCCTTGGCCTCGGCGAGCAGGTCGGCGTCGTCCGGACCGAGCTTCCGGTGCGCGGACTTGACGTCACCGTCGACGGGCGCGGCGGACGGCGCGTCGGCGGCGAGGGCCAGGGGTATCGGCCCGGCCGCGGAGAGCGCGGCGACGAGACCGGCGGCCACGGCGATGCGGGCCACGCGTCTCGTACCCGATATCGGGTCGCGCTGGGGGGTGTGGGTCATCGGCATCCCTTGGAGGTAAGGAACGATCGTGGAGCGACCGGAACCGATCGGCCCTGGCCGCTACGGTCCGGAACGCGATCCCGGACGAGCGCCGAGCCTTACGCAAGGGACTGGTGTTTGGGGAAGGTTGACCGAATCGAAATGGATGCATGGGGAAAACCCCCGATGCCCTTTTGGGGAGATGACCCCCCGAAGGGGGCAAGTCGCCCAGGGCGGCGCCGGGGTGGCGGGCGGTCCGCCCGTCAGGCGTCCTTCGTGCGCGCGTAGTGGCGCGAGGCCTTCGCGCGGTTGCCGCAGGCCGCCATGGAGCACCAGCGGCGCGTGCCGTTGCGCGAGGTGTCGAAGAAGTGCAGGACGCACGCCTCGTGGGCGCAGCCGCGGATCCGGTCGGGCGCGAGGGCGAGCAGCCGGAGGTAGTCGCGGGCGGCGAGCCAGGCCGGCCCCCAGGAGGCGTCGTCGAACTCGGGCCGCTCGCCCGGTCCGTCCGCGGTGAGCGTGGCCCGGATCCGCCCGTGCGCGAGGACGGCGTCGACGGCCCGCGCGCCCCGCTCCGGCTCCCCGTCCACCGCCTCCTTCAGGGCGTCCCGGGCCTGCAGGACGTGGCGCAGGGTCGCCGCGTCCGCGGCGAAGCGCCCGTCCAGCTCGTTGGCGCGCAGCCACACCGCGAGCCCGTCGGTGCCGGTGAGCAGGTCCTGCGGGGCCCCGTCGCTCACCCAGCGCGTGTTGAGCAGGTCGAGCGCGAGCGGCTCCCCGGTGAGCGGGCGCGGGTCGACGTGGTCCGGGTCGGACATGGGGGCTCCCTTCCGTACTAACCGGTCAAGGGTACGTGACCGGTTGACGCGCGCCATCTCTAACCTCTAAAGTCCATTTCAACGGTTAGCCCCGCTCCTTCCGCGGGGCCCGACGAAGGGACACCCATGACCCTGCGCACCGGCCACACCGGCCTGAACGTCACCGACCTCGACCGCTCGCTCGCCTTCTACCGCGACGTCCTCGGCTTCGTCACGATCGGCGAGGGCAAGGAGGACGGCCGGCGCTTCGCGCTCCTGGGCGACGGCGAGAGGCTCGTGCTCGCGCTCTGGCAGCAGGCGCGGAGCCCGTACGACGGCACCCGTGCCGGACTGCACCACCTCGCCTTCGAGGTGGACTCGATCGAACGGGTCAGGGAGTACGAGGAGGCCCTGCGGGCCCACGGCACCGACTTCGCCCACGAGGGCGTGGTCGCCCACGCCGAGGGCGCGGCGTCCGGCGGCATCTTCTTCCACGACCCGGACGGAATTCGCCTGGAGATCTCGGCGCCGACCGGCGCCGAAGGCGCCCCGGCGCCCTACGGCTCCGTCCCGACCTGCGGTTTCTTCTAGCCGTGGAGACGACCACGGAGGTGTACCACGCGGGGTCGCGCGCCGTGCAGGACCGCGTGGGCGTGCGCGGGAGCGCCGACCACGTCGGGCGGTCCATCGGGCACGGCATCAAACCGGTCGCGGCGGCCTTCCTGGAGCTCCAGCCGCTGCTGGTGGTCGGCGCCGCCGCCCCGGAGACCGGCGGGGTCTGGGCCTCCCCGCTCACCGGGACCCCCGGCTTCGTGCGGGCCACGGGCCCGCGGCGGATGTCGGTCACCGGCGGACCGCACCCGGACGACCCGCTGGCGACGGCACTCGCCACCGAGGGGACCGCCGTCGGCACCCTCGCCCTGGACCCGCGCACCCGCCGCCGCATGCGTCTGGACGGCCGGCTCCGCCCGACCTCCCGGGGCTTCGCCGTCGAGGCGGACCGGGTGTTCGCCAACTGCCCCAAGTACCTGCAGAAACGGGACTCCTACGAGGTGGTCGCCGGCCGTGAGCCGGGCGCCCCCCGGCGCGGGCGCGCACTGACGGACGACCAGCGGGCGTTCGTGGAGGCGGCCGACACCTTCTTCATCGCCACCGTCCACGAGGACGGCGCCGACGCCAGCCACCGGGGCGGCAACCCCGGCTTCGTCCGCGCCCCCTCACCGACCGAGCTGACCTGGCGCGACTACCCGGGCAACGCCATGTTCCTGACGCTCGGCAACCTGGCCGCGGACCCGCGGGCGGGCCTGCTCTTCCTGGACTGGACGACGGGGGCGGCCCTCCGGCTCACCGGCGAGGCGCGCACCGAGTTCGCGCCCGACGGGGAGCGCCGGGTCCGCTTCACCGTCACGCAGGTCCTGGACACCCCGCGCGCCGTGCCGCTGCGCTGGTCCGCCCCCGCCTACTCGCCTGCCAATCCGTCGCCACCGGGTTAACGTCCCCGCGTGAGGAAGAAGTTGAGGGTGGCGGCCTACGCCGTGGTGGTGCGCGACGGACAGCTCCTGCTCGCCCGGTCACCGGGCCCCGGAGGCATCCCCGAGTGGGTGCTGCCGGGCGGGGGCATGGAGCACGGCGAGGATCCCTACGACACCGTGCGGCGGGAGGTCGAGGAGGAGACCGGGTACCGCATCGAGGTCACCGGACTGCTCGGCGTCGACTCCACCCGCCGCGCCTTCCCCGCCCGCCTCGGGCGCGCCGTCGACCACCACGGCGTACGGCTGGTCTACGAGGGCCGGATCACCGGCGGGGAGCTGCGCAACGAGGTCGGCGGCTCCACCGACCTGGCCGCCTGGCAGCCCCTGGACGCCGTCCCGGGGCTGGTCCGGGTCCGCATGGTCGACATCGCGCTGCGCCTGTGGCGGGAGCGGCCCGCGGCGGGGCGGGTGGAGCTCGCGGAGGGATGACCCCCTACCCCGCGAGATGAACGCAGAGCGACCGCCTCCGGACCGGCACGGGAGCGGCCGGGGACACGCGGGGTGGTCGAAGATCCACGTACGGCGATCGGCGTTGCGCGTTGCCGCCTCGTTCACACACAGGTCACTCCCGGTGCCAAGCATCCAGTACGAGCGGTGCGCCCGCCCGACGGGCGCGCCGCGACCACTGTCGACGCGTTCGCACCCGGGGAGACACGCGCATGCCGCGCCTACGCCCAGTCGCCGGCCCCACTGGACTCCACCGCCGCTCCCTCCTCGCCGCCACCGGAGCGGTGGCCCTCTCCGCCGGCGCCGGCTACGCCCTGCGGCCCGGGGACGGCCGGGCCGCCGCCGCGACCTCCGGCACCGGCGCCGGGGAGGCCGTGCTCGCCTCCTCGCGGCAGGCGCCGGCCGCCCCGCTCGCCCCCTACACGCGCGGCACCACCCTCGCCGGCACGGCCGTCCCGCGCGGCGCCGGAGGCTACCGCCGCCTCGGGGACGGGCCGGGCTGGGGGCGGGTGGTGCGCGGTGAGCTCGCCGGGCCCCGCTCCGGCCGCGCCGACCGCCGCACGGCGCTCACCGCGTTCGTGCAACTCACCGACCTGCACATCATCGACGCCCAGCACCCGCTGCGGCTGGAGTACCTGCGCTCGGCCGACCCGCACGCCTGGCGGCCCCAGGAGGCGCTGACCGTGCACGGGGCGATCTCCCTGGTGGAGCGGGTCAACGCGCTGCGCGGCGCCCCCGCCACCGGCTCCCCGCTGCACTTCGCGATGACCACCGGCGACAACACCGACAACAACGCCCGCTCCGAACTGGAGTGGTTCCTGACGGTGATGAGCGGGGGCCGCGTCACCCCCAACACCGGGGACCCGCGCCACTACGAGGGCGTCCAGAACAGCGGCCTGAAGCAGTACTGGCAGCCCGACACCGCCGTCCGCGACACCGACAAGCAGCTCGGCTTCCCGCGCCTGGACGGCTTCCTCGAGGCGGCCGTCCGCCAGGTCGACAGCCCCGGCCTCAACCTGCCCTGGTACTCCACCGTCGGCAACCACGACTCGATGCCGCTCGGCTGCTACGCCTCCCACGGCGACTCCCGCCTCACCGACCTGGCGGTCGGCGGGAGGAAGCTGATGGACGTGCCGGCGGCCGAGGCGCACCGGCTCCAGCAGGCCATCAAGAAGGCCACCGATCCCCGGGGCGTGCGCTACGGCGAGTTCCTGCGGGCCCACTCCCGCGCCATGCGCCCGGTCACCCCCGACGAGAAGCGGGCCACGTTCACCCCCGCCGACTACCTCCGGGCCCACCTGGACCCCCGCTTCCGGGGCCTCGGCCCGGTGGGCCACGGCTACTCCGCCGCCAACCTCGACGAGGGCACCCAGTACTACGCCTTCCGCATCGCCGACGGCGTCATCGGCGTCAGCCTCGACACCACCGACCCGGGCGGCCACTACGCGGGCTCCCTCGGCACGGCCCAGCTGCGCTGGCTGGAGCGCACGCTGCGGACCCACGAGGACTCCTACGCGATCGTCTTCAGTCACCACACCAGCACGACGATGACCAACACCCATCCCGACCCCGCCCGCCCCGGCGAACGGCGCCACACCGGCGAGGAGGTCGCCGCCCTCCTCGGCCGCCACCGCAACGTGGTGGCCTGGGTCAACGGCCACATCCACCGCAACGCCGTCACCCCGCACACCGGGCCCGGCGGCTCCTTCTGGGAGATATCCACCGCCTCCCACGTCGACTTCCCGCAACTGGCCCGGGTCGTCGAACTGGTGGACAACAACGACGGCACGCTCTCCCTCTTCACCACCCTCGTCGAGTCCGCCGCCCCCTCCCGCACCGACTTCACCGACCTCTCCCGGACCGGACTCGCCTCCCTCTACCGCGAGCTCTCCCTCAACGCCCCCGGGGCCCGTACGGACCTGGCCGGCGACCCCGAGGACCGCAACACGGAGCTGCTGCTGAGGAAGGGCTGAAACCGGGCCAACCGCGGCGGCCGGCGGCAACCCCGCCGGCCCCCGTGCGGTCCCTCCCCGCGACCACGCCCGACGAGCAGGGGAGACACGATCATGCGGATGCGCACACGGACGGCGGCGGTGGCGACGGCGGCGGTGGCGGTGGTCCTCTCGGCGGCCCTGGCGGCCCCCGCCGCGGCGGCGCCCGCGGGACCCGGAGCCGGAACGGGGAACACCACCGCCGGCGCCACCGGCACCGGCGACCACCGGGCGACCCGCCGGGCGATGGAGGCCGCGGTCGCCGCCGGCGTGCCCGGGGTGACGGCGACGGCGCGGGACGGGCGGGGCACCTGGTCGGCGACCGCCGGAGTGGGCGACCTGCGCACGCAGCGGGAGCGCTCCCCGCGCGACCGCTACCGGGTCGGCAGCATCACCAAGACCTTCGTGGCGACAGTGCTGCTGCAACTGGAGGCGGAGGGCAGGCTGTCCCTGGACGACACCGTCGACACCTGGCTGCCCGGCCTGATCACCGGCAACGGCCACGACGGCACCCGGATCACCCTGAGGCAGCTGCTGAACCACACCAGCGGCGTCTTCAGCTACACGGAGGACGAGGACTTCGGCCGCACGTACTTCCTGAGGGACGGCTTCCTCGAGCACCGCTACGACACCCTGACCCCGGAGCGGCTGGTGCGGATCGCCCTGGCCCACGAGCCGTACTTCGAGCCCGGCACCTCCTGGAACTACTCCAACACCAACTACGTCCTGGCCGGCATGGTGATCGAGAAGGCCACCGGCCGCCCCTACGGCCAGGAGGTCCGCCGGCGCATCATCGACCCCCTGCGCCTGACCGCCACCTCGGTGCCCGGCACCCGCGTCCTCGTGCCCGGCCCCAGCAGCCGCGCCTACTCCAAGCTGGCGCGGACCGCGACGGGCCCCACGTACGACGTCACGCGCCTCAACCCCTCCCTCGCCCACTCGGCGGGCGAGATGATCTCCGACTCCAAGGACCTCGACCGCTTCTACCGGGCCCTGCTGACGGGCCGGCTGCTCCCCGCGGAGCAGCTGGAGGAGATGACCACCACGGTGCCCACGGACGCCACCCACGCCTACGGGCTGGGCCTGGCGAGCACCACGCTGAGCTGCGGCGTGACCGTCTGGGGCCACGGCGGCGGCATCCACGGCTCGCTGTCCGAGGCCGCCGTCACGAAGGACGGCCGGCGCGGGCTGGCGTTCAACTTCAACGGAGACTGGTCGGGGGACACCGAGGCGGTCGTCGACGCCGAGTTCTGCGGCGGCTGACACCCGTGCCCGCGCGCACGGGGCAGGGGCCGCCGGCCACCGGCGGCCCCTGCGCCCCCCCCCGGCTGCCGCCGCGGCGCCGCACTACCGGGGCAGCACCACGACGTACGCCGCCGGATCGCGGTCGGCCGAGGCCATCAGGGCCGTGCGGACCACCGTCGCCTGCTGCTCCATCGCGTCCCGGAGCCCCCGCGGAGTGATGTGGACGACCGTGATGCCGAGGTGCTCCAGGAGCTCGCGCTTGCGGGCGTACTCCGACCACTGGGCGTCGTCGGCGGGCCGCCCGCCCGGGCGCGGCGCCCGGGTGTCCAGTTCCAGCGCCACCGCCTGCTCCGGCCAGTACGCGTCCAGACCCCCGAGGTGGGGACCGCCCGGCAGGCGCAGGTCGACGTTCCACACCGGGTCCGGCAGGCCGTGGTCGCGCACCATCCGGTACAGCCGGGACTCCGCCATCGCCCGGCCCTCGGCCAGCAGCGAGTCCACCGCGTCCACCACGTGCGGCCGGTTCAGCAGCCGCGCCCGGGTCAGCTCCCGCACCACCGCGGCCGGCTCGCAGTGGCCGCCGCGCACCGCCTCCGTCAGCAGCAGGCGCACCGTGTCCGCGTCCTTCAGGCCCGCCACCGCGTCGGCCAGCGCGCGCGTGACCGGCGCCACCGGGACGGTGGCGTCCTCCGCGTGAACGGGGTCGAGGGCCCGGGGGACCGGGACCCGCACCGGCGTGGGCAGGTCGGGGGCGCGCACGATGCGGGCGCACCCCGCCGAGCGCAGCCGGCGCAGGCGCGGGACCAGGACGTCGAGGGTGTCCAGCGAGGACAGTGGGGGAGCGCAGGAGAAGCCGTGCAGGGCCAGCGCGGCCAGCCCGGTGATCATCGCCTCCCCGTAGGGCGGTGCGGGTGGCGCGTCCGCGCCGGGCTGGACGGGGACGCCCACGGTCCGCTCCCGCGCCGCGTACATCAGCACCGCGTGCAGTCGCTCCTCGCCGGTCGGCGGGCCGGGGTGGAGCAGGACGACCCCGGGCAGGAGCTGCTGCCAGGGGCCGCCGGGGCGGCACTGCTCGGTGGCCTGCGCGGCCGACACGCCGTGCGTGCGGAGCTGGGCGGTGGTCAGCACGCGGCGGCCGCCGTCGGCGAGGTGGTGCAGGGGGCGGGGGGAGAGCGGGGTGTTGTGGTTCATGCCCGGCAATTTCCCGCGTCCGGAGCCCCTTTGAACCCTTGTTACACGTCCGTCGACAAACGGGGACAAGGCCGTACTAAAGGACATGTGTTCGGGTACCGAAAACCCCTGGTCCGTGCAGGTGGGGACCAGGGGTCACGGCCGTCGTGCCCGGGTTCGGCAACGGCTGCGGGCGTCCCGTCGCGGAAACGCCCCGGGGCCGCGTCCGTCACGGGGAGGTCCCGGGGGCGGGCCCGTCACGGGCAGACCCCGGGGAGGGCCCGTCGCGGGTGCGGCCTCAGGGGCGGGCCGGGGGCCGGCTCAGCCCGCCGCAGCGTCGCACGCCTGCCCGCGCAGCGCCCGCGCCAGGTCGTCCCGGGCCTCCAGGACCAGCCGGCGCAGCGCCGGGGCCGCGTCCTCGTGGGCCGCGAGCCACGCGTCCGTCGCGTCCAGCGTCGCCTGCGAGTCCTGCAGCGCGGGGAACAGGCCCCGCACCACGTCCATGCCGATCTGGATCGACCGCTCGGTCCACACCCGCTCGATCGCCGCGAAGTACTTCTGCGCGTACGGCGCGAGCAGCTCCCGCTGCGAGGACTGGGCGAAGCCCGAGATGGTCGCCTCCACCAGCGCGTTGGACAGCGCGTCCGACTCCACGACCTGCGCCCAGCACTGCGCCTTGACCTCCGCCGACGGGCGGGCGGCCAGACAGCGGACCTGGTGCCGCTTGCCGGAGGCGGTGTCGTCCCGGGCCAGCTCCTCGGCCAGGGCCTTCTCGTCCGCGATCCCGTGCGCGGCCAGCGGCTCCAGGAACGCCCAGCGCAGCTCCTGGTCGACCACCAGTCCCTCGACGGCCGACGTGCCGTCCAGCAGACCCGTCAGCAGACCGAGACCCGCCGGTTCCCCGGCCGTCCGGGCGAAGAAGCGCGCCCACGCCAGCTGGTGCTCGCTGCCCGGCTCGGCGTCGTACAGCTCGCGCTCCGCGCACTCGGCGAGCAGCGCACCGCCCCGCTCCCGCCACCCGGGCGCCGCGTAGTGGACGAGCGCCGACTCGGCCCAGGCGTGCAGCATCTGGAGCACCCCGATGTCCGACTCGCGCCCGGCGAACCGCACCACCAGGTCGATGAAGTCCCGCGCGGGCAGCAGCGCGTCCCGGGTCAGGTTCCACAGCGCCGACCAGCACAGGGCGCGCGCGAGGGGGTCGGTCAGCGCGCCCAGGTGCTCGCGCAGCGTGGCCAGCGAGGTCTCGTCGAAGCGGATCTTGCAGTAGGTCAGGTCGTCGTCGTTGACCAGCACCAGCTCGGGCGCCTCGGCCCCGGTCAGTTCCGTCACGACCGTGCGGGCGCCGTCGACGTCCGCCTCGGCGCGCGCGTACCGCTCCAGGGCGCCGGTGTCCGTGCGCCGGTACAGGCCCACCGCCACCCGGTGCGGTCGCAGCTCGGGGTGCGACTCGGCGGCCTCCTGCACGATCGCCAGCTCGTCGATCCGGCCGCCGGCGGTCAGCAGCACCTGCGGGGTGAGGGAGTTGACGCCGGCCGTCTGCAGCCAGGAGCGCGACCAGGCGGTCATGTCCCGTCCGCTGGTCTCCTCCAGCGCCGACAGCAGGTCGCCGAGGCGGGTGTTGCCGTACGCGTGGCGCTTGAAGTAGCGCCGGGCGCCCTCCAGGAACGCGTCCTGGCCGACGTACGCCACCAGCTGCTTGAGCACCGAGGCGCCCTTGGCGTAGGTGATGCCGTCGAAGTTCAGCTTGGCGTCCTGCAGGTCGCGGATGTCCGCGGTGATCGGGTGCGTGGAGGGCAGCTGGTCCGCGCGGTAGGCCCACGCCTTGCGGCGGTTGGCGAAGGTGATCCAGCCGTCGGTGAAGCGGGTCGCGCCGACCAGCGAGAACGCGCCCATGAAGTCGGCGAAGGACTCCTTCAGCCACAGGTCGTCCCACCACTCCATGGTGACCAGGTCGCCGAACCACATGTGCGCCATCTCGTGCAGGATCACGTTGGCGCGGCCCTCGTAGGACGCCCGCGTCACCTTGCCCCGGAAGATGAACTCCTCGCGGAAGGTCACCATCCCCGGGTTCTCCATCGCGCCCAGGTTGTACTCGGGCACGAACGCCTGGTCGTACTTCCCGAACGGGTACGGGTAGTCGAAGTGGTCGTGGAAGAAGTCCAGGCCCTGCTTGGTCACCAGGAAGACGTCGTCGGCGTCGAAGTGCGGCGCGAGGCCCTTGCGGCACATCGCGCCGAGCGGGATCCGCAGGCGGGTGCCGTCCTCGAGGACCCGCTCGTAGGCGTCCGTCACGTAGTGGTACGGGCCCGCCACCACGCACGTGATGTACGTCGAGATCGGCTTGGTCTCCGCAAACCGCCAGACGCCGTCGGTGAGTTCGCCCGCGCCGTTGCTCCACACCGTCCAGCCCTCGGGCGCCCGCACCTCGAAGCGGAACGGGGCCTTGAGGTCGGGCTGCTCGAAGCCCGCGAAGACCCGGCGGGAGTCGGCCGGCTCGTACTGGGTGTACAGGTACACCTCGCCGTCCTCGGGGTCGACGAAGCGGTGCATGCCCTCGCCGGTGCGGGAGTAGGCGCACTGGGCGTCGACGACGAGTTCGTTGTCGGCGGCCAGGTCCTCCAGCAGGATCCGGGTGCCGTCGAAGACCTCACCGGGGTCGAGGTCCCGCCCGTTGAGGGAGACGGCCGTCACGCTCGGCGCGATCAGGTCCGCGAAGCTGCCCGCCCCCGGCTCGGCGCAGCGGAACCGGATCGTGGTGACGGAGCGGAAGGTGCGGGGACCGTCACCGTGGGCCTCGCCGACCGCCGAACGCAGGTCGAGGGACACCTCGTACCCGTCGACGGACAGCAGGGCGGCCCGCTCCCGGGCCTCGTCGCGGGTCAGATTCTCACCGGGCACGGGCGGCACTCCTCAGGCGTCGTCGACAGGAATGATCAGGACCGATCCTGCCATGCGCACCTGACACGGGGCAGCCGGGAATGGCAGGAAGGAGACGCGGCGTTCCCACGGAGAAACCCTTCCCTCATGAGGAGCGACATGTCGGACAAGTCTCCCGCCACGCCCGTCGACTTCTGGTTCGACCCGCTGTGCCCCTGGGCCTGGATGACCTCCCGCTGGATGCTGGAGGTGGAGAAGGTGCGGAACGTCGAGGTCCGCTGGCACGTGATGAGCCTCGCCGTCCTCAACGAGGACAAGCTCGACGAGCTTCCCGAGGAGTACCGCGACATGCTCGAGACCAAGGCCTGGGGGCCGGTCCGGGTGGTCATCGCGGCCCGGCAGGAGCACGGCGCCGAGGTGCTCGGCGACCTCTACACCGCGCTCGGCACCCGCATCCACAACCAGGGCGAGGGGCCGGGGAAGGAGACGGTCGCCGCCGCGCTGAAGGACGTCGGTCTGCCCGAGTCCCTCATGGAGCACTGGGACTCCACCCCGTACGAGGCCGAGCTGCGCGCCTCCCACCAGGAGGGCATCGACAAGGTCGGCCAGGACGTCGGCACCCCGGTCATCGCGGTTCCCGGCGCCGACGGCGAGCAGATCGCCTTCTTCGGCCCGGTCGTCACCCCGGCCCCCAAGGGCGAGGAGGCCGCCCGCCTGTGGGACGGCACCCTCGCGGTGGCCTCCGTGCCCGGCTTCTACGAGATCAAGCGCACCCGGACGAAGGGCCCGGACTTCAGCAACCTGTGACGGGTCAGTCCAGGACGGGGACCTTGATGGGCTCGGCGAAGGGCTTCTTGTTGAACCCCGTGCGCAGGTTGCGGCACTGCTTGCCGGTGTCCGGGTCCAGCACGTTCACGCAGAGCCAGAACTCGCCCACGCCGGCCCGGCCCAGCCGTTCCTTCAGCCAGTCCTCCTCCTTCTTGTTCAGCTGGCGGTGCTGCTGGTCCGCGCCGCAGGTCCAGCAGTAGTCCTTCATCGTCCTCTGTGTCGCCATTGCGACACTCTGCCCCGGACCGCCGCATACCGGAAGCCCCCGCGAGTCACGTCCTCGCGGGGGCTTCCCATTTTCCGCCTGCCGGGTGAACGGTGAGAAGACGATCACGGGGCAGGGCGCTTCACGGCGCTCCGGGTGCTCCGGGCGCTTCCGGTGGTCCGGGAGCTCAGGGCGCTCCGGGTGCTCAGGGGGCGAGCAGCAGCACGTTCGTGCGGGACCTGGCGGCCTCGTGGCGCCTCGCCACGTCCTGCCAGTTCACGACCTGCCACATCGCCTCGACGAAGTCCGCCTTCTGGTTCCTGTACTGCAGGTAGAAGGCGTGCTCCCAGGCGTCGAAGACCAGGATCGGGGTCGCGCCCTGGCCGACGTTGCCCTGGTGGTCGTATACCTGCTCGACGATCAGCCGCCCGCTCAGCGGCTCGTACGCCAGCACGCCCCAGCCCGAGCCCTGGGTGGTCGCGGCGGCCTTGGACAGCTGCGCCCTGAAGCCGGCGAAGGAGCCGAACGACTCCGTGATGGCGTCCGCCAGCTCGCCCGCGCCGTCCTGGGCCAGCGGCTCCCCGCCGCCCTCCTTCGGGCCCGTCATGTTCTGCCAGTAGATCGAGTGCAGGATGTGCCCGGAGAGGTGGAACGCGAGGTTCTTCTCCAGCCCGTTGACCGAGCCCCACGCCTCCGTCTCCCGCGCCTCGGCCAGCTGCTCCAGCGTGTCGTTGGCGCCCTTCACGTAGGCCGCGTGGTGCTTGTCGTGGTGCAGCTCGACGATCTCGGGGCTGATCACGGGGGCGAGTGCGGAGTAGTCGTACGGCAGGTCGGGCAGCGTGTAGACGGGCATGGCGGGGTCCCCTCCGAACCTCTTATTGCAATTGACTTGCAACTGCACGCTAACAGCAGAAGAGGTCCGGCGCAGGCCCGGCGCACGCAAAACGGCCCCCGCGTGTCCACGCGAGGGCCGTCGCCGCGACGGAGGAGGGGTCAGCTCCGGGCGCGCGCCCGCTGCCAGGCGTATCCCACCGCCGCCAGGACCAGCGTCATCCCGCCCGTCGAGTACAGCTGCACGCGCGTGTCCGGCTCCCGGGCCATGAGGACGAAGACCGCCACCATGCCGGCCAGCGCCACCCACGTCAGCCACGGGAACGCCCACATCCGCACGACCAGCCTCTCGGGGGCCTCGCGCTCCAGCCGGCGGCGCAGCCGCAGCTGCGAGACGGCGATGAAGATCCAGACGACCAGGATCACCGCGCCGATCATGTTCAGCAGCCAGGAGAAGACGTCGTCGGGCCGCCAGTAGCTCAGCAGCACGCACAGGAAGCCGAAGACGGAGGAGGCCAGCACGGCGGTCCGCGGCACCCCGCCCGAGACCCGGCCGAGGGCCTTCGGTCCTTGGCCCCGCTCCACCAGCGAGTAGCCGATGCGCGAGGCGCCGTAGATGTTGGCGTTCATCGCGGACAGCAGCGCCACCAGCACCACGACGTTCATGAGCTGGCCGGCGCCCGGGATGCCGAGGCGGTCCAGGGCGGCGACGTAGGGGCCGTCCTCGACCACCGCCGGGGAGTCCCACGGCACCAGGGTGACGATGACCGCCATCGAGCCGACGTAGAACAGCGCGATCCGCCACATCGCCGTGCGGACCGCGCTCGCCACGCCCTTGACCGGATCCTCCGACTCGGCCGCCGCGATGGTCACCGTCTCCAGGCCGCCGTAAGCGAAGACGGACGCGAGCAGGCCGATCACCAGGCCCTCGCCGCCGTTGGGGAGGAAGTCGGTGAGGTGGGAGGCGCCCGGGGAGTCCGTGCCGGGCAGCAGGCCCGCGACGGCCAGCGCGCCGAGGACGAGGAAGAGGGTGATCGCGCCGACCTTCAGGGCCGCGAACCAGAACTCGAACTCGCCGAAGTTCTTCACCGCCGCGAGGTTCGTCCCGCAGAACACGACCATGAACAGGGCCACCCACGCCCACTCGGGGGTGCCCGGCAGCCAGCCGGTGACGATCTTCGCGGCGCCGATGCCCTCCAGGCCGACCGCCGTGCACAGCAGCACCCAGAACGACCAGCCGGCGGTGAAGCCGGCCCAGGGGCCGATCGCCCGCTCGGCGTGCGCCGAGAAGGAACCCGACGAGGGGTACGCGGCCGACATCTCGCCCAGCATCCGCATCACCAGCATCACCAGGAGGCCGGAGAGGGCGTAGGCGAGGACGATCGAGGGACCGGCGGCGGCGATCCCCGCGCCGGAGCCCACGAACAGGCCCGCACCGATCACGCCGCCGAGGGCGATCATCGACAGGTGGCGCTGCTTCAGGCCGTGGGAGAGGGAGACGCCGTCCGCCTCGGGGGCGTCTGGACGGAGGTCGTGGGCATGGGCGCGCTCGTCCAATGCGGGAGACGACAAAAACGTCACCCAGTCTGGGCGGCCCCCGCGCCCCCGCGGAGGGGCCGCCCAGCATGTGGACGTCCGCCATTCGGAGCGTGACACTCCGGTTACCCGGCGCCGGTCCCGCCGTCCGGCGGCCGGAAGACGCCGGTCGCCGGGGACCCGGACGCCGGTGCGCGCGGTGTCCCCGGCGGTCCGGGGACCGGCCCCGGCGCGGGTTCCCCTCAGACGGGGGCGGAGGACGCGGCGGGCACGGCGGCCGCGTGCCGGTTGGCGGGGCGCGGGAGGCCGTAGCGCTCCCGCAGGGTCTGCCGCGGTCCGTACTCCGTGCGGAACAGCCCGCGGGCGCGCAGGATCGGGACGACCTGGTCGACGAAGGTGTCGAGGCCGGACGGCAGGACGGCCGGCATGACGTTGAAGCCGTCGGCGGCGCCGAGGGAGAACCACTGCTCGATGGTGTCCGCGACCTGCTCGGGCGTCCCCGCGAAGGTCAGGTGACCGCGTCCGCCGCCGAGCCGGCCGATCAGCCGGCGCACGGTGAGCCGCTCGCGCCGGGCCAGCTCCACCACGAGCGCGTAGCGGCTCCTGGCGCCCTCGATGGCGTCCTCCGGCGGCAGGTCGGCGAGCAGCTCGGCGTCCAGGTCCAGCGAGCCGGGCGCCAGGCGCAGCAGGAGCTCCAGCCGGCGCACCCCGTGCTCGTGCACGATGTGGTCCTCCAGCACCTGCTCCTGCCGCCGCGCCTCCGCCTCGGTGGAGCCGACCACGGGCACGATGCCGGGCAGCACCTTGACGTGGCCGGGGTCGCGTCCGGCCGCCGCCGTGCGGGCCTTGAGGTCGGCGTAGAAGGCCTGCGCGCCGGCGAGCGTCTGCTGCGCGGTGAACACCGCCTCCGCGTACCGGGCCGCGAACCGCTTCCCGTCCTCGGAGGAGCCGGCCTGCACCAGCAGCGGATGACCCTGCGGCGTGCGCGGGACGTCGAGGGCGCCCTCCACGCGGAAGTACGTCCCCCGGTGGAGCGGCGGGTGGATCCTGGCGTCGTCGCCCCAGACCCCGGCCGCCTTGTCGGCGACGACCGCGTCGTCCTCCCAGCTGTCCCAGAGCTTGCGGGCCACCTCGACGAACTCGGCGGCCCGGGCGTACCGCTCGGCGTGCGCGGGCTCGGCGTCCAGGCCGAAGTTGCGGGCCGCCTCGGCGCCGGCCGTGGTCACGATGTTCCAGCCGGCCCGGCCGCCGCTGACGATGTCCAGCGAGGCGAACTTCCGGGCCAGGTTGTAGGGCGAGTTGTACGACGTCGACGCCGTCGCGATCAGCCCGATGTGCTCGGTGGCCGTCGCCAGGGCGGTGAGCAGGGTGAGCGGTTCCAGGGTCCCGGCGGGACGCTGGGCCACGCTGTTCCACAGCTGGGGGCCGTCGGCGAGGAACAGCGAGTCGAAGGTGCCGCGTTCGGCGGTCCGCGCCAGGCGCACGTGGTGGCCGAGGTCGACGTGCGCGTACGGGTCGCTCTCCGGCAGCCGCCACGAGGCCTCGTGATGACCGGTGTTCATCAGGAACGCGTTGAGGTGCAGGCGGCGGGTCATGCGTGGTCCTCCGTGACGCCGAGGGCGGTCAGCAGCCGTTCGCGGTACTCCCCGAGGAGCGGGTCCCGGTAGGAGCGCGGATGCGGCCGGTCGATGGTGAGGTCGAGGCCGATGCGGCCCCGGTCGAGGACGAGGACGCGGTCGGCGAGCACGATCGCCTCGTCCACGTCGTGCGTGACGAGCAGGACGGAGGGCCGGTGCCGCTCCCACAGCTCCCTGAGCAGGCCGTGCATCCGGATCCGGGTGAGCGCGTCCAGCGCCCCGAACGGCTCGTCGGCGAGCAGCAGTTCCGGTTCCCGCACCAGGGAGCGGGCCAGGGCGGCGCGCTGCGCCTCGCCGCCGGACAGCTCGCTCGGCCAGGCGCGCTCGCGGCCGCCGAGGCCGACCTCGGCGAGGGCGGCACGGCCCCGCTCCCCGGCGTCGCCGCCGTCCAGGCCGAGCAGCACGTTGGGCAGGACGCGGCGCCAGGGCAGCAGCCGGGAGTCCTGGAAGACCACCGACACCCGCTCGGGGGCGGTGAGCGTCCCGCTGCCGGTGACACCGTGGTCGATCCCCGCGACGGCGCGCAGCAGGGTGCTCTTGCCGGAGCCGCTGTGCCCGAGCAGGGCCGTGAACTGCCCGGCGGGCAGGTCGAGGTCGATGCCGTCGAGGACCGTGCGTCCCCCGAAGGAGCGGGTCAGACCGCGCAGCCGCACGGCGGGCCGGGTCAGCTGCTGAGCGTGCGGCGCCATGACAGCACCCTCCGTTCGATCAGGCGGACGAGGGTGTCCGAGGTGAGGCCGAAGACGCCGTAGACGACGAGGCCGACGAGGATGACGTCCGTCTGGCCGTAGTTCTGCGCCTGGAACATCATGTAGCCGAGTCCGCTGGTGGCGTTGATCTGCTCGAGGACGACCAGGCCCAGCCAGGAGCCGGTCACCCCGAGCCGCAGGCCGACGAAGAAGCCGGGCAGGGCGCCCGGGACGACGACCTGCCGGATGAAGGCGGACCGGGACAGTCCCTGCACCTCGGCCAGTTCCACGAACCGGTGGTCGATGCCGGAGAGCGCGGCGTGGGTGTTGAGGTAGATCGGGATGTAGACGACGATGGCGATGATCGCGATCTTGAACGTCTCGCCGATGCCCAGCCACAGGATGAACAGCGGGATCAGGCCGAGCGTGGGAATCGCCCGGTTCAGCTGCACGCTCCCGTCGATCAGCGCCTCGCCGGTCCGGCTGAGCCCGGAGACCAGCGCGAGGACGACGCCCACGGTCAGTCCGATCGTGAAGCCGGAGGCGGCCCGCCGCAGCGAGGTGAGGACGTCGTCCGGCAGCGTGCCCTCCGTCCACAGCCGGGCGCCGGTCTCCACCACCGTCCAGGGGGCGGGGACCGCACCGGGGTCCAGCCGCCCGGCGGCGGACGCGGCGGACCACAGGAGGAGGACGAGCACGGGGCCGAGCAGCCGGCCGGCGGGCAGCCGCCTGCCGGGGGACAGGCGCCGGCGCCGGCGTACCTGCTGCTCCTCCCCGGCGGTGGCGGCCGGTGCGGGGGCGGTCGTGGCGGTCGGGGTCACGGCGGTCACCTCCGGTACTCCTCGGGGACGGCCTGCGCGGCGATGGCCTCGAAGCGCCGGTCGAAGAGCGGGCCGACGTCGAACCCCTTCACGTAGCCGCCCTCCGCCAGCAGGTCGGCGGTCTCCTGCTCCCACGCGATCGCCTCGTCCCAACTCGGAGGGAACAGAGGCTTGTTGGCCAGCGCGGTGATCGACCGGGCCTGCGCGGGGGTCAGGTTCTGGGTCTTGACGTAGAACTCCTCGTTCCACTCGTCCGGGTGCTCGTACTGCCACACCGCGCCCTTGGCCCAGTACGGGATGTACGCGGCGACGGCGGCGGCCTTCGCCCGGTCGGCCAGCACGGAGGTCGGCGCCCACAGCAGGCTGAGCAGGTCCACCACGTCGGTGGGGATGGTGCGGGCCCCCTCGGACGCGTACTGCTCGAGGTAGGACGGCGCCTGGCTGATGCCGAGCGGGGCGATGTCGACCTGGCCCGACTGCAGGGCGGTGAGGAACTGGTTGCTGGTCAGCGGGACCAGCTCGGCGTCGTCGTACTCCAGCCCAGCCTCCTTCAGCGCGCGCAGCAGCACGACCCCTGGGCCTGGCCCTGGGAGAACGCCAGCCGCCTGCCCCGGAAGTCCTCGACCGCGCGGATGTCGCTGCCGGGGCTGGTGGCGAAGAGGTAGTTGGGCTTGCGGGTGATGTTGATCGCGACGATCTTCGCGTCGAACCCCTGGTAGTACGCCTGGATCGGCGGGATCCCGGCGTTGTTGGCGAGTTCCAGGGACTTCGCGCGGAAGGCGTTGATGACGTCCGGGCCGGCCCCGATGTTCACCCAGTCACTGACTTCGAAGGGCAGGTCGCCGAGGCCGGCGAGCTTCAGCTGCAGCTGCTGGACGTTCTGGTACGAGGAGATCTTCAGGCTCGTGCCGGCCGGGACCTTCCTGGCCGGCGGCTCCTTCAGGGACGCCTCGTCGGCCGCGGCGCTCGCCCCGGCGCAGCCGCTCAGCCCGGCGGCAGCGGCGGTGACGCCGAGCAGGGAGGAGAGGAAGAGGCGCCGGTCGACACCGGAACGCCGGCCGGTACCGGACACGGGAGGTGCGGGCATGGAGTTGCTCCCAGAGTTCATGGAAACGCACAGGGCGGAAAAGGAGGGGGAATTCCGGGCAGGGAAAGGCCGCGGAGGAAAACACGCAGAGGGAGGTGGACGCTTCGGGTGCTCGCGCGTCGACGTGTCAGCAACAGAGGGTGCGACAGCTCATGACCAGGATGTTCCTGTCCCCGGAGGAGGCCTGTCAACATTCCGATTTTTTGAATTAATTCAGCTCAGGTGAGGCGCCCAGCGGATCCCGGTAGAGGACGTCGAGAGCCACCGAACCGCCCGCCACGGCCAGCACGGAATCCGGGAAACTCGTCGGCGCGACCGTGGCCGCCCGTGCGTCACCGACCTCGGCGCGCAGCGCGGCGAGGCAGTCCGGCCGGTGGACGACGCCCAGCTCCGTGACGACGACGTTCTCCGGATTGAGCACGTCGGTCAGCAGCCCCACCGCGCGCCCCACCCTGCGGGCCCGTTCCACCAGCAGCCGCACGGCCACCGGGTGCCCGTCCGCCGCCGCGTCGAGCACCCGCACCGGATCCGTCCCGTCGGTGACGCCGGCCTCCCTCGCCCGCCGGCACAGGGTGCGTTCGCCCAACTCGGCCTGGAGGCAGCCGACACGGCCGCACTCGCAGGGCTCGGTGCCGCCCGCGAGCGGCAGATGGGCGATGGCCCCGGCCTGGGAGCGGGGGCCGTGGTGCACCTCGTCGTGCGTGGCGAACGCCGCGTCGACCAGGTTGCCGACGAACAGGTGCAGCGCGCTGCGGCCGCCGCCCGCGCGCCCGAACAGCCGCTCCGCGTTGGCCAACGCCCGCGCGTGCCCGTCCACGTGGACCGGCAGCCCGGTGTGCGCGCGCAGCACCGTGCGCACCGGCACCTCGCGCCAGCCGAGCGGCGCGTGCTCGACGACGGTCCCCGCCTCCCGGTCCACCCAGCCGCCGGCCGCGAAGCCCACGCCCAGCGGCCGGCTGTCCGCCGCCCGGTCCAGCAGCGCCGCCAGGCCGCCGGCGGCCCGCTCCAGCACCCGTGACGGTTCGGTCGCCTCGTGCCGCAGCCGCCGCTCGGCCAGCACCCGCCCGCGCAGGTCGAGCAACGCCACCGTGGTGTACGGCACCGCCACGTGCACGCCGCCCACCACCAGCCGCGTCCGGTCCACGTCCACCGGCACGTGCGGCCGCCCGACACCTCCCGAACGCAGGGGCGCCGCGGCCTCCCGGATGAGCCCGAGCCGGGCCAGGCGGGCGCAGTGGTCGGTCACCGAGGCCGGGGACAGCCCGGTCAGCCGGGCGATGGTGCTGCGTGCCACCGGCCCGTGCGCCAGCACGGACCGCAGCACCACACTGGCACTGGTCCGGCGCCGGTCGCTGTCGGCGACGCGCGGTACGGGAGGGACGAGCGGGGCTGCCGCGGTACGAAGCATGGGGAACTTCCTCGGGAACGGGTCCGGCACTGCGCCGTCGTACGGGAGGCGTACGGGGATCGAGGCGCGCCGGATCGTTCCGCCCGCCTCGTCAGCGGAGGCGACAGGCGGCAGCGCCCACGCGTCGCAGGTCGACGTGGCGACGCGAGGTGAGGTTCCGGGCCTGGGAGACCATGCGCTCGAAGCTAGCAAAACGGCCGCACGCTGCCCAGACGGCGACCGACGGGCGAGACGGTCCCCGTGAGGCCTGACGGCCCGTTTGGCGGGACCCCACAGACGCCCCTCCGGCACTTCTGTAGGCGAAACCACCTCACCTCAGTGACCGGTGTCACGCCGTACCGGTGGTCACCGCTTCCCTTTGTCCGGAGCCCACCAAGTCCGCGTTCGACCCTTTGTCGAGCGTTGACGGTGATCAGTTCGAGGGCGCCGGTATAGCGTCACCGTGTCCCCGACTGCCCTCACCCCGCGGAGTCCCCATGAGCACCGCTGCCGCCTCCTCCACCCGCACCGGCCTGGTCCTCGCCGACCTGCTTCCGGCCTCCCGCGTCCGCGACGCCGCGCTCGTGCTCGGCGGCGCCGCCCTCACCGGCCTCGCCGCCCAGATCGCCGTGCCCGTCCCCGGCTCGCCGGTGCCGGTGACCGGCCAGACCTTCGCCGCGCTGCTCGTCGGCACCGCCCTCGGCGCGGGCCGCGGCTTCGCCTCCCTCGCGGTGTACGCGCTGGCGGGCCTCGCCGGGGTGCCGTGGTTCGCGAACGGCTCCCACGGGATCGCCCCGTCCTTCGGCTACATCCTCGGCATGCTGCTGGCCGCCGCCGCCGTGGGCGCCCTGGCCCGCCGCGGTGCCGACCGCTCCGTCTGGCGGACGGCGGGCACCATGGTGCTCGGCTCGGCGGTCATCTACGCCGTCGGCGTGCCCTACCTGGCCCTGTCCACCGGCATGTCCGCCTCCGCCGCGATCGCGGCCGGCCTCACCCCCTTCCTCATCGGTGACGCCCTGAAGGCGGCCCTGGCCATGGGAGTGCTGCCGACCGCCTGGAAGTTCGTCGGCAAGCGGTGACCGACCTGGTCCTGTGAGAAGAGGCCCGCCGGACGCGCACAGCGCTCCGGCGGGCCTCTTCCGTGTGGCTCCGGGCCGTCCCCCCGCCCCGCCGCCCGGCACGGAGGAAGCCCCCCGGCTCCTGCGGCGACGCGTCGTCCCGGGGACGTGGATGCGCAGGAGGCCACGGACGCGGCCACGGAGCGACCACGGACGGCGGCCGCCCGGCCCTGGCCGGGCGCACCCGGTCACGGCCGAGGACGTGCGGGGAGGCCGGGAACGGCTTCCCGGTGCTCCGACGCGGACGGGGCCGGGGCCCGCGGCGCGTGCGCCTGCGGGCCCCGGCCCCGTCGTCGGGGGCGGCCTCAGCCGGCCGGGACCTCGTCCCGGTCCTCGGTGCGCGCGGCACCGCCCTCACCGCGCCCGGCCAGGCGCTGCTTCACGAAGGCGATGGCGAGCACGACCGCGGCGACCAGCAGCGACAGCAGCACCGTGGTCCGCCCGTTGTGCTCGGTGTCGGTCAGCATGTACCCGAGCACGAACACGATCAGCGCCGCGCTCGCCCAGGTCAGGTACGGGTACAGCCACATCCGCACGACCAGCTTCTCCGGCGCCTCGGCCTGGATGATCTTCCGCATGCGCAGCTGCGAGAAGCAGATCACCAGCCAGACGAACAGCGCGACCGCGCCGGAGGAGTTGACCAGGAAGAGGAAGACCGAGTCCGGGAACTTGTAGTTGAAGAAGACGGCGACGAAGCCGAACACGACCGACGCGATGATCGCGGTCCGCGGCACGCCCCGGTCGGTGGTCCGGGCGAACGCCTTCGGCGCGTCCCCGCGCTGACCGAGCGAGAAGGCCATGCGGGAGGCCGTGTAGAGCCCGGAGTTGAGGCAGGACAGCACGGACGTCAGCACGATGAAGTTCATGATCTGACCGGCGTGCGCGATGCCGAGGGAGTCCAGGGCGGCGACGTAGGAGCCGTCCTCGGTGATCGACTTGCTGTCCCACGGCAGCAGGCAGATCACGACGAAGATCGAGCCGAGGTAGAAGACGCCGATCCGCCAGATGATGCTGTTGGTCGCCTTGGTGACGGCCCGCTGCGGGTCCTCCGACTCGCCGGCGGCCAGGGTCGCGATCTCGCTGCCCATGAAGGAGAAGACGACGAGCAGGATGCCGGTGAGGATCGCGCCGGCGCCGTTGGGCAGGAAGCCGCCGTGCTCGGTGAGGTTGGCGAGACCCGCCTGGTCGCTGTCGACGCCGGGCAGCACGCCGAAGACGGCCAGCCCGCCGACGACGATGAACGCGGCGATGGCGACGACCTTGATCCCGGCGAACCAGAACTCGAACTCGCCGTAGGACCCGACGGACACGAGGTTGGTGGCGGTCAGCACCACCATCACGATGAGCGCCCAGCCCCACTGGGGAACGGCCGGTATCCACCCTTCGAGGATCGCGGCACCGGCGGTCGCCTCGACCGCCAGGACGACGACCCAGAAGAACCAGTACAGCCAGCCGATGGAGAACCCGGCCCAGGGACCGAGTGCGCGGTCGGCGTGCGCGGAGAAGGACCCGGACGTCGGGTTGGCCGCGGACATCTCACCGAGCATCCGCATCACCAGCACCACGAGCGTGCCGACGAGGGCGTAGGAGAGGAGGATGCCGGGCCCCGCGGTGGCGATGCCGGAGCTGGAACCGACGAACAGGCCGGCGCCGATGACACCGCCGATGGCGATCATCGACAGATGACGGTTCTTGAGTCCGGCCTGGAGTCCGGAAGAGGCCGGGGCTCCGGGGTCGCCGGGCTCTCCGGGGCCGCTTCCGGCCTTGATCAGGGGCGGCTGCGAAGTCATGGGGGTGGTCTTCCTTTGCGCCGGTTGAACAGGTCCCGTACGAGCGGTGTACGAGTCGGACCAGTGAAACGGAGGCAAAGGAATTCGGAAACCTTTGATTCCGGATTGTTACTTGAGGTTTCCTTGAGGTTCTGTGGTTTTGCTCACGCTTTTCGAGTGCGGCACCCGGCGCCGACGCCCGGCGGCGCACGTGTCACACTCGGACCATGCGCGTGTACCTCGGTTCCGACCATGCCGGCTACGAACTCAAGAACCACCTCGTCGAGTGGCTCAAGAGCGCGGGCCACGAGCCCGTCGACTGCGGGCCCCACGTCTACGACGCCCAGGACGACTACCCGCCCTTCTGCCTGCGCGCCGCGGAGCGGACCGCCGCCGACCCCGACGCCCTCGGCATCGTGATCGGCGGTTCCGGCAACGGCGAGCAGATCGCCGCGAACAAGGTCAAGGGCGTGCGGGCGGCCCTGGCGTGGAGCGAGGAGACGGCGGCCCTGGGCCGTCAGCACAACAACGCCAACGTGGTCGCGGTGGGTGCGCGCATGCACACGCAGGACGAGGCGACGAAGTTCGTGGAGACCTTCCTGGGCACCCCGTTCTCGGGTGACGAGCGTCACGTCCGCCGCATCGACATGCTCGTCGGCTACGAGACCACCGGCGACCTCCCCCCGATCCCGCCCCACCACCCCCAGCAGTAGGGACCGGGGCGAAGCGGACGGCGGGGGAGAGCGAGAGAGCGGAAGAGGGGGGCGCGTGCCCGAGGGCCACACCATCCACCGGCTGGCCGAGGACTACGCCGCGGCCTTCGCGGCCGGCGCCCCCCTCCGCGTCACCAGCCCCCAGGGCAAGTTCGCCGACGCCGCCGCCCTCCTGGACCGCACGCCCCTGCACACCACCGACGCCCACGGCAAGCACCTCTTCCTCGGCTTTCGCGACCCGGCTCCCGGGCACACCGAGTGGGTCCACATCCACCTCGGCCTCTTCGGCAAGGTCACCTTCGGCCCGGCCCCCGCGCCGCCGCCCACGGACACCGTCCGGCTCCGCCTCGCCGACGACACGTCGTACGTCGACCTGCGCGGTCCCACCACCTGCGCCCTGATCACGGACGCCGAGAAGCGGGCGATACACGACCGCCTGGGCCCCGACCCCCTGCGCCCGGACGCGGATCCGGCCCTCGCCCACCGCAGGATCAGCCGCAGCCGCACGACGATCGCCGCCCTCCTCATGGACCAGAAGGTCATCGCCGGAGTGGGGAACGTCTACCGCGCCGAGGTCCTCTTCCGGCACCGGATCGACCCGTACCGCGCGGGCCGGGACATCACCCCGGCCGAGTGGGACGCGATCTGGACCGACCTGGTCGAGCTCATGCGCGAGGGCGTCCGCAACAACCGCATCGACACCGTCCGCCCGGAACACACCCCCGAGGCGATGGGCCGCCCGCCGCGCGTCGACGACCACGGCGGCGAGGTGTACGTCTACCGCAGGGCCCACCTGGCCTGCCACGTCTGCGGCGGCGAGATCCGCACCGCCGGCCTCGCCGCCCGCAACCTCTTCTGGTGCCCCACCTGCCAGCGCGCCTGAGGCCGGGTCACCGCCCGGTTCTCAGAACCCGTGCGGCAACCACGGCGCCGCACCGTCGCTGCCGAACGCCAGGGACGCCTCCGCCAGCGCCCCCTGCCGCACCTCGCGCACCCGGCCGGCCGCGGCCAGCGCCCCCAGGCCCACCCCGCCGAGATACGCGGCGCCCAACTCCCGTACGGACACGGTGAGGTCCGCCGCGTCCCCGGTGCGCTCGCAGGACGCCCCCTTGGCGTCCCCGCTGAGCCGCCAGCGCCCCGCGTTCCACGGGCAGAACGCGTCCTCCACCTCGAACACCACGTCCACCGGCGCCTGGTACGTCCGCGCCCGCAGCGCCGCCCCGACGTCGACCAGCCGCACGTACAGCGCGTCCCGCAGGACCGGCCGGCACCGCCGGACGTCCGACACCATGTACTGCCAGCCCTCGTCGACCGGCCGCCCCCGCGCCACCAGCGTCGACGTCAGGTCGATGTCGAACAGGAACCGCCACAGCGCCGCGTGCGCCGCCGGATCCAGCGCCTCCAGGGCGCTCAGGACCACCGTGCCGTCCGGACCGGCCGGCCCCCAGTCCGGCTTCACGCGGAACCGCGCGTACCCGACCGTCTCGCCGTCCCGCTCGGCGACGACGCACTGCAGCGGCGACGCCCCGTCCCGGCCGCTCTCCGGGTCGAGCACCCCCAGCCGCTCCCAGCCGGGTCGCCGCGCGAGCATCCCCGGCCGCCGCGGCACCAGCCGGGCGTAGACCGCCTCACAGGCGTCGAGCACGTCGGCGGGCGCCGCGTACCGCAGCCGTACGCCGTCGGTGCCGGCCGGGACGGACAGCCCCACCCGGCTCGTGTCCATCTCGGCGTTCACCTGGAACGAGGCGGCCCCGTACCCGAACCGGCCGTAGATCGCCGGCTCGGACGCCGTGAGCACCGCCAGCGGCTCGCCCCAGGACCGCACGTCGTCCAGCTGCCGCCGCATCATCGACGTCAGCACCCCGCGCCGCCGGTGCGTGGCGGCCACGCTCACCATGGTGACGCCCGCGGCCGGCACGGACGCGCCCCCGGGCACGGTCAGCCGGAACGAGAACGCCCCCGCCGTCCCCACGCACGCGTCGCCGTCCCAGGCGCCCAGGAAACGGCCGAACTCGGTCAGCGCGTTCCACAGCTCCCGCTCCTCGGGCGCCTCCTGGACCCCGCCGAAGGCACGGAGCAGTGTGTCGTACGCCTCGTCCCACTCGTCCGGTTCCAGGGTCCGGAGCACGGCCCCGGAGTCCACCGAGCCGTCGGTCACGTCGTTCGCCCCACTCGCGCGCTCGTTCGCCATGGGCCATGCCTACCAGGGCGGAGCGGGACGGGCGAAGGAATTTCTCCCCGGCGGCCACACGGCGGCGTCCGGTGAAGTTCACTGGGAAGTCGATCCCCGGACGGGGGACAACCAGGACCTCCCGTGCCGAGCGGCCGGTCCGATGGATAGGGTCCCGAACTGATGGCAGCAGGACGACAGCGGCGCGCGGAGGCCGACACGTTCACGGCCCGGTGGAAGAAGCAGTGGCACCGGGCCCGCGTCGGCGTGCGCCGGGCCGCCGTCGACTACTTCCGCGGGGACGGCTCGGACTGGATCGCGCTCGCCGGACTGCTCCTGACCGTCCCGCTGATCGCGGCCGGGACGCTCGCCAACTCCGTGTGGTGCGCGCCGTCCGCGCTGGTCGTCCCGATCGTCGCGGGCGGCCTGCTGCTGCGCCCGGCGAGCCTGCTCGGCCTGTACGCGGCGGCGGCGACCGCGCTGATCGTGGAGTCGGTGCAGCTCGGTCCCTACACCGAGGGCGCGGCCCGGGTCACACCGGGCGTGGTCCTCACCGTCGCGGCCTGCGGGCTGTTCGGGCTGCTCGTCGCCCAGTTCCGCAGCCGGGTGGGCGTGCCCTGGCGGCGCGGCGGCACCATGCTGTTCGACCTGCGCGAACGCATCCGGGTGCAGAGCAAGCTGCCCAAGCTGCCGGACGGCTGGCACCGGGAGATGGCGCTGCGCCCGGCGGGCGGGCAGTCGTTCTCGGGCGACTTCGTGGTCGCGGCCCGGACGAACGGCGGGCGCACGCTGGAGGTCGTGCTGACGGACGTGTCCGGCAAGGGCATGGACGCCGGTTCGCGCGCCCTGCTGCTGTCGGGCGCCTTCGGCGGCCTCCTCGGCAGCCTGCCGCCGCACGGCTTCCTGCCGGCCGCCAACGGCTACCTGCTCCGCCAGGAGTGGGAGGAGGGCTTCGCCACCTCCATCCACCTGGTCCTCGACCTCGACTCCGGTGACTACGAGCTGTACTCCGCGGGCCATCCGCCGGGCCTCCAGCTCAGCGCGGGCACCGGCCGCTGGGAGGAGAAGGCCGCCGACGGCCCGCTGCTGGGCGTGTACGACGGCGCCCAGTTCGACCCGGTGAAGGGCACGCTGCGTCCCGGGGACGTGCTGATGCTGTTCACGGACGGTCTGGTGGAGACCTCCGACCGGGACATCGTCGAGGGCATCGACCGGCTCACCGGCGAGGCCGACCGCTACGTGGCCGGCGGCTTCCACGGAGCCGCCTGGCACCTCATCGAGGCGGTGGCCAAGGACGTCAACGACGACCGTGCCCTGCTGCTGATCTGCCGCGAGGGCCCCACGGCCGCCGCGTCCCGCTGACCCGCGCCCGGCGCCGCCTCCCGCCCCGCCCCTCCCCTTCCCCTCCCGGGCGGGGGACACTGGGCGCGTGACGACCCGGACACCGCACACCCCGATGACCCCGGCCGAGGTCGAGGCCGTCGCCCGCGCCGCGCACGCCGGCCAGACCGACAAGGCGGGCCGGCCGTACACCGAGCACCTGCGCGCCGTCGCCGAGGGCGTACGGCGGCGCGGCGGCGACGGGGAACAGATCGCGGCCGCCTGGCTGCACGACGCCGTCGAGGACGACCGGCTGTCGGAGCGGTGGCTCGAGGAGGCCGCGCTGACCCGGCGGACCAAGGACATCGTCCTCGCGGTCACCAGACGGTCCGGGGAGCCGCCCGAGGCGTACGCGGCCCGCATCCTCGCCACCCCCGGCGCGCTGCTGGTGAAGGAGGCGGACCTGGCCCACAACGCCGACCCGGCGCGCCTCGCCGTGCTGGACGGGGCGACCCGCACACGACTGACCGAGAAGTACGCGCGGATGCGCGCACTCCTCGGTCTCGTGGCGGGGGAGCGGCGGGGTGAGGGGACACCCCGCGAGCGGTAGAGGGGACCAGGAGGACCGGCGGGCACCGGAGCGAGTGCTAGACGGACACCTTCTCGCGGGTCTCCCGCTTCTCGCGCCGCTCGCGCTCGCGGGCCAGCTCGGCGGCGTCCCGCTTGAACGCCCACTCCATCCTCGGCTCCATCACGCACCGGAAGACCCGCTGCACCGGCTTGGTGCACAGCAGCGTCACCAGGACGGCCGCGAGGACGCTCACGGCGGTCCAGCCGAGCGGGCCGTGCAGCGGGGAGTGCTCGAACCAGCCCTGGTAGTCGCCGGCCTTCACCACGAAGCCGTGCAGCAGGTAGCCGTAGAGCGTGCCCGCGCCGAGCGCGGTGAACCACATGTGGCGGCGCGGCACCCAGGCGAAGAAGCAGGCGGTCAGCAGCAGCGAGCAGCCGAACAGGGCGAGCACCATGACCGGGCCGACCCACCACGGCGCGCCCAGCTCCTGCGCGGCGTCGCGGTGGTAGAACCACGCGGTGTTCATCCGCGGCACCGCCCACCAGCCGACGGCCAGCGCCACCGCGAACACCGGCACCGACGCGATCCGCACCGAGCGGCGGCGCACCAGGTGGAAGTGCTCGGGCCGCATGCACAGACCGAGCACGAAGTACGGCAGGAACTGCAGCACGCGCTGCAGGTCCAGGTCGTCACCGATCTCCGGGGTGACGCTGGCCAGCATGGCGATGCCGAGCGCCAGCGGCAGCGGGTGGCGCACCACGTTCCAGATCGGCGTGGTCAGCCGCCACACGAACAGCGCGACCAGGAACCAGGTGAGGTACCAGGGGTCGAGGAGGCTGATCTCCTGGTGCGGGTCGTCGTCGACGAACCGCTTGAAGAGGGGGTAGGCCGTCTCGAAGACGACGTAGGGGACGGCGACGCCGGTGATCAGCCGCCGCAGCCGGTCGGGACGCATGTCGAAACTGCGCGAGAAGAAGCCGGAGATGATGATGAAGGCCGGCATGTGGAACGCGTAGACGACCGTGTACGCGGCCTCGAGCATCCGGCTGTCGCCCTTGAGGGGCTCCCAGGCGTGGCCGACGGCCACCAGCACGATCGCCAGGTACTTGGCGTTGTCGAAGAACGCGTCGCGCTGCTTGCCGGAGGGGGCCGGCCGGTCGTTCCGCTGTGTCTTCGTGCGCGGACCGGGCACTCCGGACGCGGGCGTCCGTGCCGGTGGGAGCGGCGTTCTGCGGTTGCCGTACGGTCGCAGCGAGTTCGTCACTGGCCCTCCCGGCAGGAACTCGGGGAGAGGATCGGTGAGCTCGCTGCGCTTGCGGGGGACGAGGCAGCGTGGAACATCTGAGGCACCCTAGCGTTCTCCGTGGCTATTCGTAAAACGCCCGACGTCTTTCCTGGTTATTCACCTCGGATGCCCCGGAATCGGGAAAGCGGGCGACGCCGTCGACGTGACGGCCAACACACCGCTCCGGCAAGGGAACCGCCCGCCGCACGGGCCCCGCTTGTCATGATTGTTCCTGACTAAATCCCGCATAAGACCAGCAGGCGACTCCGGCGTGATGCCCTGATTGACCCCTCTTGTCCACCGTGCCCGCGCGCCCGTCGGGACGCCTGCGGCGGCAATTCGAATTAGTGGCGAACGCGTTGTGTGGAGATGGAAACGATCTAGTCGAATTCCCTGTGCGGGTGGGCCGTCGAATTGCCGTGCGACGCCGCGCCGTTGGTCCGCGGGGGCGGGTGCGGGCGGGGATCGCGGCCACCGCCGGCCGGACGTTGCGTCAGCCGCCGCATAGGGGAGCCCGGTTGGTGGCACGATGGTTCTGGCGGGGTGCGCGGGGTCGCGTCGCCCAGGCCGGGGAAGCGGAACCGACCGAGGGTGTGATCAGTTGTGGCCATTTCACTGTCCGTGGTGCTGCTGTTGGCGATCATCCTGGTGGTGCTGCTGAGAGGCGGGTCCATCAAGCCCGGGCCGGCGATCGTCGCCATCCTCTTCGGCTTCTTCCTCGCCTCGACCGGCATGGCCGACGACATCCAGCGGTTCCTGAACTCGATAGCCGAGACGATCAACTCCATCCAGTTCTAGCCCGCCCCGCCCCGCCGCCGAGGTCGTCCGCGGCCGGTGTGCCGCCGACGACGACTTCCGCCTCCCCGCGGCGCCCGCTCCGTCCGCGCGGTGGACACCCGTGACCTCCGGGCGACGGCCCCGGCAGCGGTCCGAGGGGGGCTCCGGGGCGGCGTTCCCGCCCCGGGCGCGGGCGGGCCGGGCGCCGCGGTGACCCGTCCTCGCGGGAAAGGCGCCGGCGCGGTCGCGGGCGGCACCCCGGACGAGGGCCCGCACAGCGATCAGGGCCGGGCGGAGGGAAAATCCTCCGCCCGGCCCTGATCCGTCCGGAGCGGGCGACGGGAATCGAACCCGCGTAGCCAGTTTGGAAGACTGGGGCTCTACCATTGAGCTACGCCCGCACAGCACGCGCCGCAGGTCGGGGGACCCCGGCACTGACAGGCATCGTAGCGGGTAGTGCCCCCTCGCCGCACACCCCGTTCCCGCCGCACCGCCGGAGCCGCACCGCGCCCGGGAAATGCGGGGTGAGGACCGCCCGGCGGCATGTACCCTACGTCTCGCACCAGACGGGGTGTGGCGCAGCTTGGTAGCGCGTCCGCTTTGGGAGCGGAAGGCCGTGGGTTCAAATCCCGCCACCCCGACCAGTCACCCGATCACCCCCGGTGATCGCCTTTGGGCGCCGTAGTCGCTGCCGTTACTATCAAACTGCACGCCCGTGTCTCTCAGCGTCTGATGAAGTCCTCCGGGCGGCGCACCAGCCGGACCGTTCTGGTCCCGGCGGAAACCGAGAAGTCAGCCACAAGGAGACCGAACCGTGAAGAGCGCCGTGGAGACCCTGAACCCGACTCGGGTTCGGCTCACTGTCGAGGTGCCCTTCGAGGAGCTCAAGGACAGCCTCGACGCGGCGTACAAGAAGATCAACCAGCAGGTCACGGTGAAGGGCTTCCGCAAGGGCAAGGTCCCGGCCCGGGTCATCGACCAGCGGTTCGGTCGTGGTGCGGTGCTGGAGGAGGCCGTCAACGACGCTCTCCCGAAGTTCTACACCGACGCCGTCAACGAGGCCGAGCTGAGCCCGCTGGGCCAGCCCGAGGTCGACATCACGGAGCTGAAGGACGGCGAGACGCTGAACTTCACCGCCGAGGTCGACATCCGCCCCGCCATCGAGATCCCGGACTACTCCGGCATCGAGGTCGAGGTCGACGCCGTCGAGGTCACCGACGAGGACGTCGAGAAGTCGGTCGAGCAGCTCCGCGAGCGCTTCGCCTCCACCTCCCCGGTGGAGCGCGCCGCCGAGGACGGCGACGTCGTCACCATCGACCTGGAGGCCAAGGTCGAGGGCGAGGTCCTCGAGGACGGCATCGCCAACGGCGTCTCCTACACCATCGGCTCCGGCGAGCTGCTGGACGGCATCGACGACGCCGTCAAGGGCCTGGAGGCCGGTGGCGAGGCCACCTTCACCTCCGAGCTGAAGGGCGGCTCCGCGGCCGGCAAGGAGGCCGAGGTCACCGTCAAGGTCACCCAGGTCGCCAAGCGGGAACTGCCCGAGCTGGACGACGAGTTCGCGCAGCTCGCCTCCGAGTTCGACACCCTCGAGGAGCTGAGGGCGGACAGCCGCAAGCGCCTGGAGAACATGAAGCAGTACGACCAGGCCACGCAGGCCCAGGAGCGCGTCCTGGAGAAGCTGCTCGAGCTGGTCGAGGTCCCGGTCCCCGAGAAGCTGCTCGAGGACGAGATCAACACCCGCAGGCACAACCTCGAGCACCACCAGCTCGGCCAGATGGGCCTCACCCTCGACAAGTACCTGGAGATCCAGGGCAAGACCGCCGAGGAGTTCGAGACCGAGACCCGCGAGGCCGCGATCAAGGGCATCAAGACCCAGTTCGTGCTCGACGAGCTCGTCAAGCAGGAGAAGCTCAACGTCAACCAGGAGGAGCTCACCGAGCACCTCATGCGGCGCGCGGCCTCCTCCGGCATGTCCCCCGACCAGTTCGCCCAGGCCGTCGTCGAGCAGGGCCAGGTCCCGCTCCTCGTCGGTGAGGTCGCCCGCGGCAAGGCCCTGGCCCTCGTGGTCGAGAAGGCCGTGGTCAAGGACACCAACGGCGAGATCATCGACCTCGAGGACGAGGACGAGGCCACGGACGCCGCCGAGACGGACGCCGCCGAGGCCGCCGAGGCCCCCGCCGAGGAGAAGACCGAGGGCTGATCCCCCCGGCACCTCAGACGTGCGGACGACGGGCCCCGGGTGCGCTGCGCCCGGGGCCCGTCGTCGTCGCGCGGGCACGGACCCGTGCCGCCGTGCGGATCCGCCGCGTGGGCGCGCACGGCCGGGGGTACCCGGCCGCCACGGGGATCCGGCCGCCACGGACGGCCGGCTCCCCGTACCCCCGGCGGCCGCCCCGCTCACCGGCGCGACCGCGGCGCGGACGGGCGGCGGCCGGCCTGCGGGGCGCACCGCGCTACGCCCCGGCGAACACCCCCCGCTGCGGGATTCCCCGAAGGGACCCGCGCGTTAGGGTCCATGAATACGAGGGCAGGGGAGTCCCCGAGCACCGCCGGACGGCCCCAGCCCCGGCAGAACACGTGAGACGGCCCGGCGCCGTCGTAAGACGAGCAGGTGGATACGTGACGAATCTGATGCCCTCCGCCGCCGGCGAGCCTTCCATCGGTGGTGGCCTCGGCGACCAGGTCTACAACCGGCTGCTCAACGAGCGGATCATCTTCCTCGGCCAGCCGGTCGACGACGACATCGCGAACAAGATCACCGCACAGCTGCTGCTCCTTGCCGCCGACCCGGACAAGGACATCTACCTGTACATCAACAGCCCCGGCGGTTCCATCACGGCCGGCATGGCGATCTACGACACCATGCAGTTCATCAAGAACGACGTGGTGACCATCGCCATGGGCCTGGCGGCCTCCATGGGTCAGTTCCTGCTGAGCGCCGGCACCCCCGGCAAGCGCTTCGCGCTGCCCAACGCCGAGATCCTGATCCACCAGCCCTCCGCCGGCCTGGCCGGCTCGGCCTCGGACATCAAGATCCACGCCGAGCGGCTGCTGCACACCAAGAAGCGCATGGCCGAGCTCACGGCCCAGCACACCGGCCAGACGGTCGAGCAGATCACCCGCGACTCCGACCGCGACCGCTGGTTCGACGCCTTCGAGGCCAAGGAGTACGGCCTCATCGACGACGTGATCCCCACGGCCGCCGGCATGCCGGGCGGCGGCGGCACCGGGGCCTGAGCGGTCCCACGGGGCCCTCGTGGCCCCGTGGACCCCACCGGACCCCGCCAGGGGCCCGGCACAGCCCCAGCAGCCCCGGCCGACCGCCTCAGCCCCTTTCCAGGAGACACCGTGAACGACTTCCCCGGCAGCGGCCTGTACGACCGCACGCGCGCCGAGTACACCGGCCCCGCGGCCGAGTCCCGCTACGTCATCCCGCGCTTCGTCGAGCGCACCTCCCAGGGCATCCGCGAGTACGACCCGTACGCGAAGCTCTTCGAGGAGCGCGTGATCTTCCTCGGCGTCCAGATCGACGACGCCTCCGCCAACGACGTCATGGCGCAGCTGCTGTGCCTGGAGTCGATGGACCCCGACCGGGACATCTCGGTCTACATCAACAGCCCCGGCGGCTCCTTCACGGCGCTCACCGCGATCTACGACACGATGCAGTACGTGAAGCCGGACATCCAGACGGTCTGCATGGGCCAGGCGGCCTCCGCCGCCGCCGTCCTGCTGGCCGCCGGCACGCCCGGCAAGCGCATGGCGCTGCCCAACGCGCGCGTGCTGATCCACCAGCCCTACAGCGAGACCGGCCGCGGCCAGGTCTCCGACCTGGAGATCGCCGCGAACGAGATCCTGCGGATGCGGACGCAGCTGGAGGAGATGCTGGCCAAGCACTCCACCCGGCCGATCGACAAGATCCGCGAGGACATCGAGCGTGACAAGATCCTCACGGCCGAGGACGCGCTCCAGTACGGCCTGATCGACCAGATCATCACCACCCGGAAGATGGACAACGCCAGCCTGCGCTGACGCGGGAGTCTTCGGGAGGCTGTATCGTCTGCCGCCCCTTGGCACGGTTTGGCACGGTTCACGTCAAAGCGAACCGTGCCAAGGGGGGCCCGAACGGGGGGCTCGGCAAGGTACCGTCGGACATAAGGCAGCACCAGGAGTCGTCGGACGTTGACGTCCAGGCGTCTCCCAGGCGAAGGGGAAGCACACCGTGGCACGCATCGGTGACGGCGGCGATCTGCTCAAGTGCTCGTTCTGCGGAAAGAGCCAGAAGCAGGTCAAGAAGCTCATCGCAGGGCCCGGTGTGTACATCTGCGACGAGTGCATCGATCTCTGCAACGAGATCATCGAGGAGGAGCTCGCCGAGACCAGCGAGGTCCGCTGGGAGGAGCTGCCCAAGCCCCGCGAGATCTACGAGTTCCTCGAGGGGTACGTGGTCGGCCAGGAGGCGGCCAAGAAGGCGCTCTCCGTCGCGGTGTACAACCACTACAAGCGTGTCCAGGCCGGCGAGAACGGCGGCGCCCAGGGCCGCGAGGACGCCATCGAGCTGGCGAAGTCCAACATCCTCCTGCTGGGCCCCACGGGCTCCGGCAAGACGCTGCTGGCCCAGACCCTGGCCCGCATGCTGAACGTCCCCTTCGCGATCGCCGACGCGACGGCGCTCACGGAGGCGGGGTACGTCGGCGAGGACGTCGAGAACATCCTGCTGAAGCTGATCCAGGCGGCCGACTACGACGTCAAGAAGGCCGAGACCGGGATCATCTACATCGACGAGATCGACAAGGTCGCCCGCAAGAGTGAAAACCCGTCGATCACGCGCGACGTCAGCGGCGAGGGCGTCCAGCAGGCCCTGCTGAAGATCCTCGAGGGCACCACGGCCTCGGTGCCGCCGCAGGGCGGCCGCAAGCACCCGCACCAGGAGTTCATCCAGATCGACACGACGAACGTGCTGTTCATCGTGGGCGGTGCCTTCGCGGGCCTGGAGAAGATCATCGAGGGCCGGGCCGGCGCCAAGGGCATCGGCTTCGGCGCGCAGATCCGCTCCAAGCGGGAGCTGGAGTCCAAGGACCAGTTCGAGGAGGTCATGCCGGAGGACCTGGTCAAGTTCGGCATGATCCCCGAGTTCATCGGCCGTCTCCCGGTCATCACCTCGGTCCACAACCTCGACCGCGAGGCCCTGCTCAAGATCCTCGTCGAGCCGCGCAACGCGCTCGTCAAGCAGTACCAGCGCCTCTTCGAACTCGACGGCGTGGAGCTGGACTTCGAGCGCGAGGCGCTGGAGGCCATCGCCGACCAGGCCATCCTCCGCCAGACCGGTGCGCGGGGCCTGCGCGCCATCATGGAGGAAGTCCTCCAGGGCGTGATGTACGAGGTCCCGTCCCGCAAGGACGTCGCCCGCGTGGTCATCACGGCCGACGTGGTCCTGTCCAACGTCAACCCGACCCTCATCCCGCGCGACGCGCGCGGCCGGGGCCCGGGCGAGCAGAAGACGGCGTAGGCCCTCCCGCACACACGGAGAAGGCGCCCGGCGAAGTCGCCGGGCGCCTTTCGTGTCGCGGGGGCGGCCACGCCGGACACCCCGCGACACGGCCGTCTGCTGCCGCGGCCTTCTCGCCGTCCGCGCGCGGGAGGCACACGCGGCCGAGGCGCGCGAAGTCTTCCGGCCGCCGCGGGTCCGCGGGTCCTCGTCCGAACCACGCGGAGGGGCCCCGGTCGCCCGACCGGGGCCCCTCCGGCCGCCACCGGCGTCAGATCTTGACGCGGACGTCCTTGCGGAACTTGGCGGTGAGCTCGGCGGCCTTCTCCAGGTCGGCGGGCTTGCCGGCCATGGCGTCGGCCAGATCCGTGTTGATGACGACGGCCAGCGTGCTGTGGTCGCCCCAGATGCACACCGGCATGCTGATCTCCGAGGGCCCGGAGGCCGGGTCGCCCGACGCGGCGCCGGTGTTCTTGCTCTTGATCTCCTGGCACTTCAGGACGGCGCCGTCCAGGGCGCTCGGCTCGAAGCCCTTCGGGCTGCCGACGAGCTCGGCCTCCTCGTCCCCGGAGGCCTCCTTCTTCATCTCCCCGAACATGGCGTCGACGACCTTCTCCGGGTCGTCGATCTCACCGTAGACACCCATGAACTGGACCATCTTCATGGCGAACGGGTTGCTCTCGTCCCCGGACTGGTAGGCCGCGCTGACGTCCTTGGCGTTCTTGACGCCGTGCTTCTCGGCTTCCTTGATGTCGTCCTGGTTGAACCCGCCGCTGTCCGAGCCCTCGCCCTTCTTGTACGCGCCGCCGAGCACGGTCGCCGGGGTCGTCAGCTTGTGCGGGCCGTCGTCGGCGACGTCCGAGCCGCTGCCGCCGCTCCCGCCGAGGACGAAGTACGCGCCCACGCCGATCGCCACCACGGCGGCCACCGCGCCGATGATGATGCCGGTCTTCTTGCCGCCGCCCGACGCCGGGGGCTGGGGCGGCATGCCGTACGGGGCCTGGCCGTAGGGCGGCTGCTGGCCGTACGGGGGCTGCTGGGGCGGGACGCCGGGCTGGCCGGGCTGCTGGGGGTAGCCGTAGCCGGGCTGGCCGGGCGGGGGAGCCTGCTGGGGGTAGCCGTAGCCGGGCTGCGGAGCCTGCGGCTGCTGGCCGTAAGGACCCGGCTGGCCGTACGGTCCGGGCTGCTGGGGCTGCCCGCCGTACGGGCCCGGCTGGTTGTAGCTCATTACTGGGTTCCCCTCCAGATGCTGGTGTGTCGCTGACATCCTGACTCAGGAGTCATGCGTTCAGACCAGCGGGGGGCGCACCGTTACAAAGGAATCGCGTTTCGGGACCGGGTGGTGACACCTCTAAACTGACCCCGTGACCGAGAACACTCAGCAGCCGCAATCAGCGCCCACGACCGAACTGCCGACCCAGTACGCGCCGGCCGACGTGGAGGGGCCGCTGTACGAGCGCTGGGTAGAGCGGGGTTACTTCGAGGCGGACGAGAAGAGCGACAAGCCGCCCTACACCGTCGTCATCCCGCCGCCGAACGTCACGGGCAGCCTGCACCTCGGGCACGCCTTCGAGCACACGCTCATCGACGCCCTGACCCGCCGCAAGCGGATGCAGGGCTTCGAGACGCTGTGGCAGCCCGGCATGGACCACGCCGGCATCGCCACGCAGAACGTCGTCGAGCGGGAGCTCGCCAAGGAGGGCAAGTCCCGCCACGACCTCGGCCGCGAGGCGTTCGTCGAGCGGGTCTGGCAGTGGAAGGGCGAGTCCGGCGGGCAGATCAGCGGGCAGATGCGCCGCCTCGGCGACGGCGTCGCCTGGTCGCGCGAGCGCTTCACCATGGACGAGGGCCTGTCGAAGGCCGTCCAGACCATCTTCAAGCGGCTCTACGACGACGAGCTGATCTACCGCGCCGAGCGCATCATCAACTGGTGCCCGCGGTGCCTGACCGCGATCTCCGACATCGAGGTCGAGTACCAGGACGACGACGGCGAGCTCGTCTCCATGAAGTACGGCGACGGGGACGACACCATCGTCGTCGCCACCACCCGCGCCGAGACGATGCTCGGCGACACGGCCGTCGCCGTCCACCCCGAGGACGAGCGCTACAGGCACCTGGTCGGCAAGCTGATCAAGCTGCCGCTGACCGACCGCTCCATCCCGGTCGTCGCCGACGAGCACGTCGACCCCGAGTTCGGCACGGGCGCCGTCAAGGTGACCCCGGCGCACGACCCGAACGACTTCGAGATCGGGCAGCGTCACAACCTGCCGTCCCTCACCGTGATGGACGAGCACGCCGTCATCACCGTGCACGGTCCCTTCCAGGGGCTGGACCGCCTCGAAGCCCGCTCCGCCATCGTCGCCGCGCTGCGCGCCGAGGGCCGGATCGTCGCCGAGAAGCGGCCCTACGTCCACTCGGTCGGCCACTGCTCGCGCTGCAAGACCACCATCGAGCCGCGGCTGTCCATGCAGTGGTGGGTCAAGGTCGGCCCGCTGGCGAAGGCCGCCGGTGACGCCGTCCGCGAGGGCAAGGTCAAGATCCATCCGCAGGAGATGGAGAAGCGGTACTTCGACTGGGTCGACAACCTCCACGACTGGTGCATCTCGCGGCAGTTGTGGTGGGGCCACCGCATCCCGGTCTGGTACGGGCCGAACGGCGAGGTCGTCTGCGTCGGCCCCGACGAGGAGCCGCCGGGCGGCGAGGGCTGGCACCAGGACACCGACGTCCTGGACACCTGGTTCTCCTCCGGCCTGTGGCCGTTCTCCACGCTCGGCTGGCCCGAGCAGACCGAGTCGCTCGCGAAGTTCTACCCGAACTCCGTCCTGGTCACCGGCTACGACATCCTCTTCTTCTGGGTCGCCCGGATGATGATGTTCGGCCTGTACGCGATGGACGGCACCCCGCCGTTCCACACCATCGCCCTGCACGGCATGGTCCGCGACCAGTTCGGCAAGAAGATGTCGAAGTCCTTCGGCAACGCGGTCAACCCGCTGGACTGGATGGACAAGTACGGCAGCGACGCCCTGCGCTTCACGCTCGCGCGCGGCGCCAACCCGGGCGTCGACGTGCCGATCGGCGAGGACTGGGTCCAGGGCTCGCGCAACTTCGCCAACAAGATCTGGAACGCCACGCGCTTCGCGCTGATGAACGGCGCGACGGTCGAGGGCCCGCTGCCGGACGCGTCGAGGATGTCGCCGACCGACCGCTGGATCCTGTCCCGGCTGAACTCGGTGGTCGCCGAAGTCGACGCGTACTACGACGACTTCCAGTTCGCCAAGCTGTCGGACGCGCTGTTCCACTTCGCCTGGGACGAGGTCTTCGACTGGTACGTCGAGCTGTCCAAGACGACGTTCCAGGCGGGCGGCGAGCCGGCCGAGGTCAGCAAGCGCGTCCTCGGCGAGGTCCTCGACGTCACGCTCAAGCTGCTGCACCCGGTGGTCCCGTTCGTCACCGAGACGCTGTGGACCACGCTCACGGGCGGCGAGTCGGTCGTCATCGCGCAGTGGCCGCAGGACAGCGGCTTCCGGGACGCCGACGCCGAGCGGGAGATCGGGACGCTCCAGTCGGTCATCACCGAGGTGCGGCGGTTCCGCGCGGATCAGGGCCTCCAGCCCGGCCAGCGGGTCCCGGCCCGGCTGACCCTCGACGGCACGGCGCTGGCGCCGCACGAGCCGGCCATCCGCCAGCTGCTGCGCCTGCAGCCGGAGGGCGACTCCTTCACCGCGACGGCGACCCTGCCGGTCGCCGGTGTCGAGGTCGCGCTGGACCTGTCCGGCGTGATCGACGTGGCCGCCGAGCGCAAGCGGCTCGCCAAGGACCTCGCCGCCGCCGAGAAGGAGAAGGCCCAGGCCACGGCCAAGCTCGGCAACGAGGCGTTCCTGGCGAAGGCCCCGGACCACGTGGTGGAGAAGATCCGCACGCGGCTGGCCAAGGCGGAGGAGGACATCACCCGCATCCAGGTCCAGCTGGACCGCCTGCCCGGCGCCTGACCGCCGACGCGGACGACTCACGGCCCCCGACCGGTTTCCCCCCGGCCGGGGGCCGTTCACGTCGTGGTGGGTGTCGCGTAACCCGCCGGCGAAAGCCTGCGGCTTCGCCCATCACCAGGCCGACGCCGTCAGGAGCACCCCCACGATGCCCCGAACCGCGACCCCCGTCGCCGCGCTGCCCGCCGAACCGACCGCGCAGGGCAGACCCGGCCGGGACCGGCGGTACGACATCGACCTCCTGCGCGTCGTCTGCACCGCCGCCGTCGTGCTGGTGCACGCCTCCGCCGCGTTCATCGACGCCGGCCACCGCACGACCGGCGTCCTCGGCGACTCGGCCGGCCGGTTCGCCGTGCCCGCGTTCTTCGCGATGGCCGGCTGGGCCGCCCTCGTCGGCTCGCCGGTGCGCGACGACGCCCGGCTCCTCACCCGGCTCGGCCGGATCCTGCGCCCGATGGCGGTGTGGACGGCGGTCTACCTGCTCTGGCAGTACGTGTCCGGGCCGCCCCCGAACGGTGGCGCCAAGGAGGCGCTGCGGGCTCTCTTCGGCTCCGTGGAGGCCGCCTTCCACCTCTGGTACCTCTACACCTACGTACCGCTCCTGCTGCTCCTCGGCGTCGCCGTGCTCGTTGTCGGGCAGCGCGCCACGCCGCGCCGGTCGCTGCTGCTGCTCGCCGCGTTCGCCGTCGCCCCGGCGGTCGTCGAGGACGCGCGGACCCTCACCGGGCTGCCGCTGCCCGGGTGGGACTGGAGCGTGTCGCTGTACTCGCTGGGGTACGCGGTGGCGGGCGCCGCCCTGCTGGCCGCCCGGCGGCGCGGCCCGCGCCCGCTGTGGCTCGCGGGCGCGGCGGTCGCGCTCGTCGCCCTCGCCCTGTACCAGTTCACCGTGCGGCACCCCGCCGCGTACGGGAGCCTCGCGGTGGCCGCGCTGACCTTCGCCGTGCTCGGCGCGGTGGGCGGGGTGCGGGTGCCGGAGGGGGCGCGGGCGCTGCTGGGGCGGCTGTCGGACGCGTCGTTCGGGACGTACCTGGTGCATCTGCTGTTCGTGGTGCTGCTGGTCGAGCCCGTCGCGCAGGAGGTGCCGCACGGGTTCGCGGCGCCCGTGGCGCTCGCCGTGACGGCGACGGCGGCCGCCGCGCTGTCCTTCGCCGCGAGCGTCCTGTGGGGCCGGCTGGGGATGCGCAGGTGGCTCGGCTGAGGCGGGACCCGGGGCCTGCCGGGGGCCGCCCGGCGGGTCCGTAGACTGGGTACCGTGAGCGAGCGCCCAGAATCAGCAGGTTCCGACCCGGACGGCACCCTCGACGAGTTCGCGGAACTCGTCGAGGAGGAGACCCGCCGAGACCCCGACCTCGCGGCGATCGAGGCCGGCAGCCGCACCCTGCGCACCCAGGGCGGCCCGCCGCAGGCGGACGTGCCCGCCCGCCCCGAGGACCCCGAGGTCGACAAGGCGCTGCGCGAGGTCGAGGCGGAGCTCGCCACCCGCTGGGGCGAGACCAAGCTGGAGCCGTCGGTCAGCCGGATCTCCGCGCTGATGGACGTGCTGGGCGAGCCGCAGCGCTCGTACCCCTCGATCCACATCACCGGCACCAACGGCAAGACCTCGACCGCCCGCATGATCGAGGCCCTGCTCGGCGCCTTCGAGCTGCGCACCGGCCGGTACACCTCGCCGCACGTCCAGTCGATCACCGAGCGGATCAGCCTCGACGGGGCGCCGGTCTCCGCCGAGCGGTTCATCGAGACGTACCGGGACGTCAAGCCGTACGTCGAGATGGTCGACGCGCAGCAGGAGTACCGGCTGTCCTTCTTCGAGGTGCTCACCGGCATGGCGTACGCGGCCTTCGCCGACGCGCCCGTGGACGTGGCGGTCGTCGAGGTCGGCATGGGCGGCAGCTGGGACGCGACCAACGTGATCGACGGGAGCGTCGCCGTGGTGACGCCCATCTCCCTCGACCACACCGACCGGCTCGGCACCACGCCCGCCGAGATCGCCGGCGAGAAGGCCGGCATCATCAAGCGCGACGCGACGGTGATCATGGCCCAGCAGCCGGTGGACGCGGCGCAGGTGCTGCTGAAGAAGGCCGTCGAGGCGGACGCCACCGTGGCCCGGGAGGGGCTGGAGTACGGCGTCGTCGCCCGGCAGGTCGCCGTCGGCGGCCAGCTGGTCACCCTGCGCGGACTCGGCGGCGAGTACCCCGAGGTGTACCTGCCGCTGCACGGCGCCCACCAGGCGCACAACGCGGCCGTGGCGCTCGCCGCGGTGGAGGCGTTCTTCGGCGTCGGCGCCCAGCGCGCCGAACCGCTCGACGTCGACACCGTGCGCAAGGCCTTCGCCGCCGTCGCCTCACCGGGCCGGCTCGAGGTCGTGCGCCGGTCGCCGACCGTCGTCCTGGACGCCGCCCACAACCCGGCGGGCGCGCAGGCGGCGGCCGAGGCGATCGGGGAGGCGTTCCAGTTCAGCCGGCTCATCGGCGTGGTCGGCGCGAGCGGCGACAAGAACGTGCGCGGGCTGCTCGAGGCGTTCGAGCCGGTCTTCGCCGAGGTCGTCGTCACGCAGAACTCCAGCCACCGCGCGATGGACGCCGACGAACTGGCGGGGATCGCCGTCGAGGTGTTCGGCGAGGACCGCGTCCAGGTCGAGCCCCGGCTGCCCGACGCCCTGGAGGCCGCGATCACGCTGGCCGAGGAGGAGGGCGAGTTCGCGGGCGGCGGTGTGCTCGTCACCGGTTCCGTCATCACGGTCGGCGAGGCCCGACTGCTTCTGGGAAGGGGCTGAGGAAACCGTGCGTACGCTCTGTGCTTCGACGCTGATCGGCGAGTTCTTCATCGTCGGCTTCGCCGGACTGGTCGCGATGAAGGACCCGGACCTGTCCATGGGCACCGTGTGGACCGTGTGCGGCATCGCCATGTTCCTGAGCGTGGCCCTGTGCGGGACGATCACCCGGCCCGGCGGCGTGGCGCTCGGCTGGGTGCTGCAGGTCGCCCTGGTCGCCTCCGGCTTCGTCGTCCCGACGATGTTCTTCCTCGGTGTGGTGTTCGCGGTGCTGTGGTGGGCGTCGGTGCATTTCGGGCGGAAGGTGGACGAGGTGAAGGCCCGGTTCGCCGCCCAGGCCGACCAGCCTGACGCTGTGTGACGGACGCCCCGACACGCCCGGTAACCTCATCACCCCGCACCACTTGACGCACAAGGAGTTCCGCCGTGAGCCAGCGCACCCTCGTCCTCCTCAAGCCCGACGCCGTCCGTCGCGGCCTGACCGGCGAGATCATCAGCCGCATCGAGCGCAAGGCCGGCTGGCGGATCACCGCGCTGGAGCTGCGCACCCTGGACCAGGACACGCTGGAGCAGCACTACGGCGAGCACAAGGGCAAGCCGTTCTACGAGCCGCTGGTGGAGTTCATGGCCTCCGGGCCGGTCGTGGCGATGATCGTCGAGGGTGAGCGGGTCATCGAGGGACTGCGCCAACTGGCCGGTCCCACCGACCCGATCGCCGCGGCCCCGGGTTCGATCCGCGGGGACTTCGGCGTGATCGTCCGGGAGAACCTGATCCACGCCTCCGACTCCGAGGAGTCCGCCGAGCGCGAGGTGAAGATCTTCTTCCCGGGGCGGGCGTAACGGCGGCTCATAACGATCACGTCGCGGCCGCGCACGGCGTCTTTGTCCGCCTTGGCCGCCCGTCGGAGGGTCCGGGGGTTTTGCCCCCGGACCCTTTTTTGGCATATGCACGGCGTTCGGGGGAACGGATGCCCCCGATGGCCCGTCTCCACAAGCAGCGGGGCGCGCCATCGGATGACAATGGCGAAGACCCTCGCGCAGTGTTCGCGAAGGCGCGTCTACCATGGAAGCCTTCACGTCACAGCACCCACCTCGCCGACCTGAAAAGCCCTCAAAAGCTCGTGGGGAGGCCAGACGAATCCTGATGGGGAACTCAATGTCGTTCATCGGCCGTGACATGGCTGTCGACCTCGGGACCGCCAACACGCTGGTGTACGTCAGGGGTCGCGGGATCGTACTCAACGAGCCGTCCGTCGTCGCGATCAACACCAACACCGGTGGGATCCTCGCGGTCGGTGCCGAAGCGAAGAAGATGATCGGGCGCACGCCCGGCAACATCGTTGCCGTACGTCCGCTGAAGGACGGCGTCATCGCCGACTTCGAGATCACCGAGCGGATGCTCCGCTACTTCATCCTGAAGATCCACAAGCGGAGGTACCTGGCTCGTCCGCGGGTCGTCGTCTGTGTGCCCTCGGGCATCACCGGCGTCGAGCGCCGCGCCGTCATCGAGGCGTCGTCCCAGGCCGGCGCCCGTCAGGTGCACATCATCGAGGAGCCCATGGCCGCCGCCATCGGCTCCGGGCTGCCGGTCCACGAGGCCACCGGCAACATGGTGGTGGACATCGGCGGCGGCACCACGGAGGTCGCGGTCATCTCCCTCGGCGGCATCGTCACCGCCCAGTCCATCCGCGTCGCGGGCGACGAGCTGGACAACGCGATCATCCAGCACATCAAGAAGGAGTACTCCCTCCTGCTGGGCGAGCGGACGGCCGAACAGATCAAGATCACGATCGGTTCGGCGTACGACCTGGACACCGACGAGCACACCGAAATCCGCGGCCGGGACCTCGTCTCCGGGCTGCCCAAGACGGTGGTCGTCTCCGCCGCGGAAGTGCGCAAGGCGATCGAGGAACCCGTCAACGCCATCGTCGACGCCGTCAAGACGACCCTCGACAAGTGCCCGCCGGAGCTGTCCGGCGACATCATGGACCGGGGCATCGTCCTGACCGGCGGCGGAGCGCTGCTGCGGGGGCTGGACGAGCGGCTGCGCCGGGAGACGGGCATGCCGATCCACATCGCGGAGGATCCGCTGGACAGCGTGGCGCTCGGCTCCGGCAAGTGCGTCGAGGAGTTCGAGGCGCTCCAGCAGGTGCTGGACGCCCAGCCGCGCAGATGACACGACTCCTCGATTCCGCCGTACGGGACGATCGGCTTCCGTACGGCGGATCGTTGATATAGAGGCATGAACTCCCCCGACGCCTCCGCGCGTCCGAACAAACCGATATCCCATACCCGTTCTCGACGAGGAAGGCACGGCCGCCGCACGTGAGGGACACACGAGAGAGCCGGCTGCTCCTGGTGCTGCTGATCGCCATCGCGTTCGCACTGATCACGGTGGACATCCGCGGCGGAGAGGATTCACCGGTCGACGGCGCCCGGCAGGCCGCGGCGACGGTCTTCGGTCCCATCGAGAACGGGGTGTCGGGCGCGGTCGACCCGATCGGCAACGCGGTCTCCGCGATCCGCGAGTCCGGCGACCGCCACGACCGGCTCGCCGTGCTGGAGCGGGAGAACGCCGCGCTCAAGGCCGAACTCGGCAGCGACGACCGCGACCGCAGCCGGCTGAGGCAGCTCGACAAGATGCTGAAGACCGCCGGGCAGGGCCAGTACGGCATCAAGGGCGCCCAGGTCATCGCCATAGGAGCCGCCCAGGGCTTCTCCTGGACCATCACCATCGACGTCGGCGCCGAGGACGGCATCAAGCGCGACATGACCGTCCTCAACGGCGACGGACTCGTCGGCCGCGTCACCACCGTGGGCCCGAGCACCGCCACCGTGCTGCTCGCCAGCGACCCCGACTTCACCGTCGGCACCCGCATGGAGGCCACCGACGAACTCGGCTTCGCCTCCGGCCAGGGCGACCGCCCGCTGCGCGTCGAACTCCTCAACGGCAAGGCCGAGGTCAAGAAGGGCGACCGCCTGGTCACCTTCGGCTCGCAGGCCGACAAGCCGTTCGTGCCCGGCGTCCCCGTCGGCGTCGTCTCCCGCGTCGACCCCTCCGGCGGCGACCTCACCCGCACCCTCTACGTCACCCCGTTCGTCAGCTTCAGCAAGCTCGACATCGTCGGCGTCGTCGTGCAGGCCCCCGGGAAGGACCCGCGCGACACCGTGCTGCCCGAGAAGGCCGAGCCGAAGCCCACGCCGACCGTGACGGTGACCGTCACGCCCTCCGCCCCCGCCGACGGCCAGACCCAGCCAGAGCAGTAGGAGCTGTCACCCCATGCGCGTCAACCGGATCCTGCTCTCCAGCTCGCTGATCGTCGTCGCCCTGGTGGTCCAGGTGAGCGTCCTCGCCCGCCTCCACCTCCCGGGCGCCGTCCCCGACCTGCTGCTGCTCACCGTCCTCGGCCTCGCGCTGGTCTACGGCCACGTCGGGGGCGCCCTCGTCGGCTTCGCCGCCGGACTCCTCGCCGACCTCGCCCCGCCCGCCGACCACGCCGCCGGCCGCTACGCCCTCGTGCTGTGCGTCATCGGCTACCTCGCCGGACTCGTCAAACCCGAGAGCGGCCAGGTGAAGTCGGCCACCGGCCCCATGGTCGTGGTCGTCGCCGCCGCGCTCGGCTCCACCCTGCTCTACGCCGGCGTCGGCGCCCTCGTCGGCGACACCGCCGCCCGCCATGTCGGCCTCGGCGGGCTGCTGTTCACCGCCGCGCTGTACGACCTGCTGCTCGCGCCGTTCGTCGTCCCCGGCGTGATGGCCCTGGCCCGGCGCGCCGAGAACGACCCGCTCGCCGAGACGAACTCCGCCAAGGCCGGCGACATCTCCTCCGGCTGGCTCTCCGGCGGCACCGGGCTGCGCATCGGCGCGCAGCGGAGCGGCCTGCGGGTGAAGGCGGCCCGGGCGCGGGTGGCCCGCGCCGGACGCATCAAGGGGGTCAAGCGCCTGTGACCTCACCGGACTTCACCCGAACGGGCGTGCGGCGACGGAACCCCGCCGCACGGGACGGCCGTTCATCACTCGTACCCGCACACATGTGCGCGCCCGGAGAGGAGGAGCAGACCGCGTGACCAACATCCCCGAGACCGGTCGCAGTCCACGGGTCCAGATCCGGCTCGTCGTCATCCAGGTCCTCGTCCTCTCCCTCCTCGGCACCCTCGGCGGACGCCTGTGGTACCTCCAGATCCGCGAGGGCGACCAGTACGCCAAGGAGGCCTCCGGCAACCACGTCCAGCAGGTCGTCCAGCCCGCGGTCCGCGGCTCCATCCTGGACGCGCGCGGCGTCCCCCTCGCCGACAACGAGACCCGCCTGGTCGTCTCCGCCTCCCGCACCGACCTGCTGAAGATGAAGGACGACGGCGAGGCGGTCCTCACCAAACTCGCCGGCGTCCTCGGCATGGCCCCCAAGGAGGTCATGGAGAAGGTCCGGCTCTGCGACGCCGAAACCCCCCAGCCCTGCTGGAACGGCTCGCCGTACCAGCCCATCCCCATCACCGACGAGGCCACCCCCAAGCAGGCCCTGCAGATCCGCGAACGCGCCGAGGACTTCCCCGGCATCACCGCCGAACCGCAGGCCCTGCGCCGCTACCCGAGCCCCGGCAAGGCCAACACCGCCCAGGTGCTCGGCTACCTCTCGCCCGTCACCGACGAGGAGATCCAGAAGGCGCAGGACACCAGCTCGCCCTACCTGCGCTCCGACATGGTCGGCCGCTCCGGCCTGGAGCGCCAGTACGACAGACAGCTGCGCGGCAAGGCCGGCGTCACCCGCTACGAGGTCGACAAGCTCGGCCGCGTCATCGGCCAGGCCCAGTCCGATCCCGCCCAGCCCGGCGCCAACCTCGTCACCAGCGTCGACGCCCGCGTCCAGCGGATCGCCGAGTACGAGCTGAACGAGGCGATGAAGGCCGCCCGCAAGGTGATGGACCGCAACACCAACCGCCTCTACGAGGCCGACTCCGGAGCCGTCGTCGTCATGGAGGCCAAGACCGGGCGCGTCGTCGCCATGGCCTCCAACCCGACGTACGACCCCAACGCCTGGGTCGGCGGCATCTCCGCCAAGGACTACGCCGCCCTCACCGGAAAGAAGTCCAACTACCCGCTGCTCAACCGCGCCATCCAGGGCCAGTCGGCACCCGGCTCCATCTTCAAGGTCATCCCGACGGCCGCCGCGGTGAACGCCGGCTACTCCTTCGACGGCCCCTACGACTGCTCCAGCTCGTACTCCATCGGCGGCCAGGTCTTCAAGAACTTCGAATCCCAGAACCACGGCCCGATCAGCCTCGGCCGCGCCCTCGAGGTCTCCTGCGACACCGTCTTCTACCGCCTCTCCCACGAGGAGTGGAAGCGCGACGGCGGCAACAAGCCGAAGAAGAACCCCGACGACTGGTTCTACAAGACCGCCCACCAGTTCGGCCTCGGCGAGGAGACCGGCATCGACCTGCCCAACGAGGTCACCGGCCGCGTCCCCGACCGCCAGTGGAAGCTGGACTACTGGAAGGCCAACAAGGACGCCTGGTGCAAGACCGGCAAGAAGGACGGCAGCTACGCCGAGCGCATCGCCTACGAGAACTGCCTCGAAGGCAACCGGCTGCGCGCCGGTGACTCCGTCAACTACTCCATCGGCCAGGGCGACACCCTCGTCACCCCCATCCAGATGGCCACCATCTACGCGGCCCTCGCCAACGGCGGCACCCTCTACGCCCCCACCGTCGGCAAGGCCGTCATCAGCCCCGACGGGAAGACGGTCACCGAGATCGAGCCCCAGGCGCACGGCAAGCTGCCGCTGACGAAGAAGACCCTCAAGGAGATAGACGCAGCCCTCGAGGGAGTCGCCACCCGCGGTACGGCCGCCTGGCGGTTCGGGGGCTGGCCGCAGGACGAGATCCCGATGCACGCCAAGACCGGTACCGCCGAGGTCTACGGCAAGCAGACCACCTCCTGGTTCGCCACCTACACCGAGGACTACTCGATCGTCATGACGATCTCCCAGGGTGGCACCGGCTCCGGCGCCTCGGGCCCCGCCGTGCGCAACATCTACAACGCGCTGTACGGCGTCTCCGCGGACGGCGAGATCGACGAGAAGAAGGCGCTCCTGCCCACCCCGCAGAAGAACCTCCCCGAGGTCAGGACGGACGGCACCATCAAGTCCCCGAAGCTCTCCAAGGACCCCGCCAAGGACCGCGCGACCCCCTCGCCCGACGCGCGGGCCACCGCCCCGCAGGACGGCCAGGAGGACCCCGCCGACCAGCAGCAGGCGGCCACCGTCCCCTCACCGGAGATCGGGAACCGCGACACCCGGCGCCGCGACCGGCGCCGGGACGGCGGACCACGCCGGGGCGACGGGCGCCCCCGCTGCCGCACGCGCCACGGACGAGGCGGCACCGGAGCGCGGAGGACAGCGGCATGACCGGCGGCGTGAACAGCTTCCAGGTCTCCGGATACGGACCGGAGCGGGCCGGCTGGACACGGGTCTTCGCCCGTGACTCCCTCGCCCGGCGCCTCGACTGGCCGATACTGCTGTCGGCGCTCGCCCTGTCCCTGCTCGGCTCGCTCCTGGTCTACTCGGCCACCCGCAACCGCACCGAGCTCAACCAGGGCGACCCTTACTACTTCCTGGTCCGCCACTGGCTCAACACCGGCATCGGGCTGGCCCTGATGATCGGCACGGTCTGGCTCGGCCACCGCACCCTGCGCACGGCCGTGCCCCTCCTGTACGGGGCCTCGGTCTTCCTGATCCTGCTGGTGCTCACCCCCCTGGGCTCCACCGTCAACGGCGCCCACTCCTGGATCAAGCTCGGCGGCGGCTTCTCGCTCCAGCCCTCGGAGTTCGTGAAGGTCACGATCATCCTGGGCATGGCGATGCTGCTCGCCGCCCGGGTCGACGCGGGCGACAAGCCCTACCCCGACCACCGCACGGTCCTCCAGGCGCTCGGCCTGGCCGTCGTCCCCATGCTGATCGTGATGCTCATGCCCGACCTCGGCTCGGTCATGGTCATGGTCATCATCGTGCTCGGCGTGCTCCTCGCCTCCGGCGCCTCCAACCGGTGGGTCTTCGGCCTCCTCGGCGCAGGCGCGGCCGGCGCGATCACCGTCTGGCAGCTCGGCGTGCTCGACGAGTACCAGATCAACCGCTTCGCCGCCTTCGCCAACCCCGAACTCGACCCCGCCGGCGTCGGCTACAACACCAACCAGGCCCGCATCGCCATCGGCTCCGGCGGCCTCACCGGCTCCGGGCTCTTCCAGGGCTCGCAGACCACCGGCCAGTTCGTCCCCGAACAGCAGACCGACTTCGTCTTCACCGTCGCCGGCGAGGAACTCGGCTTCGTCGGCGGCGCACTGATCATCGGCCTGCTCGGCGTCATCCTCTGGCGCGCCTGCCGCATCGCCCGCGACACCACCGACCTCTACGGCACCGTCGTCGCCGCCGGCATCGTGGCCTGGTTCGCCTTCCAGTCCTTCGAGAACATCGGCATGACCCTCGGCATCATGCCCGTCACCGGCCTGCCCCTGCCGTTCGTCTCCTACGGCGGCTCGTCGATGTTCGCCGTATGGCTGGCGGTCGGCCTGCTGCAGTCCATCCGGGTGCAGCGCCCCATGTCCGCGTGACCCCCCGTGCCCCCGGTGCGGAGCGGCCCCTGCCGCCCCGCACCCGGGCCGACTAGATTCGGGTCATGGCGGACACCAAGCGAGAGATCGAGCGGAAGTACGAGTGCGGGGACACCGCACTGCCCGACCTGACCGGCGTCCCCGGCGTCGCGTCCGTCCGGGACAAGGGCGTCTCCCACCTCGACGCCACCTACTACGACACCGCCGACGAACGCCTGGCGGCGGCCTCCCTCACCCTGCGCCGCCGCACCGGCGGCTCCGACGCCGGCTGGCACCTCAAGTTCCCCGTCGCCCCCGGAGTACGGGACGAGATCCGCGCCCCGCTCTCCGACGAGCTCCCGGAGAGCCTCGCCCGCCTCGTCCGCTCCCGCGTCCGCGAGCACGCACTGCGCCCCGTCGTCCGGCTGCGCTCCGACCGCGACGTACGCCACCTCCTCGACCCCGACGGCCGGCTCCTCGCCGAGGTCAGCGTCGACGCCGTGCACGCCGAACGCCTCACCGGCGACGGCGGCACGGCCCGGTGGACCGAGATCGAGGTCGAGCTCGCCGACGGCGGCGACCCCGCCTTCCTCGACCGGGTGGAGAAGAAGCTCCGCAAGGCGGGCGCGCGTCCCTCGAAGTCCGCGTCGAAGCTGGCCAGGGCCCTGGCCGAGACCGCACCGCGGGCGGCGGCCGCCCGGCCCGAGGGGAAGCAGCCCGCACCGGCCACGGCACCGGAGGCGGCAGCCCGGCGGAAACGCGCGACCCGGGCGGTGGGCACGCCCGCCACCGCGGGCGACCACGTCCTCGCCTACGTCCGCGCCCAGCGCGACGCACTCGTCGAGCTCGACCCCGCCGTACGCCAGGACGTGCCCGACTCCGTGCACCGCATGAGGGTCGCCACCCGCCGCCTGCGCAGCACCTTCCGCTCCTACCGCGCCGTCCTCGACCGCGAGGTCACCGACCCGATCGCCGCCGACCTGAAACGGCTCGCCGGCGAGCTGGGCCTGGACCGCGACCAGGAGGTGCTCGCCGAGCGCCTGCGGACGGCCCTGGACGACCTGCCCGCCGCCCTCGTCACCGGCCCGGTCGCCGACCGGCTGACCGCCTGGTCCGAGGCCCGCCACAGCGGAGCCCGCGGCCGCCTCACCGGCATCCTCGACTCCCGCCGCCACCTCGCCCTGCTCGACGCCCTGGACGCCCTGCTCGCCGACCCGCCGCTGCGCGAGAAGGCCGCCGCCCGGCCGGACAAGGTGCTCGCCAAGGCCGTGCGCAAGGACATCGACAAGCTGTCCGGCCTCGTCACCCGGGCCCTCGACCTCCCGCCCGGCGACGACCGCGACGTCGCCCTGCACGAGGCCCGCAAGAAGGCCAAGCGCACCCGGTACGCGGCCGAGGCCGCCGCACCCGCGCTCGGCGCACCGGCGGAGAACCTGGTGAAGTCCGTGAAGTCGCTCCAGAGCCTGCTCGGCGACCACCAGGACAGCGTCATGGCCCGCCGGACCCTGCGCGAGCTGTCCGCCGTCGCCCACGCGGCGGGCGAGAACACCTTCACCTACGGCGTCCTCTACGGCCGCGAGGAACACCGCGCGCAGCTCGCCGAGGCGGCCCTGCCCGAAGCCTGGGCCTCGGTCAGGAAGGACGTCCCCCTCTGACCGCCCTCCGGACGACGTACGGGGAAACCGCCCGGCCGCGTTAGTCTGGATGGTCACCCGCCCCCAGCCATCGGCCGGGGGGACCCCAGTCAGCACACGAAGGTTCGCGAGATGCCTGCCGAAGCCGCCGAGTCTGTGAAGTCTGTGTTTCCGCAGCTCGAAGCTCTGCTCCCGCATGTGCAGAAGCCGATCCAGTACGTCGGCGGAGAGCTCAACTCCACGGTCAAGCCGTGGGACAGCTGCGACGTCCGCTGGGCGCTCATGTACCCCGACGCCTACGAGGTCGGACTGCCCAACCAGGGCGTCATGATCCTCTACGAGGTGCTCAACGAGCAGGACGGCGTCCTGGCCGAGCGCACCTACAGCGTCTGGCCGGACCTCGAGGCGCTGATGCGGGAGCACCGCGTCCCGCAGTTCACGGTCGACAGCCACCGCCCGGTGAAGGCCTTCGACGTGTTCGGCCTGAGCTTCTCCACCGAGCTCGGCTACACCAACATGCTCACCGCCCTGGACCTGGCCGGCATCCCGCTGGAGTCCAGGGACCGCGGCCTCGACGACCCGATCGTCATGGCCGGCGGCCACGCCGCCTTCAACCCCGAGCCGATCGCCGACTTCATCGACTGCGCGGTCATCGGCGACGGCGAGCAGGCCGTCCTGGAGGTCACCCGGATCATCCGCGCCTGGAAGGAGGAGGGCCGCCCCGGCGGCCGCGAGGAACTCCTCTTCCGCCTGGCGAGGACCGGCGGGGTCTACGTCCCCGGCTTCTACGACGTCGAGTACCTCCCCGACGGCCGCATCGCCCGGGTCGTGCCGAACAAGTCGGGCGTGCCGTGGCGCGTGTCCAAGCACACGGTGATGGACCTCGACGAGTGGCCCTACCCCAAGCAGCCCCTCGTCCCGCTCGCCGAGACCGTCCACGAGCGCATGTCCGTGGAGATCTTCCGCGGCTGCACCCGCGGCTGCCGCTTCTGCCAGGCCGGCATGATCACCCGCCCGGTCCGCGAGCGCTCGATCACCGGCATCGGCGAGATGGTCGACAAGGGCCTGAAGGCGACCGGCTTCGAGGAGGTCGGCCTCCTCTCCCTCTCCTCCGCCGACCACTCGGAGATCGGCGACATCGCCAAGGGCCTCGCCGACCGCTACGAGGACGACAAGATCGGCCTCTCGCTCCCCTCGACCCGCGTCGACGCCTTCAACATCGACCTGGCGAACGAGCTGACCCGCAACGGCCGCCGCTCGGGCCTCACCTTCGCCCCCGAGGGCGGCTCGGAGCGCATCCGCAAGGTCATCAACAAGATGGTCTCCGAGGACGACCTCATCCGGACCGTCGCCACGGCCTACGGCAACGGCTGGCGCCAGGTGAAGCTGTACTTCATGTGCGGCCTGCCCACCGAGACCGACGACGACGTCCTGCAGATCGCCGACATGGCCACCCGCGTGATCGCCAAGGGCCGCGAGGTCTCCGGCTCCAACGACATTCGCTGCACGGTCTCCATCGGCGGCTTCGTCCCCAAGCCGCACACCCCCTTCCAGTGGGCCCCGCAGCTGTCGGCCGAGGAGACGGACGAGCGCCTCGCCAAGCTCCGCGACAGGATCCGCGGCGACAAGAAGTACGGCCGCTCCATCGGCTTCCGCTACCACGACGGCAAGCCCGGCATCGTCGAGGGCCTGCTCTCCCGCGGCGACCGCCGCATCGGCGCGGTCATCCGCGCGGTCTACGAGGACGGCGGCCGCTTCGACGGCTGGCGCGAGCACTTCTCCTACGACCGCTGGATGAACTGCGCGGAGAAGGCGCTGGCACCCTTCGGCGTGGACGTCGACTGGTACACCACCCGCGAGCGCACCTACGAGGAGGTCCTGCCCTGGGACCACCTCGACTCGGGCCTGGACAAGGACTGGCTCTGGGAGGACTGGCAGGACGCCCTCGACGAGACGGAGGTCGACGACTGCCGCTGGACGCCGTGCTTCGACTGCGGGGTGTGCCCGCAGATGGACACGGCCATCCAGATCGGCCCGACCGGCAAGAAGCTGCTGCCGCTGACCGTCAAGAACTCCGCGCCGGCGCCGAGCGGCCACGCCCACTGAGGTGAGGGGCGCGCCCCACCCGGAGGCGGAGTGGGGCCGAGCCCGCGCGGGGGTTCACGCGACCCCCTGAGAACCACGGGAGCCCCCTCCGGTCCGGAGGGGGCTCGGTCGTCTCCGCGCCGCCGGACGTCTTCGCGGGGTTCGGCGGAGGCCGTGGGAGGGCGTTCCCTTCGTTCCCCCGCTCCCCTTGCCGCCGGCGGTGCGTCGGGTCGTCGGCCGCCGGCGGCAGGGGCGGGGTCTACAGGGTGCGCTGCCCGGGGCGCCGGTCGGGCGGGACGTCGTGCCGGCAGGAGGGGGCAGGGGTCCGGAAACGCTCGTGGTCGCCGGGGGCGGTGAGCGGCGCGGGGTGATCCGTGGCGGACCGCAGCCGGTGGCGGGGGACGGCCCGGCGGGGCGGCCGGGTCAGGGTGATCTGGCGGACGAGTTGCTGGAAGCACGCCAGTGCGGCGACTCCCGGCAGCGCGGCGGCGGCGGTGTCGGTGATCGTGCGAGGTGCCTGGGCGACGCAGAGCATGACCGCGACGGACGAGAACAGCAGGACGACGAACCACGAGTGCAGGGCGCGCCGTTGGTGCAGTGCCGCGCGGAGGACGGACAGCGAGCCCGCCAGCCAGGGGCCGTACACGAGCACGGGCCACCAGGCCGACGAACTGCCGTTGCTGTGCGCCGTGGTGACGAGGAGCAGGGGTTCGTAGGTGACCACCCCGCTGAAGACGCTCACCATCGACACGGTGATCGCGGCCAGTGCGGCGATGACGTAGCTGGCGATGCGTACGGCGTCGGGGCGTCTGCGCGGGGTGAGCCTCCGGTGGCCGCGTGGGGTGGTGCGCAGGGGCGGCAGTTCGGCGGTGATCTCCTGGAGGTCGCCCAGGGGGCTTCCGGTGGGGGGATCGGTGGCCGACGCCTCCTCGTGGGGGTGCGGCACGGTCCTGCCGTGTTCGTCGCTGCGGGCTTCCTGGAGCAGGTAGGCGAGCTCTTCGGCCGGGTCCCAGGGCGGGACCGGTGGTTCCATGGGCTCCGTGTAGACGGCCGAGGCCCGGTGCCGGCCGGTGCCCGATCCCTCGTTCTGGGCCGGGAAGCCGGGGGTGTACCAGAGCTGGTCGAAGTGTTCGTCATTCATGTGGTGGTGGATTCATCGGGCCGGCGTGCGGTGGGGGCGTCGGCCGGTGCGACCCGGCGTCCGGCCAGGTCGGACGCCAGCTGCTGGAACACGGTGAGGAAATTCGTCAGGATCGGTTCGGTGACGTGCAATGCGACGGGAACGCCGTTTTCGTCGAACGTGTCCCCGGGCGGGGGAGGGGGCGGGACCGGGATGTGGAGATAAGGTCCCACGGACGGCTCGTGGGCGGCAGTCGGGCCGCTCGGCCCCCCGTCGGGCGCGAGTGGCCCGGGCGTGCTTGCCTTCGTCATATAGCGACTAACGGCGGGTCTTTTCACTTGGATGCGCGGCAAATGAGTGAACAGCCGTAAGGAAATTATTTTATATATGCCCGGTTGTCCTCGGTGGTTCCGCGCAATTCGCCGGGCCGGCCGGTGATCGGCATATGAGGCGCTTGATTCCGGGGTGGGGGGATCCGGACGGGCCGCTCCGGCGTCTACGCCGGTATGGATCTGGAGAAGTCGGCTCCCGCGGTACGGGGGGACGCGTCCCGGGGCGAGGGGTGTCTGGCGGTGGCGATCCGCGTGCCGGTGCGGATCGTGGCGCTCGTCCTGGTCGTGCCGGTGCGGATGGCGTGGGACGCGCTCGTCGTCGCCGGGAGGTTCCTGGGCGACGCCGTGTTCCGGCCGCTCGGGCGGGCGTCGCTGTGGGTCGTGCGGGCGGTGTTCGTGTGGCCGTTCGCGGGTCTGTGGCGGTATGTCCTCGTGCCGCTCGGCAAGGTGCTGGCCTGGCTCGGGAAGGCGCTGGTGGTCCTTCCCGCCGCGGTGCTGTACCGCCATGTGCTGACTCCCCTCGGCCACGCCCTCCTGTGGGTGTACGCGCGGGTCCTGACGCCGGCCGGGCACGCGGTCGTGCGGGCGCTCCGGGTGGGGGGTGCCGTGCTCGCCGCGCTCGGGGCCGGGGCGTACGCGGGACTGGCCTGGCTGACGCGGTACCTCGTCGTGGTGCCCTCGGTGCGGCTGTACACCTGGGTCCTCGCGCCGGCCGGGCATGCCGTCGCCTGGTGCGTGAAGGGGCTCGTGCGGCTGGTGACCATGATCGTCACCGGTGTCGGCGCGGGGCTGTACTGGATCACCCGGATCCTCTTCGTGCTGCCCGCGCTCGCCGTGTGGCGCTGGGTCCTCGTCCCCGTCGGCGGTGTCCTCGCCGTCGTCGCGCGGGAGGTCGGGAACGCCCTCGGGCACGCCTGGCGCGTGGCCGGGCGCGTCTCGCTCGCCGTCGGGCGGTTCCTGGGGGCCCTCTTCCGGTGGGTCTTCGTGGAGCCGGTGCGGTGGGTGTACCGGAGTGTGCTGACGCCGGTGGGGTACATGGTGCGTGACGCCGTGCTGCGGCCCGTCGCCGAGGCCGTGCGCGGTGCGGGGCGTGCCGCACGGCAGGCCCTCGCCGCGGCCCGTGCCTCGGTCCGGCGGGCGCGCGCCGACGTCCGCCGGGTGCTGCTCGGGGAGCCCGCGGGGTCCCGGCCCGGGAAGCCCGCCGCACCACGGCCCGTGGACCGGCGGGAACCTACCGGGCGGGAGACACGTACTCTTGGTAGCAGGACGACCTCTCTCACGAAGGACTGAACGACACTGGGCAAGCGACAGCCCGAAGGCCCGCCGCCCGCACCCGCGGTGCAGCGCATTCGACTGCGCTACACCAAGCGCGGCCGCCTCCGGTTCACCAGCCACCGTGACTTCCAGCGCGCCTTCGAGCGTGCGCTGCGCCGTGCCGAGGTGCCGATGGCGTACTCGGCGGGGTTCACGCCGCACCCGAAGGTGTCGTACGCCAATGCCGCACCCACCGGCACGGGCAGCGAGGCGGAGTACCTGGAGATCGCGCTCACCGAGCCGCGTGATCCCGAGCGGCTCCGGGTCCTCCTCGACGAGTCGTTGCCCGACGGGCTCGACGTCGTCGAGGCGGTCGAGGCCCGCACGTCGGGGCTCGCCGACCGGCTCACGGCCTCCGTGTGGGAGCTGCGACTGGACGGTGTCGCCCCCGAGGACGCCCGCCGCGCGGTGGACGCCTTCAACGCGGCCGGGACCGTCGAGGTGCAGCGACTCACCAAGAACGGCGTCCGCACCTTCGACGCCCGCTCCGCGGTCGTGGGCCTGGAGAGCGCGGAAACGCCCTCTTCGCGGCCCGACGCGAGCGTCGGCTCCACCGCAGCGACAGACGTCGCGCTCCATGCTGGGCCGACCGACCGGCCCTGTGCGATACTGCGGCTGGTTGTTCGGCACGTGACGCCTGCCGTACGACCCGACGACGTCCTGTCCGGTCTCCGCGCCGTGGCCGACCTGGCGCCGCCGGTCCCCGCAGCGGTGACCAGGCTGGCGCAGGGGCTGCTCGATGAAGAGACCGGCACGGTGACCGACCCGCTCGCGCCCGACCGCGAGGCAGCAGCGACCGAGCCGCATCCGGCCGCCGCCACTGCCGCCGCGACGGCGCCGGCGTAAGGAAGGTCCCGCGTAGGGACGGACGTCGTAGCGCCGCCCTCGAACTCGGGAGCCACCTGGGTCGGGCAGCGCACCGACCAGAAGACTTTCGCCAGGCCGTACGCAGTCGGCGTACGGAACCGGCGAGACAGGACAAGAGAGCTCCCGAGCGGCGCCCGCGCCCCGGACGGCGGCAACCGCGCACCGCGCGAGCCGCGGACGTCACCGGCATCGCCGGACCAGGTGCGGCGCCCGGGAGCCTGACGGGAGAAACGCCCGCATGCTCGAACCGATCGAGCCCACCAAGGGCTCCGAACCGAACACCCCCAGCGACACCCTGCCGCCGCGCCGGCGCCGCCGTGCCGCGTCCCGCCCGGCCGGCCCGCCCGCCGCGACGACCGAGGCGACGGCCGAGACCGTCGCGCCGGCCATACCGGCCGCGGAGCCCGCCGGGGCTTCCGGGCCCTCGCTGTCTTCCGGACCCGCGGGGCAGGAGAGCGCCGGGACCGAGGCCGGGGAGACCCGGGAAGCGGCCGAGGCCGCGCCCGCCGCCCCGCGCCGCCGCCGTGTCGTCCGCCGTGCGGCCGCGCCCGCCGGGGCACCGGCGGAGGTGGCCGAGACCGTCGTACCGGCGACCGCGACGACGACGGCTCCGGAGGCACCCGAGGCCACCGAGACCCCCGGGCGGACCGCGGTCTCCTCCGGCACCTCCGAGGACGCCGCTCCCCGGCGCACCCGCCGTCGTGCCACGCGCAGCGTGACCTCGCCGACGGCGACCGCCGCCGGGGAGGCGGAGGGCGCCGAGACGCCGGAGCCGCAGGTGCCCGCGCAGGCCGCCGAGGCCGTCGAGACCGCCGGGGACGAGACCTCCGAGGCCCCTGCGGCTGCTGAGACCACCGAGGCCGTCGAGCCCGCCGAGGAAACGGCTCCGCGCCGTACCCGGCGCCGCGCCTCGCGCCGTGCCTCCGCGCCCGCCGGGGCGCCGGAGACGGCGGAGGGCGACGCGGGCGAGCCCGCGCGGACCGCCGTCTCCTCCGGCACCTCCGAGGCGGTCGAAGCGGCCCCGGAGACCGAAGCCCCCGCGAAGGCCGCCAAGGCCGCCAAGGCCGCCAAGGCCGCGAAGGCCGCCGAGCCCGTGCAGGCCGCTCCCGAGACCGCCGCGGAGGACGCCGCTCCGCGACGTCGCCGCCGGGTGGTCCGCAAGGCCGCTGCCGGGTTCGCCGAGCCGGCGCGCCCCGCCGAGGGCGAGGCGGAGACCTCGCCGCGGCGTCCCGCGCGTCCGGCCGTCGCCGTGTTCCAGCCGCCCGTGTTCACCGAGCCCCGGTTCCAGACCCCGGAGCGGGCCGCCGCCGAGGCGGCCGCCGAGGCGGCCGAGCCGGTGGAGCCGGTGGAGCCGGAGGAGACCGAGGAGTGGCCCGAGCAGCAGCCCGCCGCCTCGCGCCGCCGGCGCCGGCGCCGGGGTGCGGGCGACGAGCCCGAGGCCGCGCCGGCCGCCGAGGCCGCTCCCGCGGTCCGCGCCGAGGACGAGGCGGAGGAGACCGAGGACGAGGCCGACGAGGCGGAGGAGACCGACGAGTCGGCCGAGGACCACGTCGAGGGCGAGGACGAGAGCGAGGCCTCCGGCTCGCGCCGGCGCCGCCGCCGCGGTGGTCGCCGCCGCAGGCGCGGCGAGTCCGCCGAGGGCGAGGCCGAGGGCGGCGAGTCCGCGGAGGCCGAGACCGACCGGGTCTCCGCCGAGCAGGCCGCCCAGGACGCCGAGGACACCGCGGAGCAGATCGAGGAGGACGCCGAGGAGGCCGAGGACCGCGAGGACTCCGCCGCCGGCGGCTCCAGCAGCAGCCGTCGCCGTCGCCGGCGCCGCCGCCGGGCCGGTGACAGCGGGGGCGAGGCCGAGCCGGCCGCCGACGACCCCGAGCGCACCGTCGTCAAGGTCCGCGAACCGCGCAAGGCGGCCGAGCCGTCGGACGAGGTGCAGTCCATCAAGGGCTCCACGCGCCTGGAGGCGAAGAAGCAGCGCCGCCGCGAGGGCCGTGAGCAGGGCCGCCGCCGGGTGCCGATCATCACCGAGGCCGAGTTCCTGGCCCGCCGCGAGGCGGTCGAGCGCGTGATGGTGGTCCGCCAGCACGGCGACCGTACGCAGATCGGCGTCCTGGAGGACGGCGTGCTCGTCGAGCACTACGTCAACAAGGAGCAGGCGACCTCGTACGTCGGCAACGTCTACCTCGGCAAGGTGCAGAACGTGCTGCCGTCGATGGAGGCCGCCTTCATCGACATCGGCAAGGGCCGCAACGCCGTGCTCTACGCCGGTGAGGTCAACTTCGAGGCGCTGGGCATGGCGAACGGCCCGCGCCGCATCGAGTCCGCGCTGAAGTCGGGCCAGTCGGTCCTGGTCCAGGTCACCAAGGACCCGATCGGGCACAAGGGCGCCCGCCTCACCAGCCAGGTCTCCCTCCCGGGCCGCTACCTCGTGTACGTCCCCGAGGGTTCGATGACCGGCATCAGCCGCAAGCTGCCCGACACCGAGCGGGCCCGGCTGAAGACCATCCTCAAGAAGATCGTCCCCGAGGACGCGGGCGTCATCGTGCGCACCGCCGCCGAGGGCGCGAGCGAGGACGAGCTGCGCCGGGACGTCGAGCGGCTGCAGGCGCAGTGGGAGGAGATCCAGAAGAAGTCCAAGAACGGCAACGCCCCGACGCTGCTGTACGGCGAGCCGGACATGACCGTCCGGGTCGTGCGGGACATCTTCAACGAGGACTTCTCCAAGGTCATCGTCAGCGGTGGCGACGCCTGGGAGACCATCCACGGCTACGTCTCGCACGTCGCGCCCGACCTGGCCGACCGGCTGCAGAAGTGGACCAGCGAGGTCGACGTCTTCGCCACGTACCGGATCGACGAGCAGCTCGCCAAGGCGCTGGACCGCAAGGTCTGGCTGCCCAGCGGCGGTTCGCTGGTGATCGACCGGACCGAGGCGATGGTCGTCATCGACGTCAACACCGGCAAGTTCACCGGTCAGGGCGGCAACCTCGAGGAGACGGTCACCAGGAACAACCTGGAGGCGGCCGAGGAGATCGTGCGCCAGCTGCGGCTGCGCGACCTCGGCGGCATCATCGTGATCGACTTCATCGACATGGTCCTGGAGTCCAACCGGGACCTGGTGCTGCGGCGCCTCCTCGAGTGCCTGGGCCGGGACCGTACGAAGCACCAGGTCGCCGAGGTGACCTCGCTGGGCCTGGTCCAGATGACCCGCAAGCGGGTCGGTCAGGGCCTGCTGGAGTCGTTCTCGGAGACCTGCGTCCACTGCAACGGGCGCGGTGTCATCGTCCACCTGGACCAGCCCGCCGCCGTCGGTGGCGGCGGCAAGCGCCGCAAGCGGGCGCGGGCCGGTGCGGCCGACCAGCCGCACGAGCACGAGCACGAGGTCGTCGTGGGCGTCGAGACGGCGGAGCAGGAGGCGGAGGCGGAGACGGCCGCCGAGGTCGCCGCCGAGACCGCCGAACCGGTCGCGCTGCCGGCGCCCGAGTTCGAGCCGGACGAGGAGCTGTACAGCAGCGCCGCCGAGGCGGAGGCCGCGGCCACCCGCGGACGCACGCGCCGCCGGGCGAGCCGGCGGGTGTCGGCACCGGCGGGCGCGCCGAAGCGCGAGACGGCCAGGGCGGGCCGGTCCCGGGGCGAGGAGACCGCCGCCGAGGTGCCGACGGCTCAGGACGTCACGGCGGAGGAGGAGGCCGTGCGCCCGGTGCAGCCGGAGTCGGCCGCCGAGGCGCTGGCCGAGCCCACGGCCGTCGAGGACGCGGTGGTCCCCGAGCCGGCGACCGAGGCCCCGGCCGTGACCGAGGAGGCCGCGCCCAAGGGCCGTACGCGTCGCCGCGCGACCCGCAAGGCGACCGCGCCGGCCGGTTCGCCGGCGGGAGCGGAGGCCGCGGTGGTGACGGTGGCCGAGTCCGTGTCCACGGCCGTCGAGGCGCCCGCTCCGCAGCCCGAGGAGGAGGCCCCGGCCGCCCCGGCCGAGGCTCCCGCCGAGACCGCGGCCCCGGCCCGTCCGCGCCGCCGCGCGGTGCGCAAGCCCACCACGCCCACCGCGTCCGAGGAGGCGGCCGTCGTGGTCGTCCCGTCGGCCCCGGCGGACAAGGCGGCCCCGGCGGAGGAGCCGGTCCAGGCGGAGGAGACGGCTCCGGAGTCCGGGGCGGCGCCCGCCGAGGAGTCCGCGCAGGAAGCCGCCGACGAGGCCGCTCCGGCCAAGAAGACCGCCCGCAAGGCGGTCAAGAAGACCACGGCGAAGAAGGCCGCCACCAAGAAGACGGCGGCCAAGAAGACCGCCGCCAAGAAGACGACGGCCAAGAAGGCGGCGAAGACCACCAAGGCGGCCGCCGCCAAGACGACCGCCGCCAAGACGACCGCGAAGAAGACGGCGTCGAAGAAGACCGCGGCGGCCCGGCAGCCGTCGTCCTCGGTCACGGCCGTGACGGAGGACTGACCGGGTCCCGCTCCCGGAGCGGGCGGCGATCAGGAGCGCGGGGCACCGGCGGAACACCGGTGCCCCGCGTTCGCCGTCCGGTGTCCCGCGCGTGGTCCGCCGGTCACCGTGGACCCGGTTTGACCCGCGCAGGGGCGCCCCGTAACCTTGACCGTCGGCGTGTCCATCGGGACCGCCACATCCCCGTAAACCTCTTCCTCCCGGGGCGTGCCCGCACGGGCCGCGACCGGGAGAGGTCGCCCGCTGTGCCGGGCGGCTGGCCTGCGGGGGTGCCGTTCTTCGAGCGAAAGAGAGATCCGCGTGTACGCCATCGTGCGCAGCGGTGGTCGCCAGCACAAGGTTGCTGTCGGCGACATCGTTGAGGTTGACAAGATTTCCACCGCCAAGGTGGGCGACACGGTCGAGCTCTCGACCCTGCTCGTCGTCGACGGCGACTCCGTGACCAGCGACCCGTGGGTGCTGGCCGGCATCAAGGTCCAGGCCGAGGTCGTGGACCACCACAAGGGCCAGAAGATCGACATCCTGCGCTACAAGAACAAGACCGGCTACCGCCGTCGTCAGGGCCACCGCCAGCAGTACACGGCGATCAAGGTCACTGAGATCCCCGCGGCTGCGAAGTAAGGGACTGAGGAGAGATGGCACACAAGAAGGGCGCATCGTCCACCCGGAACGGCCGCGACTCGAACGCCCAGCGGCTCGGCGTGAAGCGCTTCGGCGGTCAGGTCGTCAACGCGGGTGAGATCCTCGTCCGCCAGCGCGGCACCCACTTCCACCCGGGCGCCGGCGTCGGCCGTGGCGGCGACGACACGCTGTTCGCGCTGCAGGCCGGTTCGGTGCAGTTCGGCACCCACCGTGGCCGCAAGGTCGTGAACATCGTTCCGGTCGCCTGATCCAGGCCGACCAGCGAACCTTTTCGCGAGGCGGACCTCACTTCCCGGGCGGGAAGGCGGGTCCGCCTTTCGCGTGTTAGACCAGTAACCGATCCGTACTCCTCCGGCCGCCGGCCGGGGGATCCCCAGGAGGCACCCCACCATGACCACCTTCGTGGACCGCGTCGAGCTGCACGTCGCCGCGGGTAACGGAGGCCACGGCTGTGCCTCCGTCCACCGTGAGAAGTTCAAGCCGCTGGGCGGGCCCGACGGCGGGAACGGCGGCCGCGGCGGCGACGTCATCCTCACCGTCGACCAGTCCGTCACCACCCTGCTCGACTACCACCACTCCCCGCACCGCAAGGCCACCAACGGCAAGCCCGGCGAGGGCGGCAACCGCAGCGGCAAGGACGGACAGGACCTCGTCCTGCCCGTGCCGGACGGGACCGTCGTCCTCGACAAGGCGGGGAACGTGCTCGCGGACCTGGTCGGGCACGGGACCTCCTACGTCGCCGCCCAGGGCGGACGCGGCGGGCTCGGGAACGCCGCCCTCGCCTCCGCGCGGCGCAAGGCGCCCGGGTTCGCGCTGCTCGGTGAGCCGGGGGACCTGCGGGACGTCGTCCTGGAGCTGAAGACCGTCGCCGACGTGGCGCTGGTGGGGTACCCGAGCGCGGGCAAGTCGTCCCTCATCTCCGTGCTCAGCGCGGCCAAGCCCAAGATCGCCGACTACCCGTTCACCACGCTGGTGCCGAACCTCGGTGTCGTCACCGCCGGGTCCACCGTCTACACCATCGCCGACGTGCCCGGCCTGATCCCCGGTGCCAGCCAGGGCAAGGGGCTCGGGCTGGAGTTCCTGCGGCACGTGGAGCGGTGCAGCGTGCTGGTGCACGTGCTGGACACCGCCACGCTGGAGTCCGACCGCGACCCCGTCTCCGACCTCGACGTCATCGAGGAGGAGCTGCGGCAGTACGGCGGTCTCGGCAACCGGCCGCGGCTCGTCGTCCTCAACAAGATCGACGTGCCGGACGGCAAGGACCTCGCCGAGATGGTGCGGCCCGATCTGGAGGCGCGCGGGTACCGCGTCTTCGAGGTGTCGGCCGTCGCCCACCTCGGGCTGCGGGAACTGTCCTTCGCCCTGGCCGAGCTGGTGGCGCGGGCACGGGCCGCCAAGCCGAAGGAGGAGGCGACGCGGATCGTCATCCGGCCCAAGGCCGTGGACGACGCGGGCTTCACCGTCACCCGCGAGGAGGTCGGCGGGGAGCCGCTGTTCCGCGTGCGCGGCGAGAAGCCCGAGCGCTGGGTCCGCCAGACGGACTTCAACAACGACGAGGCCGTCGGCTACCTCGCCGACCGGCTCAACCGCCTCGGTGTCGAGGACGAGTTGCTGAAGGCCGGTGCCCGCTCCGGCGACGGCGTCGCCATCGGCCCCGAGGAGAACGCGGTCGTCTTCGACTGGGAGCCGTCCGTGACGGCCGGTGCGGAGATGCTCGGCCGGCGCGGCGAGGACCACCGGTTCGAGGCGCCCCGCCCGGCCGCCCAGCGGCGGCGCGACCGGCAGGCCGAGCGGGACGACGTCGACCGCGAGTACGACGACTTCGAGCCCTTCTAGGCGAAGTCCGAGCGCGGGCCCCGGGGCTGAGGCGGCCCCGGGGCCCGCGTCGTGTGCTGACTCCGGGTGAGGTCGTGGTGAACGCCCGGACAACCAACCGGTGTTCCGGTGAGTCGTAGTGATCGGAAGTCGGCCCGTTCTACGACAGGACCCCTCATGGCAGCCCGTTTCCCACGCCGCACCGCCCCCTCCCGTCCGGTGCGGATCGCCCTCGCGGCCGGTGTCGTGCTCGTCGCGGGCGCCCTCGCGGCGCCCGGCGCGTCCGCCGCTCCCGCCCAGGCGCCGGCCGCCGGTACCGCGCGGCCCCACGACGACTTCAACGGCGACGGCTACGCCGACCTCGCGGTGGCGGCGCCCACCGCCACCGTCGGCGGCAAGAGGGGAGCCGGGTACGTCGCCGTGCTGTACGGATCGGAGAACGGTCTGCGCACGGCGACCCGGCAGGTGTTCAGCCAGAACACCGCCGGGGTGCCGGGCAGCGCCGAGACGGACGACGAGTTCGGCAGCGCCCTGGCCACCGCCGACCTCGACCGGGACGGGTACGCGGACCTGGTCGTCGGCGTGGCGCGCGAGGACACCGCCGACGGCGGCGCCGACTCGGGGCTGGTGGAGGTGGTGTGGGGCGGCCCCCGGGGGCTGTCCGGCGGTGCCGCGCTCGCGTCCGGAGGGAACGCCCACGAAGGTCTCGGAGCCCATGGCCACCTGACCGCAGGCGACGTCGACGGCGACGGCGACCCGGACGTCGTGACGGTCGAGAACCTGCACGACCTGCGGGTTCTGCGCGGACCCTTCGGCCGGGACGGTGCCGGCGCGGGCGGCGAGCAGACGGTCAGGGACGACTTCGACAGCCGCGTCCTCGACCTCGCCGCCGGCGACGTGAACGGCGACGGCGTCACGGACGTCGCCGCCACCGAGAACGACGGCGACGAGTACGACGCCCGCCGGATCGTCTACTGGCAGGGCACCCGGGACGGGCTGACCCCGTACCGCCTCGTGGACGAGGCCGACGGGACCCGGCTGCAGGGCGGGGAGAACCTCGACGTCGGGGACGTGAACGCCGACGGGTACGACGACATCGTGGTCGGGCGCGCCGTGGACGGGTACGACAGCGACCTCGACAACCCGCGCGTCAAGGGCGGCCGGGTCACCTGGATCCCCGGCGCACCGCAGGGCCCCGACGGGGCGCGGGCCGTTCACCTCAACCAGGACAGCCCCGGCGTGCCCGGCACCGCCGAGGACGGTGACGCCTTCGGCACCGGCGTACGGATCGGCGACGTCGACGGCGACGGCCACCCGGACGTCGTCACCGGGCTGCCCGGCGAGGACCTCGGCCGCGTGAGCGGCGCGGGCTCGGTCGTCGTGCTGCGCGGCACCGCGGACGGGCTCACCGGGGCCGGCGCCCGGGCGGTCACGCAGGACACCGCGGACGTGCCGGGCACCGCCGAGAAGGACGACCGCTTCGGCCGGGCCGCGTACCTCGGTGACGCGAACGGCGACGGGCGCGCCGACCTCGCCGTCGGCGCGCCGGGGGAGAACGCGGGCGCCGGGTCGGTGTGGTGCCTGCGCTCCTCCGCGACGACCGTGGTGAGCCCCGGCGGCACGACCGTCTTCGGCGCGGGCACCCTCGGCACCGTCGCGCAGGACGCGGGGCTGGGCACCGCGTTCGCCCGCTGACCGCGAAGAGCCGTCGCCCGCCGCTCATCTGACGGACCCGTCGCGGCAACGGGACGTTCCCGTGCCGCGGCGGGTTTTCCGTTGTCCCCCTTCTTGTCATGCACGCGAACCCCGGTGTTCAGCGGGCGGACCGTCCCGAAGGCGAGCTTCCCAGTGTCCACGAGGCATATGAGGCAGGGGAGTTCGCCCGATGACCGGAGCAGTGTCGCCCGACCGCCGCCGCGTCCTGACCGCCGGAGCCGCCGTGCTCGGTGCCGCGGCCTCCAGCCAGCTGTGGCTGCCGGCCACCGCCCGGGCGGCCGGGAAGCCGCTGCCCGACGGGGTGTTCAGCCTCGGCGTGGCCTCCGGCGACCCGCTGCCGGACGGGGTCGTGCTGTGGACCCGGCTCGCCCCGGACCCGCTGAACGGCGGCGGCATGCCCGGCCACCCCGTGCCCGTGGAGTGGCAGCTCGCCACCGACGCCCGCTTCAAGAAGGTCGTCCGCCGCGGCACCGCCCTGGCCCGCCCCGCCTACGGGCACAGCGTCCACGTGGACGCGCGCGGGCTGCGGCCGGACACCACGTACTGGTTCCGCTTCCGTGCCGGCGGGCAGCTCTCGCGCACCGGCCGCACCCGCACCGCGCCCGCCCCGCACAGCTCCGGCGGCCGGCTGCGGGTCGCGCTCGCCTCCTGCCAGAACTGGCAGCACGGCTACTTCACCCCGTACGCCGACATGCTGGACCAGGACCCGGACGTCGTGGTGTTCGTCGGCGACTACATCTACGAGTCCACCCCGTCGGCGACCGGCGTACGGCGTCACGAGGGCACGGGGGAGCCGTACAGCCTGACCCAGTACCGCAACCGGTACGCGCAGTACCGTTCCGACCCCGACCTCGCGGCGATGCACGCGAACGCCCCCTTCGTGGTCACCTTCGACGACCACGAGGTCGACAACGACTTCGCCGGCGAGATCCCGCAGGACCCCGCCAAGCAGGCGCACGACGCGTTCGTCGCCCGGCTGACGGCGGCCTACCAGGCGTACTACGAGCACATGCCGGTGCGCGCGACCGCCGTCCCCACGGGCCCGCACATCCGCATGTACCGCCGGCTGGAGTTCGGCCGGCTCGCCCGGCTCAACGTGCTGGACACCCGGCAGTACCGCAGCGACCAGGCCACCAGCCAGGAAGGCGCCCAGGACCCGTCGCTGACGATGCTCGGCGCCGAGCAGAAGCGGTGGCTGGTCGACGGGCTGCGCCACTCGCCGGCCCGCTGGAACCTGATCGCCTCCCAGATCATGATGGCCGAGACGGACCTCCAGGCGGGCCCCGGCAAGCTCTGGTTCTACGACGCCTGGGACGGCTACCAGGCCGAACGCAACGCACTGCTCCAGGAGTTCCGGCGGGTGCGCAACCCCGTCGTGCTCACCGGCGACCGCCACCTGACGATGATCAGCGACCTCAAGGCGGACTTCGCCGACCCGAGGTCCGCGGTCGTGGGCGCCGAGTTCGTCGGCACGTCCATCTCCAGCAACGGCGACCAGGACCAGGCCGCCTTCCGCGCGCAGTGGGACCCGCGGCGCGCGGACAACCCGCACTGGAAGCTGCTCGACGCCCATCGCGGCTACCACCTGTTCGACATCCACCGCGACCGCGTGGACGCGCGCGTGCGGGTCGTCGACACCGTGGTCCGGCCGCGGGCCACGGCGCGCACGCTGGCCGCGCTGCGGGTCGAGGACGGCCGGCCCGGCGTCCACCTCGTCTGACCACTCCCCGACGGCAGGAGCCCGGGACCGACCCACCACGGTCCCGGGCTCCTGCCGTGACGTCCTCGGCGCGTCCGGGCGCAGTGCCCTCGCCGAGACCGGAACGCTGCGGAATCTTCACAGGGGATCCCCCGGCGAAGAGCCGCTCGGGGAGCGGTGTTCCGGGCCCGCCCGACAGGGCCCGCCCTCCCGTCGTGGAGAATGCGTGCGGTCGCGTGCCGCCGCCGTGAAGGACCGTGCCGCACCGGAGGCCGCCGCGACGTCCGCGTCGGCGCCGTGCCGCACCGGCGTGACGCAGAGTGATCTTTCCGCTCCTGTGGAGTTACTCACAGCGATGCGCGGGGTGTTCCGGGAACCACCGCCAAGCACCAGGAGTCATAGGTGAATGACAGGTTGCGCGCACATTTGCTGCCGAGGTCGCTCACCTTGCACTGCGGTAACCACAAGTGGGACCATTTCGAAGTTCCCTGACGCCCCAAGGTAGGTCACCTGTGTCCCAGCACATAGCCAAGCCCCGTACCACCGCAGTGATCCTGGCCGGCGGTACCGGTCAGCGGGTGGGTCTGTCGATCCCCAAGCAGCTGCTGAAGATCGCCGGCAAGGCAGTCATCGAGCACACCCTGACCACCTTCGAGAAGGCCGACTCGATCGACGAGATCATCGTGCTGATGGCGCAGGGCTACGTGCCCGACGTCGAGAAGATCGTCGCCAAGGCCGGGCTCACGAAGGTCACCAAGGTCATCGAGGGCGGCTCGACCCGGAACGAGACCACCGAGCGGGCCATCGCCGCGCTCGGCGAGGGCCTGGCCGAGGGCGAGGACCTCAACGTCCTCTTCCACGACGCCGTCCGCCCGCTGCTGTCGCAGCGCGTCATCGACGACTGCGTGACCGCGCTGGAGCGCTACCAGGCCGTCGACGTGGCCATCCCGTCCGCGGACACCATCATCGTCACGCGCACCCACGGCGAGGACGGCGAGTTCATCACCGAGATCCCGGACCGCTCCCGGCTGCGCCGCGGCCAGACGCCGCAGGCCTTCAAGCTGTCCACCATCCGCCGCGCCTACGAGGTCGCCGCCGGCGACCCGAACTTCCAGGCCACGGACGACTGCTCGGTCGTGCTCAAATACCTGCCGGACGTGCCGATCCACGTCGTCGCGGGTGACGAGTACAACATGAAGGTCACCCAGCCCGTCGACGTCTTCATCGCCGACAAGCTCTTCCAGCTCGCCTCCACCGCCGCGCCCGAGCAGAACGGCGAGGAGGCCTACCGCGAGCTGCTGACCGGCAAGACCCTGGTCGTCTTCGGCGGTTCGTACGGCATCGGCAAGGACATCGCCGAGCTCGCCGAGTCCTACGGCGCCACCGTCTACGCGCTGGGCCGCTCCACCACCGGCACCCACGTGGAGAACCCGGAGGAGGTCGACGACGCGCTGTCCAAGGCGTACGCCGAGACCGGCCGCATCGACTACGTCGTCAACACCGCGGGCGTCCTGCGCATAGGCAAGCTCGCCGAGACCGACAACGCCACCATCGAGGAGGCGCTGAAGGTCAACTACCTGGCCCCCGTGCAGATCGCCCGCTCCGCCTACAAGTACCTGGCCGAGACCAGCGGGCAGCTGCTGCTGTACACCTCCAGCAGCTACACCCGCGGGCGCGCCGAGTACAGCCTGTACTCCTCGACCAAGGCCGCGATGGTGAACCTCACCCAGGCCCTGTCCGACGAGTGGGCCGGCGACGGCGTCCGCGTCAACTGCATCAACCCGGAGCGCACCGCCACGCCGATGCGCACCAAGGCCTTCGGCCAGGAGCCCGCGGGCAGCCTGCTCTCCTCCGAGGCGGTGGCCCGGACCTCGCTGGACGTGCTGCTGTCGGAGCTCACCGGCCACGTCATCGACGTGCGCCAGCAGGACCCGACCGCGGGCGCGGCGCGGGCCTCCGGCTTCGAGGGGGCGCTGGCCTCGGTGCTGGACCGTCAGGACGGCGTGTAATAATCAAGGGTAAATAGACTCCGGTAATTCAGGCCTCTGCGGTCGCCCGTTAACGAAGTTCGTGAACGGGTCTTCGCGGGGGCCTGAATCCGTACCTCCTGAAATAACCACAGGCACAGACCGGCACTCCCCCTCCCAGAGCAGGTTCTTCCGTGATATCCACCGCTATTCGCGTCGCCCGGGTGGGCAGCGCGGCCGAACTGGCCGCGGCGGTCCTCATGATGCTGGGCTTCCCCTGCCTCATGCTGGCCGCGCTCGTCCCGAGCATTCCCGCCTTCGCGGCCGCGGCCGCCGTGACGTACCTGGCGGACCACTATCTGCACCGCAAGGGCAGCTATCTGATCAACCGCCTCAGCAAGGTGCGGGCGGGTCTGTCGATCCGCTTCCTGATCCGTCAGCTGCTGCTGGTCCTGCTGCTGGCCCGCCTCTCCCTCGCGGACAACCTGATCTACTACGGGGCGATCGGCTGCTTCATCGCCTTCTACGGCCTCCAGGCCCCGCACGGCGCGCTGACCACCCTGATCCGCAACCGCCGCCGCATGCCGGTCGCCACCCGCAACGTCGACCTGGCCTCCCGCATCCGCATCCCGGACGCCCCGCCGCGCGTGCTGCTGCACCGCGCCGCGGAGAAGATGCTCCACCTCGACCTCGCGGCGGTCGTCGGCGTGCTGGCCGGCGCCGCCCTGGAGTCGGCCGCCGTCGGCTACGCCGGCATCGGCGTCACCCTGGTCCTGGGTACCCTCTACGTCCTCACCCTGGTGCGCTACGTCCGCGGCCGGAAGATCCCGCCGAACGCCGAGAAGGTGCTGGAGGCCGTCGACGACTGGCTGCGCGAGTACCGCCCGGAGACCGTGCTGTACTTCTCCGGCTCCAAGGACTCCGCCTACCAGGTCAACATGTGGCTGGAGACGATGGAGCAGCTGGACACCCGGCCGCTGATCATCCTGCGCGAGCGGGCCATCCTCAACAACCTGGCCCCCACCACGGTCCCGGTCGTCTGCGTGCCCGGAGGGGTGCACCTGATGAACATGGACCTGTCCACGGTGCGGGTCGCGCTGTACGCGGCGAACGTCGGCAAGAACATCCACCTGCTGCGCGTGCCCACCATGAAGCACGTCTTCATCGGCCACGGCGACAGCGACAAGCTCGCCAGCGTCAACCCGTTCAGCAAGGTCTACGACGAGGTGTGGACCGCCGGCCGCGCGGGCCGCGACCGCTACGCCATCGCCGACGTCGGCGTCCGCGACGACGACATCGTCGAGGTGGGCCGCCCGCAGCTGGCCCCGATCCGGACCTGGCAGGGCGTGCCCGGCGACCGCATGCCCACGGTCCTGTACGCCCCCACCTGGGAGGGCTGGGACGACAACCCCGGCAACACCTCGATCCTGCTGGCCGGCGAGAACATCGTGAGGAAGCTGGTCGAGGCCGACCCCGCGGTCCGCGTCCTGTACAAGCCGCACCCCTTCACCGGCACCCGCAGCCCGCTGGCCAAGGCCGCCCACCAGCGGATCACCGCGCTGGTCGAGAAGGCCGCCGCCGCGCGCGCCGCCGACCCGCGCTTCACCGCCGACACCGCCGCCCAGGCGCAGGCCCGGGCCGAGCTGGCCCGCATCGAGGCCCGGCTGGCCGAGCTGGCCGGCGGCACCGAGAAGGGCGACGAGGCCGAGGCCACCCGCGACGGGCTGATCGACGTGGCCCGGCACGAGGAGATCGCCCGGCTGCGCACCGAGTGGAACACCGCCTACTGGCGCTCCTTCCCCGACTGGGAGCACCGCGTCATCACGGGCTCCCAGCCGCGGCTGTACGACTGCTTCAACGTCTCCGACGCGATGGTCTCCGACATCTCCAGCGTGGTGTCCGACTTCATCGCCAGCGGCAAGCCGTACGCGGTCACGGACTCCGCCGAGCTGGGCGTGGAGGAGTTCAAGCGGCAGAACACGGCGGTGCGCGCCGCGGTGGTCCTGTCCAACGGCGCGGCCGAGCTGGACGCGCTGCTCGACGCGGTCCGCGACCCGGCCGCCGACCCGCTGGCCGAGGACCGGCGGGAGCTCAAGCGCTACCTGCTGGGCCCCGACGAGCCGAAGTCGATCGACCAGTTCAACACCGCGGTCGCGCAGCTCGCGCTGAAGGCCGAGACGCGCAACCTCGGCCAGGAGTCCCGGATCACGGTCGGCGGTCCGGACGTGGAACTGGCGGACGCGCTGCCCGGCCAGCGCACGTCGACGACCGGCGACGCGGACGGCGTCACCGCGGGCTGACCGCCCCGCGTCCCGACAGGGCCCGGCCCCCGAGGAGTTGATCCCCGGGGGCCGGGCCCTTCCGCGTCCCCGGCGGTGCGCGGCGGCGCCCTGTGACGTGGACCACCAAAGCGACGGGGTGAGGCAACCATCCCTCTCGAACACCCGTCTAGCAGGTAGCGAATGAGGCGATACGGGGGAAATGTTTCATGACGAGGGGGAGACGTGACCGTGACGCAGCCTGATGTCACCGTGGTCATCGGGGCGTACGAGGCGATGCCGTACCTGGTCGAGTGCCTCGCCTCCGTGGAGGCGCAGACCATCGGCCCGGAGCGCGTCGAGGTCATCGCGGTCGACGACGGCTCGACCGACGGCACGGGGGAGTACCTGGAGGAGTTCGCGGACCGCGCGCCCATGCCGGTCACCGTGATCCGGCAGGAGAACTCGGGCGGCCCCAGCGGCCCGCGCAACGTGGGCCTGGACAAGGCCACCGGGCGCTACGTCTTCTTCCTGGACGCCGACGACCGGCTGGGCCCCGAGGCCCTCGAGCGGATGGTCGCCATGGCCGACCGCGCCGGCACCGATGTCGTCCTGGGCCGGGTCGAGGGCGTCAACCGCGGTGCGCCGAAGTCCATGTGGGGCAGGACGCTGGAGCGCACCGACGTCTTCTCCTCCAACATCAAGTTCACGCTCAGCGCGCAGAAGCTGTTCCGCCGCGCCTTACTGGACCGGCACGGCATGCGGTTCGACGAGTCCCTGTTCACCGGCGAGGACGCGCTGTTCACCATGGAGGCGTACCTGCGGGCGGACGGCGTCTCCGTGATCGCCGACCACACCTGCTACTACCTGGTGGGCCGCGACGACGGCAAGCACGTGACCAAGAGCGGCGACTACACCATGCGGTTCGACTCCGCCCGCGCCCTGATGAACCTGATCGCCGACCTCGTCCCCGAGGGCCCCCGGCGCGACCAGCTCATGGTGCGGCCCTTCACCGTCACGCTGCTGCCGCAGTTCGGCCCCCGGTTCCTCAAGGACTCCGACCGGGTGCGGCGGCACAAGCTGGAGCTGGCGCAGCCGCTGATGGACGTCCACTGGACCGAGGGCGTGGCCGGGCGGCTGAAGGTCGAGGAGCGGCTGCGGCTGCACCTGGTGGCCGAACGGCGACTCGAACTCCTCGTGGACGTCCTGGAGTTCCTGCGGGCGAAGAAGCAGGCGCCGGCCCTGCTGGAGAAGCGGGGCCGGCGCGTCTACCTCGCCTACCCGCACTTCCGCGACCGCGCGGCGGGCATCCCCGACTCCGTCTACCTCGCCTCTCCCCGCGAGGCCCGCGCCTACCCCGGCTACCGCGAGGGCGGCGCCGGCTCCCTGCTGCGCCGCGCGGTCCGCAGGGCCCGGCGGATGCTGGCCCCCTCCGACGAGGTCACACCGGGCGGGACGGCCGCGGCGGCATGAGCGGGGCGGACTCCGGGCCGGCCCCGGCCGGAGCCTTGCTGCGCTGACCGGGCAGCTCCGCGGTGAGCCGCCGCGCCGCACGCGCCCTGTGTTCCAGCGCCGCCGCGCACAGGGCGCGCACGGCCGCGCCGAAGCGCTCCTGGGACGGCGGCTCGGCCGGGCCCAGCAACCGCAGCTTCAGCTCCGCCCGCGCCCCGGCCAGTGCGTCCTTCTCCGGATGCCGCACCGACTCCAGCAGGGCCGGCACCCCGGCCGCGTCCGGCGTCAGCACGGTCGCCGCCGCGACCGTCGGGAACGCCGCGCGGAACTCCTCCTCGGGCAGGCCGCCGGTGTTCACCACCGCGTACGGCTTCCCGCTCGCCAGGAAGTCGCTGACCACGCTCGACACGTCGCTGATCAGCAGGTCGGCCACGTTGAAGCAGGCGTACAGCGCGGGACGGACGCCCTCGACGACCTGGTGCTCCCCCTCCGGCAGCGACGCCCAGTACGCCTCCTCCCAGGCCGCCGTCGTCCGCGCCACCGCCTCGGCCCGGCCCGGCTCCGGGGCGGACTGCACGAGCATCCGCTCGACCTGGTCGGCGCCCGGCCGGAACGCGGCCGCGGTGAGCCGGTCCAGCTCCGCGGTGAGCCGGGCGAGTTCCGCCGACGGCGCGGGGCGCGGCCCGGACCGCTCACGGCCGGCCGCCCGGATCAGCTCCCGGATGCGCCGGTCGGCGGCGCCCGCCCGCGGGTCCACCGAGCCGGTCAGCGGGTGCGGCTTGTACAGCAGCCGCACCCCGGGGTCGGCGAGCAGCGCCCGCACGAGGTTCTCGCCGGCCGCGACCACCGACGTGTTGCCCGGGTTGCCGTCCCAGCCCTCCCAGGTCGGCGCGTACAGCACGGTGGTGCGGTGCCCGCCGCGGGCACCGGCCGGCGGGCCCGCGCACGGCCGCACGGCGTCCAGCTGCGGGCGGCCGATCTCCACCACGTCCTTGTCCTCGACCCCGACCTCGGCCAGCGCGTACCGCTCACGCGCCGCCGGGCCGGCCACCCACACCTCGTCGTACGCCTTCGCGTACGGATTGCAGGACGACAGCTTGTCGCTCTCGCCGTGGTTGACGAAGGCGTGCTTGATCGTGGGGATGCGCAGCACCTGGGAGGTCCTGCCGGAGTTCGACGGGTGGATGAGGACCTGGAGCGTGGACCGCTCGAGCCGCATCAGCGTGGACACCTTCGGCAGGCACACGACCGGGATGTCGGTCGCCGCGATCTTCGGCACCATGAACCTCTCGCGCAGGACGACGACCGGCCGGCCCTCGAGCCCGGCCAGCGGTTCCAGCCACATGTTGGCCTGGTAGGCGGAGGAAGGCCCGCCGGAGAAGTACAGGCCGACCGTCGGCCGGTAGTCGGCCAGCCACGCGTCGAACCAGTCGAGCACCTCCTGCTCGCCCGCCGGACGCCGGCCGGGCAGCAGCCGCAGCAGCAGCGCGCCCAGTCCCGCCAGCGCCAGCAGCAGCGACAGTCCGACGCCGGCCGCCGCGCACCGGGGGTCGCCGGCCGCCGCCGTCGCCGCCAGCCCGGCCGTCGCGGGCAGGCCGAACACCAGCAGCCGTTGGCCGGGGCGGCGCAGCAGCGCGGCCGGGGCGGGGGACAGGCGCAGCGCGGAGGCGTCGATGTTCCGGGTCAGCACGGGCAGCGTGCGGGTGCGGCGCACCAGCACGGACACCGCCTGGACCGCGCAGTGCAGGGCGTAGAAGGCGAGCAGACCGGCGACGAGCGGCGCGTACTGCGTCTCCCGGTCCTGCTCCCCGAGCCGCAGCAGGGCCACCACCAGCAGCAGGTCCCGCAGCACGTGGCGGACGGTGACGTCCGCGTGCGCCTTGGCGAACAGCGACAGCATGCCGGGCTGCCACCGGTGCAGCGCCGCCTCGACCGCCAGGGACACGGCGGTCGCGGCGAGCAGCAGCGGCACGTGCGGACGCAGCGCAGCGGCGGCCTGCGCCACGAGGGCGGCGGCCAGAACGGCCGTCACGAGCGCCCTGGCCGGGGTGGTGCGGCCGGCCGGAGGGGGCGAGGGGCGGCGTCGGCGGATCCCCGCCGTGAGCCGTCGGCGGGACAGGGGTGCGGGCACTGCGGTCACTCCAGGTTCGTCGTGGGACGGGCGCCCGGGTTAACGCGCGCCGACCTCCGGACGACACGCGCGTGTCCTGGACGTGTGGAGTGACCGCGGGTGCTATGGCGCCGCGGGCCCCGCCCGGCGGGCCCTAGTGGGGTCCTCCCCGCAGGGCCCGGCGCAGGGGGGCGCCCACCACGCGGCGGGCGCGGCGGTACACCGAGGTGGTCACCGGGGCGGCGACGGTCCCGCGCGCGCCGGCCTTGGCGCGTGCCAGTTCGCGCTTCAGCCTGGCGTTGTCCGCGGTCAGTTCGCTGACCCGGGTGTGCAGCCAGCCGAAGCGCGCGATGAGCGAGGCGGGGTCGGTGTCGATCCAGGGGCGGACGCCCTCGGGGAAGTCCAGCGAGTTCAGCCGCTTCTCGTGGGCCGCGCCGCCGTCACCGTGGGTGAAGGTGTTCTCCAGGCCGTTCTTGTCCAGGAACGCGGTGAACCGCTGGTACCTCTGGTGGTGGTTGCCGGTCAGGGCGCCGAAGTCGGCCTCCTCGTACAGCCGCGCCGGGTCGACGTCCTCGGGCAGCTCGTCGAGCGTCCGGTACGGGATCTCGAAGTAGCGGCACAGTTCCAGCGTGCGCGAGTCCGAGCACAGCACGGTCGCGGGCGTGCCGGCCAGCAGCGCGGCGATGTTGCCGTGGATGCGGGAGCCGAAGGAGAAGTCGAAGTCCCGCAGGTCGTCGATCCAGGTCACCGGGTCGATGTAGACGCGGGCCTTGTCCTCCCGGTACATCGGGTGGTCGGGATGCGTCGGCATCTCCTTGACCTTCCCGTTCGGGTGGGACAGGTCCCGCCAGTGCAGCTGCTGCGCGTCGCTGAGGTTCTGGCCTATGAACCGCAGGTTCGGGTAGCGCGCGTGCGTCCGCCTGATGATCCGGTCCAGGCCCAGCTTCCGCACGGCGTCGTGCGAGCCGTTGATCGCGATCCGGGAGTCGGCCGTCAGCTCCGGCACCCGCTTGCGCACCGGGAGCTCCTCGCCGTACATGAACAGCGACGGGCACCCGATGACCTCGACGTCCCGGAAGCCGAGGTCCTTCAGGTACTTCTCGGTGAACTCGCCGCGCACACCGATCGAGGCGCTGCGGTCCAGGACCGCGGAGACGAAGTCGCGCACCGACCGCTCCATCGGCTTCAGGCGCGCGGGGTCGTAGTTCAGCCCGGTCTGCGCGCCGACGCCCAGGACGACCACCGGGATCCTCAGCCTGCCGATCAGCCGCGTCAGCCGCTTCAGCTGGGGCTCGAAGGAGGGCCGGAAGGCGTTGGCCAGGGGGACGACGAAGGCGTCGTACTCCTCGTTGATCCGGCCCGCCGCGTTCACGTCCGTCTTGATGCCGTTGGAGACCACCTCGGTGTGCGGCGTCTCCAGGATCTTGTGCGCGGCGTCGCTGAAGATCAGGTTGCCGGAGTTGGTGGCGATGACGTCGCGGTGCAGGGCCTCCTCCACGGGCACGACGTCGTAGGGGCTTTTCCCTGATCTCAGGAGGATGCGCTTCGTGCGGCGAACGTTGTGTGACACAGCGTTCAAAATACGTTTGCGGAACCTTTAATTTCTATAGGCAACCAACGCAACCTTTTCGCCGTGTGCAAGGCGTGAGCGAACCGTTACCCACCGGATGTCCGGAGGCTGGACCGGCGCGCGCCGCGCGCCCCGCTTCGCGTAGATTGCCTGACGGGCGACCGATCGACGTGAGGGGACGGGCGGCAGGGTGGCAGGGGCAAGGCAGGTCGTGGGCGAGGCCCGCAGGATCGTCGTCAAGGTCGGCTCCTCGTCGCTGACCACCGCGGCGGGCGGTCTGGACGCCGACCGCGTCGACGCGCTCGTCGACGTGCTCGCCAAGGTCCGCAGCGGCGGGGAGCGGGAGATCGTCCTGGTCTCCTCCGGTGCCATCGCCGCCGGTCTCGCCCCGCTGGGCCTGCGCCGCCGGCCCGAGGACCTCGCCCGCCAGCAGGCCGCCGCCAGCGTCGGCCAGGGCCTGCTGGTCGCCCGCTACACCGCCTCCTTCGCCCGTTACGGCGTCCGGGTCGGCCAGGTGCTGCTGACCTCCGACGACATGAGCCGCCGCGCCCACCACCGCAACGCCTCCCGCACCCTCGACAAGCTGCTGGCGATGGGCGCCTTCCCGGTCGTCAACGAGAACGACACCGTCGCCACCGACGAGATCCGCTTCGGCGACAACGACCGCCTCGCCGCCCTCGTCGCCCATCTGGTCCACGCCGACCTGCTGGTGCTGCTGTCGGACGTGGACGGCGTGTACGACGGCGACCCCGCCAGGCCCGGCACCTCCCGGATCTCGGAGGTGCGCGGCCCCGGGGACCTCGCCCACGTCGAGATCGGCAGCGCCGGCAAGGCCGGCGTCGGCACCGGCGGCATGGTCACCAAGGTCGAGGCCGCCCGGATCGCCGCCGCCGCCGGCATCCCGGTGGTGCTGACCAGCGCGGTCCACGCCGCCGACGCGCTCGCCGGCGGCGACACCGGCACCTACTTCCACCCCACCGGCAAGCGCTCCGCCGACCGGCTGCTGTGGCTCCAGCACGCGTCCACCCCGCAGGGCTCGCTCACCCTGGACGACGGGGCGGTGCGCGCGGTCGTGCAGCGCCGCAAGTCGCTGCTGCCGGCCGGCATCGCCGGCGTCGAGGGCGAGTTCAGCGCGGGCGACCCGGTCGAGCTGCGGGACGGCGAGGGGCGGGCGGTGGCGCGCGGACTCGTCAACTTCGACGCCAAGGAGATCCCCCTCCTGATCGGCCGTTCGACCCGCGAACTCGCCCGGGACCTCGGGCCGGAGTACGAGCGCGAGGTCGTGCACAGGGACGACCTGGTGGTCCTGCACCCGTAATGCGCCGAATCGTCCGCCCCCGGTGGTGGACGTTCCGTAAAACCGCCCCACGATCTCCGGCGGCCTGCTCAACTTTGTCCCAGGGACACATCCGCCCGGCCCACGGCCGGTCCGCGCGTGAAGGAGGCCGTCGTGAGACGAGTGCGCCCTGGGACGACGTCGTCTCGCGGCGGTGCCGGCTCCCGCGCGGCCGGTGACGAGCGCCCCCTGACCAGCGTCGCGGCCGGGAGCCGGTTCCCGGGCGGCGAACCCCGCGACCTCCCGCGCCTGTGGCACGTCACCCTCACCGTCTCCGGCGAACCGATCCCGGTCGCCGAGGTCCGGCGGGCCCTGGAACAGCTCGCCCACGACCACCCCTTCCTGCTGACCAGCCGCTACGCCGACGACCACGCGGAGATCCGCTACTGGGAGGAGGCCCGCGACCTGCACGACGCGGCCGCCGTGGCGCTGCGCCTGTGGGGCGAGCACCGGCAGACCGCGGGGCTGCCGCCCTGGGAGATCGTCGGCCTGGAGGTCATCGACCGGGCCACCTACCACCAGCGCGTCGCCGCGGGGTACGGACCGGTCCCGGCGACGCCCGTCGGGGTGCATCCGTTCTGACGTCCGTCCCGTCGCGGACACGTGTCTCGGGGTTCGGGACGACCGCCGACGGGGCCCGCCGGCCGCACTACCCTTCCCTCATGACCACGCTCTCGCCGTACGACTCGATGTCCCCGGTCAACCAGGCCGCCTACCGGGCCAAGGCCGCCGCCGCCACCCTCGGGCCGCTGCCGCGCGCGGCGAAGGACGACGCGCTGCTCGCCATCGCGGACGCGCTGGAGGTCCGGACGAGCGAGATCGTCGAGGCCAACGCCCAGGACGTGGCCAAGGCCCGCGAGACCGGCGTCGGCGAGGGCATGATCGACCGGCTCACGCTCACCCCGGAGCGGGTGCGCGCGATCGCGGCCGACGTGCGGGACGTGGCCGCGCTGCCCGACCCGGTCGGCGAGGTCGTCCGCGGCTCCACGCTGCCCAACGGCATCGACCTGCGCCAGGTCCGGGTGCCGCTCGGCGTCGTCGGGATCATCTACGAGGGCCGGCCCAACGTCACGGTCGACGCCGCCGCCCTCTGCCTGAAGTCCGGCAACGCGGTGCTGCTGCGCGGATCGTCCTCCGCCTACCGGTCGAACACCGCTCTGGTGCGCGTGCTGCGGGACGCCGTGGGAGGGTCCGGGCTGCCCGCCGACGCCGTGCAGCTGGTGCCCGGCGAGAGCCGGGACAGCGTGCGCGAGCTGATGCGCGCCCGCGGCCTGGTCGACGTGCTCATCCCGCGCGGCGGCGCCTCCCTGATCAACACGGTCGTCCAGGAGTCGGTCGTCCCGGTCATCGAGACCGGCACCGGCAACTGCCACGTCTACGTCGACGCGGCGGCCGACCTCGACATGGCGGTGGAGATCCTGGTCAACTCCAAGGCCCAGCGGGTCGGCGTCTGCAACGCCGCCGAGACCCTGCTGGTCCACCAGGACATCGCGCCCGAGTTCCTGCCGCGCGCCCTGGACGCCCTGGCCGACGCCGGGGTCACCGTGCACGCCGACGAACGCGTGATGGCGTACGCCAAGGACTCCCGCGCCACCGTCGTGGAGGCCACCGCGGAGGACTGGGAGACCGAGTACCTCTCCCACGACATCGCCGCCGCCGTCGTCGACTCCCTCGACCGGGCGGTGGAGCACATCCGGCTGTGGACCTCCGGCCACACCGAGGCCATCGTCACCACCTCGCAGGCGGCCGCCCGCCGCTTCACCCAGTTGGTGGACTCCACCACGGTCGCCGTGAACGCCTCCACCCGGTTCACCGACGGCGGCCAGTTCGGCTTCGGCGCGGAGATCGGCATCTCGACGCAGAAGCTGCACGCCCGGGGACCGATGGGCCTGCCCGAGCTGACCAGCACGAAGTACATCGTCACCGGCGACGGCCACGTGCGGCGCTGATCCGCGCCGGTCCGCGTGCGGTGCGAAGGCCGCGGTACGGGCGGCGACGGGGCCGTCTCGACAGACGGATGAATTTCCATACCGTCTGCCCAAATTGACCCCCCAGGTCTACTCTGGATCCGTGCCGGAGGACGTGGGGGGCACGCCGTTCCCTGACGGCTGGGAGCCCGACGACGACCACGACCGCGGAGTGTCGGACGAAGAGTTCGCCTCCGTGGTCTTCGACGAGGCCTTCGTACGCGCGGCCGAGGTGCACGAGCCGACCGCCGTCGAACGCCTCCTGGCCGCCGCGCAGGCCAGAGCCGAGGCCTCCGAGGCCGAGGCCCGCCGGACCCGTGCGCGCGGCGAGCGGTACGACGACGGGTACGGCGGCTACCGGGGCGCCCCCGGCTTCGACGACCCGGACGACGACCCCGACGTCCCGGAGGACGACTACGGCTCCCCGGGCCCGTACGCCAGGCAGGTCCGCTGGCACCGTCCCATCGCCTGGATGCTCGCCCTGGTGATGGGCGTCGGCATGGTCGCGCTCGCCTTCTCGGCCGTCTACCGGGGCGCCTCCTCCAACCGCCAGGACCAGGTCCCGCCACCCGCCTCCACCGGCCCGGAGCAGGGCGGCGGGGCGGCCCCGTCCGCCTCGGCCGACTACTCCCGGCCGACCGTCCCGGTGATCCCGAGCAGCCCCTGAGACCGGCCCCGGGAGCGGGCGGCCACCTCGGTGGGAACCTGCCGGAACTTGGCGCGCGGCAGGGCGTTTACCCGCTCTCCCCGGGACCTACCCTGAAAACATGGGAGGGCCTTCGGACCCACCCGAGGGGACGCCCGAGGGAACCCCCGGAGGTGGAGAGGACGAGTACGGGTCCGTCGTCTTCGACGAGTCCTTCGTCCGTGCTGCCCGGCTCCAGGAGTACTCCGCACAGGAGCGCATCACCGACCACGCGCCCGCCGTGCGCCGCCGCCCGCCCCTGCGCCGCCGCCCGCCCCTGCGCCGGGGCCTGTCCCGGCAGGCGCTGGTCCTGTTCCTCCTGATCGCCGTGGCCTTCGGCACCGCGGTCTACATGGGCGTGCGCCACCCCTACCAGACGCCCGCCGTCAGGGAGCCGGCCGAGGCCCTGCGGATGACCGTCGTCCCGCTCGCCCCCCGGGGCGAGGTGCCCGGCGCCACCGACCCCGACCAGCTGTACGCGAGCAGTCCGGCGGCGCAGTTCCGCGTCGGCGGGGACGGGGTGACGCTCCCGGCGTCCCGGCGCACCGCGCACTTCTCGGAGGGCCAGGTCGTGAACGCGCTGCTCACCGCGAAGGACTACCTCGTGCGGTCCTCCCTCGACCCCGAGGTGCTCACCGGCGGCGAGCGGCGCTCCGTGCGGGTGCTGCTCGCCCCCGACCAGCTGGACCAGTTCGACCGGAGCTTCGCCCGGCCCGCCGCCGACGGACGGCACGCGCCCACCGGATGGCTGGTCCGCTTCGACCCCTCCCGGGTGGAGCTGGCCGACCGCGGCATCCGGGTCCAGGGCACGATGCAGGCCGCCGAGACCGACTCCACCACCCTGGAGGTCACCACGGACCACACGTTCGTGTACGCGGTGCGGCCGGCCGGCGCGGACCGGGACGCCGAGGCCTCCCTGTTCACGGTCCGGCGCGAGCTGCTGTTCCGCTTCGACCGCGACGACCTGCGTCTGCACCAGACCCGGCTGGTCCTCTCCGGCGTCCAGGCGGGCCCCCTGTCCTGCGCCGAGGACTCCGCCGCCCGGCTGCGCCCCCTCCTCGCCGGCCGCACGGCCGAGGAGGGCGGCCCCGCCGGCACCGACCCCTACGCCACGGGCAGTACGCAGGCGCTGTGCGGTTCCCTGGCGGCGGAGGCGCAACCGAAGCCGTGAGCCGGCCGGCGCCGGCGAGGAACACCGGACCGCCGGGCGGACGCACCCGCCCGCCGGATGCCGCGGCGACCCGGCGGCGGGCCGCCCGGAGGACGCCAGGGCCCCGGAGGACGCCAGAGCAGCCCGGAGGACGTCCGGGGGCCGGAGCACGCGCCGGGCCGGTGCCTCAGGCGCCGTCGCGCGGCGGGCCGTCGTCCTCCGTGCCCGACGGCGTGCCCGGCTCCCGCGGGCCCCGCGGCGGCCTGGGCCCCGGGGACGTGAAGCCGCCGAAGCCGCGGCGGACCCGGTCGCCCAGGTCCCCGGCGCCGCCCGCGATGTCGCTGACCAGCTTCATCAGCGGATCCCTGGAGGTCCGCACCTCGTCGGCGTAGCTGCTCGCCGACTCCCGCCACGAGTCCCGCACCGAGGTCTCCCGGTCCTCGTCGCGGCGCGGGTAGTGGCCGTCCATGATCCGCTGGTGGTCCCGCGTGGCCGCCCACTTCTTCAGCTCGGCCGCCCGCACGGTGGCGAAGGGGTGGGAGCGGGGCAGCACGTTGAGGATCTTCAGCACCGAGTCGCGCAGGTCGCCCCCGGCCTCGTACTCGTCGGCCTGCTCCAGGAACGCGTCCACGTTCATCTCGTGCAGGTGGTTGCCGCCCGCGATCTTCATCAGACCGCGCATCGAGGCCTGGAGGTCCTGGCCGACCAGCAGTCCCGCACGGTCCGCGGACAGCTCCGACTTGCGGAACCACTCGCGCAGCGCGGTCACGATCGCCATGATCGCGACGTTGCCGAGCGGGATCCAGGCGACCCGGACCGCGAGGGAGGTCAGGAACAGCAGGATCGTCCGGTACACCGAGTGCCCGGACAGCGCGTGCCCGACCTCGTGCCCGACGACCGCCCGCATCTCCTCCTCGTCGAGCAGCTCCACCAGTCCCGTGGTCACCACGATGATCGGCTCGTCCAGGCCGATGCACATGGCGTTCGGGTTCGGGTCCTGGTGGACGTACATCGGCGGGACCTTCTCCAGGTCCAGGATGTAGCAGGCGTCCCGCAGCATGTCGTTGAGGTGGGCGAACTGCCGGTCCGAGACCCGCACCGAGTCGGACAGGAACAGCAGCCTGAGGCTGCGCTCGGGCAGCAGGCCGCTCAGGGCCTTGAAGACCGTGTCGAAGCCGCTCAGCCTGCGCAGCGCCACCAGCGCGGAGCGGTCGGCCGGGTGCTCGTACGCGCGCGAGGAGATTCCGGGGAAGCGCCTGCGCTGCCTGCTCGGCACGCTCTCGTGCCCGTTGTGCTGATGGCCGTCGGACATGTTTCCCCCATGTGCGTCTGAGTGACTCCTGCGGCCCCTTGCGCGGCCCTTCGTTCCTCCGAGGCGAAGCCCAGCCTAGGCGCAGGGGCCGTGCACGGGCAGTGCGGAGGGGCACGGCACCGCGTGGTCCGCCGCGGCACGGCTCCGGACGGAAGGACGACCGGGGGCACCGGGAAGGTTGCCCGCCGCCCCGCAACGGCGGAGTCGGCGTGATCGGCGCGAAGGCGCCCGCTTACGATGAGCCGACGTCCTTGTCCCGCCCACACGCGATAGGTCCTGCCGAAGATGAGCTTCCCCAGCACCGCTGCCCAGTTGGTCACCCTCGCCGCCGAGGGCGGAGAGCACGGCGGCAACCACGAGAGCCTCAACCCCTACGTCACCGGTGGCGCCGCCCTGCTCATCCTGCTGCTCCTGCTGTGGATCACGACCCGCTTCAACCGCGACCGCTGAGCCCGCCGCGGGCCGTCCGGGCATCCGGGGCCCATCCGGCGGCCGGGGTCCACAGGCCGGGCCGGTAGGGTCTGCACGCATGGGAGAGCAGGACATGCCTACCGGTCCGGCGAAGGACACGACCGAGGAGACGGCGAGCGGCACCGAGCGCCGCCCGGTGCCCCGCCGGACGGCCGGCGGACCCGGTGGCGGACCGCAGGAGCCGGGCAAGCGCCGCCTCGGCGTCATGGGCGGCACCTTCGACCCGATCCACCACGGGCACCTGGTGGCGGCCAGCGAGGTCGCCGCGCAGTTCCACCTCGACGAGGTGGTCTTCGTCCCCACCGGCCAGCCGTGGCAGAAGAGCCACCGCACGGTCTCCGCGGCCGAGGACCGCTACCTGATGACGGTCATCGCGACCGTCGAGAACCCGCAGTTCTCGGTGAGCCGCATCGACATCGACCGCGGCGGCCCCACCTACACCGTGGACACCCTGCGCGACCTGCGCGCGCTGAACCCCGACACGGACCTGTTCTTCATCACCGGCGCCGACGCCCTCGCCCAGATCCTCACCTGGCGCGACAGCGAGGAGCTGTTCTCCCTGGCCCACTTCATCGGCGTGACCCGGCCCGGCCACCACCTGACCGACCCCGGCCTCCCCGAGGGCGGCGTCTCGCTCGTCGAGGTTCCGGCCCTCGCCATCTCCTCGACGGACTGCCGTGCGAGAGTCGCCAAGGGAGAACCCGTCTGGTACCTGGTGCCGGACGGAGTCGTGCGCTACATCGACAAGCGCGAGCTGTACCGCGGCGAGTGAGCCGAGAGGGGCACCGGTGAACGACCGATACGACGCGGGACACGGGACCGACGGGGCCACCCCGTACGAGCTCGTCGGCTACGACGAGTACGGCCGGCCCGTCTACCGCCAGGCCACGGACCAGCAGCAGCCGTACGACCCGTACCGGCAGCAGGGACAGCAGGGTTACGGCTACGACCCGTACGCCGCGGGCGGGCCGCAGCAGCCCGCGCCGTCGTACGACCCCTACGGGACCGCCCAGCAGCCGCAGGCGCCCTCCTACGGCTCCTACGACTCCTACGGCTCCCACGACCCCTACGCGACCGGCGCCCACCAGGGCGGCCCGGCGACGGCCCCGTACGACCCCTACGGCCAGACCGCGCACGACCGGGCCGCGCACGACCGGGCCGCGCACACCGTCACCGGCCGGCAGCCCCGGGCCGCCGAGCAGACCGCCCACATCCCGCAGCAGGCCGGCCCGGTCGACGACGGGACGGCCCCCGACGAGCCCGCGCCGGAGTACCGCACCGAGCAGTTCGCGTTCGTCGAGGAGCCGGACGGCGACTCCGAGGACGTCATCGACTGGCTGAAGTTCACCGAGAACCGCACCGAGCGCCGCGAGGAGGCCCGGCGCCGCGCGCGCAGCCGGGTCGTCGCCCTGGTCGTGGTCCTCGCCCTGGTCGCCGTCGGCGGCGTCGGCTACCTCTGGTACGCCGGGAAGCTGCCCGGCCTGTCCGACTCCGGCCCCGGCACGGGCACCACCACGGCCGCCGGCGCCCAGAAGCGCGACGTGATCGTGGTCCACCTGCACGACACCACGAACGGCGGCACCGCCACCGCGCTGCTCGTCGACAACACCACCACCAAGCAGGGCACCACCGTCCTGCTGCCCAACTCCCTCGCCCTCACCGCCGACGACGGCACCACCACCACGCTCGCCAAGTCGGTCGAGGACGACGGCTCCGAGGGCACCAGGACCGCGCTCGACTCGGTCCTCGGCACCGACATCGAGGGCACCTGGCGGCTGGACACCCCGTTCCTGCTCACCCTCGTCGACCTCGTCGGCAACATCGAGATCGACACCGACACCGACGTGCCCGACCCGGACGCCAAGAAGAAGGGCGAGGCCCCCCTGGTCCGCAAGGGGGAGGGCCAGACCCTCAGCGGCAAGATGGCCGTCGCCTACGCCACCCACCGCGCCCCCGGCGAGTCCCCGAACGCCCAGCTGGAGCGGTTCGGGCAGGTCATGCACGGTGTCCTGCGCAAGATGACCTCCGACCCGGACGCCGCGACGACCACCATCCAGACCCTCGGCCAGATCATCGAGCCGCCGCTGACCGACAAGGACCTCGGCTCCTTCCTCGCCCGGCTCTCCGACCTCGCCAAGGGCGGCGACCACAGGACCGCGCTGCTGCCCGTGCAGGACGACGGCACGCTCACCGCCCAGGCGAGCGACAGCGTGGTCAAGGACGTCCTCGGCGGCACCGCGAAGAGCCCCGACAAGGACGCCGCCGTCAGCGTCTCCGTGCGCAACGCCACCGGGGTGAAGGACCGCACCGAGCAGGCCCGCGTGGTCCTCCTCAACGGCGGTTTCACCTTCATGGAGGCCGGCACCGCCGCCACCGTGGAGACGGCCTCGAAGGTCGTCTACGCGAACGCCGCCGACAAGGAGAACGCCACCGAGGTCGCCAAGACCCTGGGGCTGCCCACCGGCTCCGTCACCAAGGGCGAGACCTCCGCGAACGCCCGCGTCTCGGTCGTCCTCGGCCAGGACTACGAGCCCGGGTCGTAGCGGCGCGGTGAGGGCGTGCCCCGTAATCGCGTGGGGCGCGCCCGGCGGTCCGTGAGACCCTGGAGAGCAAGTGACCGCCGACCGAAAGCCTTGTAGTGACCGCAACCGACCGTTCCCTCGAGCTCGTCACCACCGCCGCCCAGGCGGCCGCCGACAAGCTCGCGCACGACATCGTCGCCTACGACGTCAGTGACGTGCTGTCCATCACCGACGCCTTCCTGCTGGCCTCCGCGCCCAACGACCGCCAGGTCAAGTCCATCGTCGACGAGATCGAGGAGCGGCTGAACAAGGAGCTCGGCGCCAAGCCGGTCCGCCGCGAGGGCGACCGCGAGGCCCGCTGGGTGCTCCTCGACTACGTCGACATCGTCGTCCACGTCCAGCACAGCGAGGAGCGCGTCTTCTACGCCCTGGAGCGGCTGTGGAAGGACTGCCCCGAGCTGGAGCTGCCCGCCGACGCCCGGGCCACCCGCGGCAAGGCCGCGGAGCACGCCAGGCTGCAGCAGGCCGAGGAGGCCGAGGAGGCGACCGGGCCGGGCGGTGAGTGGCGGTGAGCGCCACCGGTGAGGCGGGCGGGTCCGCGCGCCGGGGCCGCCGCGTCATCCTGTGGCGGCACGGCCAGACCTCCTGGAACGTGGAGCGCCGCTTCCAGGGCTCCACGGACGTGGAGCTCACCGAGACCGGTGTCTCGCAGGCCCGCCGGGCCGCCCGGCTGCTCGCGGGACTCCGGCCGGACGCGATCGTCGCCTCCGACCTGAAGCGGGCGGCGGACACCGCCGCGGAACTCGCCGCGCTCACCGGTCTGGAGGTCGCCCTCGACGAGGGCCTGCGCGAGACCTACGCGGGCGTCTGGCAGGGCCTGACGCACGACGAGATCATCGCCCGGTACGGCGAGGAGTACGCCGCGTGGAAGCGCGGCGAGCCGGTGCGCCGGGGCGGTGGCGAACTGGAGACCGAGGTCGCCGACCGCGCCGCCCCCGTCGTGCTGAGGCACGTCGAGAAGCTCCCCGAGGACGGCACGCTCGTCGTGGTCAGCCACGGCGGCACCATCCGCACCACCATCGGCCGGCTGCTCGGCCTGGAGCCGCACAACTGGGAGAGCCTGGGCGGCCTCACCAACTGCTGCTGGTCCGTCCTCGGCGAGGGCGTCCGCGGCTGGCGGCTGCTCGAGCACAACGCCGGCACCCTGCCGGAGCCGGTGCTCGGCGACGACGACTGAGGCTCCCGGGACCGGCTCCGGACCGGCCCCGGGACCCGGATTTCACTTTCCGGCAGGTCGCAGGCTAAAGTTCTTCTTGTTCGCCCCGCCGAGCGGAGCGAAACACCAGGCGGCTTCGCCGCGTGGAGGCAAGGGGCTATAGCTCAGTTGGTAGAGCGCCTGCATGGCATGCAGGAGGTCAGGAGTTCAATTCTCCTTAGCTCCACACCGTGAAGATCCCGCCCCCCACAGGGGGGCGGGATTTTTTCGTCGTTCCCTTGAGCGGTACGGCTCCCACAGGCGTATACCTCGACGAGGCGCCGGGTCGTGTCCCGACCGGTACCCCGGCGTCGCTGACCGTGTCGGCCCGGTCGTGGCAGAATCAAACGGCCGGAAGGGGGCGCGGCCCGACGGGAGGGAGTTGTGATGCCTGCGAGCATCCTCGAGGAGGTCGATCGCCTCCTCGGAGCGGTGTCGACGCGACGGACCTCCACCCGCCTCGGCTGTCCCTCCTGCGGCTCCGCGCGCGTCGCCCAGGTGCTCGGCGACAACGGCGGGGTCTCCTACGTGTGCACGGCCTGCGGCCACAGCTGGAGCTGATCGATGGGTGCACACAGGCGGAAGTGCGACTGGTGCGGCAGCGGGACGCCGATCGTCCGCGACATGGAGCCGATCAACCCCGACTACCAGTACTGGTGCGAGGAGTGCGCGCGGGCGCTGATCATAAAAGGCGACCCCATCGAGACGTACCGCGAACTCGAGGGGGAGCCGATCTACGGCCGGCTCCTGGAGGAGCACTGCACGCTCAAGCGTTTCTATTCGTTCGTCACGGCGTGACGGCCGTCGGACACCTGTACGGGCATTTCGGACAAAGAGCCGTGAAGCGAAACCGATTTGGTGTTGGCCCGGGGTGACCGTGTAATGTTGGCGTCGCCGCCGGGGAAACCGGGCGGAACAAAGCAAGGGGCTATAGCTCAGTTGGTAGAGCGCCTGCATGGCATGCAGGAGGTCAGGAGTTCAATTCTCCTTAGCTCCACAGAAGTCGAGGGCGGATCATCCGGATGGATGATCCGCCCTCGCTCGTCGTGCCCGCGTGCCCGCCGGCCGCGTCAGCGGCCCAGGGCGCGCCGGCCGCGGCCCTGCGAGAGCACCGGCAGGTTCCGGGACGGGCCCTTGGCCTGGGGCGCCTCGTCCTCGATGCGCAGGGCCAGCGCCGGGCAGCGGCGCACCGCGCGCAGCGCCTTGGCCTCGGCGTAGCGCGGCACCTGGGCCTGGGCCACCGTCGGGAAGCCGTCCGCGCCGAGCTGGAAGACCTCCGGGAGGATGTCCGCGCACAGGCCGTGGCCCCGGCACAGCGTCCAGTCGACGTAGATCTTCTGGCGGCTGGGGCCGTTCTCCTCGGACTGGCCGCCCGGGATGCCGGTCGGGGCCCTGCCCCCCTCGAAGAGCGGCAGGACGCCCGCCACGGGCCGTCCGCAGCCGTTGCCGAGGACGTGCGCGGCGAGGTCGTCGGTGAACGCCTTGACGGTCGACTCCAGGAACATCGCGGAGCCGTCCGGATGCGAACAGGCGCCGCGCCGCTTGACGTTCCTGGCGACCTGCTTGAGCGCCTCCAGGGCGGCCGGGCCGCCTCCGTTGAGGATGTCCTCCATGCCGCGCGCGGCGGCCGGCAGGCCCAGGTAGCAGGGGCCGCACTGGCCGGCGCTCTCCTCCGCCAGCCACTGCGCCACCCGCAGCGACTCGCCCAGCGGGCAGGTGTCCTGACTGATCGGCAGGATGGCTCCCGCGCCCAGCGAACCACCCACCGCGTCCAGGGAGTTGCGGGAGACGATCGCCTCGTTGACGCTCGCCGCGTCGATCCACTTGCCGTGGTAGCCGCCCGTCAGCACGCCCTGCGGCACCGGCGGCGCGCCGGCGAGCTGGAGCACGTAGCGCAGCGGCACCCCGGTCGGCACCTCGATCACCATGGGGCGGGCCACCGCCCCGGACACCGTGAGCATCACCGTGCCCGGCTCGTCGTACAGGCCGGTGTTGCCGTAGCGCTCCGGGCCGATGCGGGCGGCGATGGCGAGCTGGGCGAAGGTCTCGGCGTTGGACAGCAGCGTGGGCGCGCCGCCGACGCCGCTCCTGGAGGCGCTGACCTTGCGGCCCGGCGGGATCGCCGGGCCGCCGTCGATGGAGCGGATCAGGGAGGCCGCCGCACCCGTGACCATGCGGACCGGGTTGCGCTGCACCCGGGCGCGCAGCGCGGAGCGGCGCCCGTTGCTCAGGCCGCGTTCGGCGAGCGCGGCCTCCATGGAGCGCTGGGTGGACTCCCGGGTGACCCCCACCACGAGCGTGCGGGCGCCCATGGCCTCGGCGCACAGCAGCGCGCCGTCCAGGATGAGGTGCGGGGCACGGTTGATCAGCACCGTGTCCTTGCGGCAGGCCGGTTCGTCCTCACTGCCGTTGACGACGACGACCGGCCGGACGCCGCGCTTGATCGCCGCTTCGGCGACCGAGCGCAGCTTCTTGTGGAAGGGGAAACCCGCGCCGCCGCGGCCCCTGAGGTTGATGCGTTCGGCGAGCTGCGCGAGCTGCTCGCCGCCCAGGGGCTCGAGCGGCCCGTGCACCTTCAGGTGCATGGGCAGGTCGAGCCGGTCGACAAGGTCGAAACCCGACGTGAGCTGGGGAAGGCCGACCACGCGGACTTCGGGTACGTCGGGCAGAGCCTCGTTCACTTGTAGCCTCCGGACGGCGTGTTCCAAGGTTCGCCCGAACCCGGTGCGCCGAAGTCGTAGGACGACGAGGGCGACGCACCGGGGAGTGTTTCAGTGGCGGGACCGCTGTTGTACGTGTCATCCGGGTTGTACGTGCCGTAGAGGGTGTTCGTCTCACCGGTGTCGTACACATCACTCGAGCCGTACCCGGAGCCGACCGGATTGCCCTGGACCGGGACGGTGTGTCCGGTGTCGTTGAGCGGGTCGTACGCCGACGGCGGGGCCTCGCCGACCGGCGGCGGGGACGGGATCGGCCAGTTGCCCGAGGTGCTGGACGGGCCGTCCACGCGCGGCACGGTCTGCGTGGGCTGCAGGTCCAGCGGCAGGTCCATGGGGGCGGTCCGGTCCGCGAAGAGGGGCTGCCGGCGCGGTTCGGAGGGCGCCGAGACCGCGCGGTAGGCGGCCGCGAAGCCGTTCGCCGGCTCCGCGGCGGCCGGCCGTTCGGCGGTCTCGTACAGCGGTCCGCTCCCGCCCGGCCGGTCGCCGCGTCCCCGGCCGCCGCGCGACCGGGAGCCGCGCCGTTCCCCGAAGCCGGGCAGGGGCGCCCCCGGGCCGCCCTCCTGCGGGTCCTCGCGGCCCGGCTGCCCGGTGGTGCCGAGCAGGGCGGTGATCCGGTCGGCGACCTTGCGCTTGACCGGGCGCGGGGCGGCCCGCAGGACGAGGGCCGCCATGACGCCGACCACGGACAGGCCGTAGAGGACGACGAAGACCGGCTTCGCGGCTCGACCCGCGTAGAGCCCGTGCACCAGCGCGGCGCACCAGGCCGGATAGGCCAGCATGTGCATGGCCCGCCAGCGGGCCGCGACGGGGGCCGGCGAGGCGAAGCGGTTGCGCAGCACGCCGGTGACGCCGACGAAGAACATCAGCAGGCCGGCGGTGGTGCCCAGGCCGATCAGGAAGGCCCTGCCGGTGACGGTCTCGTCGTCGGTGAGGACCAGTCCGAAGGGGATCACCGCGGCGATCCAGGTGGTGTGGTCCAGCGCCAGCTTGATGACGACGTGCACCAGCAGGAAGGCGATCGAGGCGACCGCGGTCGTCCGGTGCACCGCCTGCGCCAGGATCCGCTGGCGCGGGCCGAGCAGGATCCGGTCCTGGGCGACGAGCCCCCAGATCACCGAGCAGCTGAGGCAGACGAGCGACAGGACGCCCACGCCGAAGTTGAGGAACTCGGCGAACCAGTCGTCCGCCGTGCTGTCGTCCGGCCTCACGACCCACCTCCCCGCGTCACGACTCGGAGCGGGCACGACGGAGCCGCAGCCGACCGGCCCCGTGCGGGGGGTGGGCTGCTGTCTGGACGACGGTTCATGGGGCAACTCCGAGGGTTCGGTAAAGCGGTCCCGCGCCGCACTCTAAGCCCGGTCATACCGATGAGTACGAGGTTTGAGTTATTACGCTGTTATCAAAAGACAATGTGGTCGTTGCGGCGTCCTTTAGCGTCTGTTACGCGAAGTAACATTCGGTCGCGGTGCGGGTGCACCGGCCGGGCGGGGACGACCCGCCGGTCCCGCGCGTCCCGGGGAAGAGCGTCGCGGCGCGCTCGGGCCCTGCGGTACCCTTGCGCCATGCGTGCCGTACGCCTCCTGCTTAGCGAGCCGCGCTGATCAGTCCCGACCGCCGGTGACCGGCCGGTCGGAATCGGCGCGGCGTCCCCTCCTGTGCGAGGGGATTTTTCATTTCCAGGAAGTCGCAGCAGCAGGCAGAGACGATCGATGGAGCATTGAGGATCATGAGCGAGACGAACCCCGCTGCCACCGCAGCCGCGGAGGCCGCGCCGCACCGCTACACGGCCGCCCTGGCGGCCGAGATCGAGGCACGCTGGCAGGACTTCTGGGACGCCGAGGGCACCTACGCCGCTCCCAACCCCGAGGGCGACCTGGCGGGCGACCCGGAGACGGTCGCCCGGCCCAAGAAGTTCATCATGGACATGTTCCCGTACCCCTCCGGTGCGGGACTGCACGTCGGCCACCCGCTGGGCTACATCGCCACCGACGTCTACGCCCGCTTCCAGCGCATGACCGGGCACAACGTCCTGCACACCCTGGGCTTCGACGCCTTCGGCCTGCCCGCCGAGCAGTACGCCGTGCAGACCGGCACGCACCCGCGCGTGTCCACCGAAGCCAACATGGAGAACATGAAGTCCCAGCTGCGCCGGCTGGGCCTGGGCCACGACAAGCGCCGGTCGTTCGCCACGATCGACCCGGACTACTACAAGTGGACCCAGTGGATCTTCCTGCAGATCTTCGACTCCTGGTACGACGAGGAGGCGGGGAAGGCCCGCCCGATCGCCGAGCTGATCGAGCAGTTCGCGTCCGGTGAGCGCCCCGTACCGGGCCACGCGCGCGCGTGGAGCGAGCTGAGCGAGGCCGAGCGCGCCGACGTCCTGGGCGGGTTCCGCCTGGCCTACGCCTCCGACGCGCCCGTCAACTGGTGCCCCGGCCTGGGCACCGTGCTGGCCAACGAGGAGGTCACCGCCGAGGGCCGCTCCGAGCGCGGCAACTTCCCCGTCTTCAAGGCCAAGCTGCGCCAGTGGAACATGCGGATCACGGCGTACGCCGACCGGCTGCTGGAGGACCTGGACGCGCTGGACTGGCCCGAGGCCATCAAGCTGCAGCAGCGCAACTGGATCGGCCGCTCCGAGGGCGCCCGCGTCGACTTCCCCATCGACGGCGAGCGCATCACCGTGTTCACCACCCGCCCCGACACCCTGTTCGGCGCGACCTACATGGTGCTGGCCCCCGAGCACCCGCTGGTGGAGAAGTTCACCCCGGCCGCCTGGCCCGAGGGCACCCACGAGGTGTGGACCGGCGGCCACGCGACCCCGGCCGAGGCCGTCGCCGCCTACCGCGCGCAGGCCGCCTCGAAGTCCGACGTCGAGCGGCAGGCCGAGGCCAAGGACAAGACCGGCGTCTTCATCGGCGCGTACGCCACCAACCCGGTCAACGGCGAGCAGGTGCCCGTCTTCATCGCCGACTACGTCCTGATGGGCTACGGCACCGGCGCGATCATGGCCGTCCCCGGCCACGACTCGCGCGACTTCGCGTTCGCGCGCGCCTTCGAGCTGCCCGTCCGCTGCGTGGTGGAGCCGACCGACGGCCGCGGCACCGACCCGGCCGCGTGGGACGACGCCTTCGCGTCGTACGACGCGAAGATCATGAACTCCAGCGGCGCCGGCGTCTCCCTGGACGGCCTGGGCGTCGTCGAGGCCAAGGCCCGCATCACCGAGTGGCTGGAGAGCGAGGGCTTCGGCGAGGGCACCGTCAACTTCCGCCTGCGCGACTGGCTGTTCAGCCGCCAGCGCTACTGGGGCGAGCCCTTCCCGATCGTCTACGACGAGGACGGCGTCGCCCACGCCCTGCCCGAGTCGATGCTGCCGCTGGAGCTGCCCGAGGTCGAGGACTACAGCCCGCGCACCTTCGACCCGGACGACGCGGACACCCAGCCCGAGACGCCGCTGTCGCGCAACGAGGACTGGGTCAACGTCACCCTGGACCTGGGCGACGGACCGAAGAAGTACCGCCGCGAGACCAACACCATGCCCAACTGGGCCGGTTCCTGCTGGTACGAGCTGCGCTACCTGGACCCGCACAACTCCGAGAAGCTGGTCGACCCGGCCGTCGAGCAGTACTGGATGGGCCCGCGCGAGGGCATGCCGCACGGCGGCGTCGACCTGTACGTCGGCGGCGCCGAACACGCCGTGCTGCACCTGCTGTACGCCCGCTTCTGGTCCAAGGTGCTGTACGACCTGGGCCACGTGTCGTCGGCCGAGCCGTTCCACAAGCTGTTCAACCAGGGCATGATCCAGGCCTACGTCTACCGCGACAGCCGGGGCATCGCGGTGCCGGCCGCCGAGGTGGAGGAGCGCGACGGCGCCTACTGGTACCAGGGCGAGAAGGTCTCCCGGCTGCTGGGCAAGATGGGCAAGTCCCTGAAGAACGCGGTCACCCCGGACGAGATCTGCGCCGAGTACGGCGCCGACACGCTGCGCCTGTACGAGATGGCGATGGGCCCGCTGGACGTGTCGCGCCCCTGGGACACCCGCGCGGTGGTCGGTCAGTTCCGGCTGCTGCAGCGGCTGTGGCGCAACATCGTCGACGAGGCGACCGGCGAGGTCACCGTCGTCGACGTCGAGGACGCCGACATCGACGAGGACACCCTGCGCGCCCTGCACAAGGCGATCGACGGTGTGCGCGGCGACCTGGAGAACATGCGCTTCAACACCGCCATCGCCAAGGTCACCGAGCTGAACAACCACCTGACCAAGGCCGGTGGCGCCGTGCCGCGCTCCGTGGCCGAGCCGCTGGTGCTGATGGTCGCGCCGCTGGCCCCGCACATCGCCGAGGAGCTGTGGCGCAGGCTGGGGCACACCGACTCGGTCGTCCACCAGGACTTCCCGGTGGCCGACCCGGCGTACGTGGTCGACGAGACCGTGACCTGCGTCGTGCAGATCAAGGGCAAGGTCAAGGCGCGGCTGGAGGTCTCGCCGTCGATCTCCGAGGACGAGCTGGAGAAGGCCGCGCTGGCCGACGAGAAGGTCGTCGCCGCGCTGGACGGGGCCGGCATCCGCAAGGTGATCGTGCGGGCGCCCAAGCTGGTGAACATCGTCCCGGCGTGACGCACGCCGGCCGGCCGGGCACCCGGGGTGATCTCCGCCGGGCGTGACGTCCCGGGGCGGGGTGGTCCCCGCCGGGCGTGACGTCCCGGGGCAGGGTGATCCCCTACGGGCAGGTTCGGGGTTTTTCGGGAACTCCGGGCCTGCCCTTTGCGTTTACCGTTGAAGAGCGGCGCGGAGCGTGCCGGGACAGGCCGAAGGGCCCGGAGGAGGAGCCTCGTGGAAGCAGTGATCGCAGTGTTCGCCCTGCTCTTCGTGCTCTCTCTCGTACTCGGCGCCTACGCCACGGTGAAGGTCGTCGGCGCGGCCAAGCGCAGTGCCGACCGCCACATCACCCAGGCCCGCCGCACGGTCGAGGACCACACGCTGAAGGCCAAGGCCCTCGGCAGGCCCGGCCCGGCCGGCGAGATCGCCCAGCTCCGGCTCGAGCTGCGCACCTCCATGCGCGCGACCCAGGAAGCGCTGGAGGCGGTCGTCGCCGAGGACGAGTCCCTCAAGGAGTCCCTCGGCCTCTTCCAGCGTCTCAGCGCGCACGGACACGAACTGGACGGCGAGCTCAGGCGCCTGGAGTCCGAACCGGACCGTGCCGCGCTCGTCGAGCGGCTGCCCGAGCTGCGCGAGCGCACCGGGCGCATCACACAGTCGGCGGACTCCCTGCGCTGGGCGGCCCGCGACCGCGCCCGCCGCTTCGCGGACGACGAACTCGACTCGCTGAGCGCGCAGATCGACGTGGAGGCCGGTGCCCTGCGGCACTGGACGACCACGGACCAGCGGTCCGAGCCCCGGTCCGCACCCTGGCCCGAGGCACCCGCCACCGGCACTCCGGCGGCGGGCCCCACCCGGGCGGAAGCGCCGCGGTCGGCCACGGCCCGGGAGCCGGAGCCCGAGCCGGTGCGGCCCGCCATCACCCCGCCCGGGCCGCGCCCCACCTACCCCTGGGAGAAGAAGCCCCGCCCCGAGAGCACCACTTGAGCACCGTCTGAACGCCGACTGGACACCGCGTGAACACCGCCTGATCCGGCCACGGCCGAACCGGCCCGCGAGGCCGGGCTGCCACGCGGGCACTACGGCAGGTAACCTCCAGCTCATGTCCCGCCATGTCGCGATCGTCACCGATTCAACGGCCTACCTGCCGGCCCGGACGATGGAGCGGCACGGCATCACGGCGGTGCCGCTGATCGTGGTCCTCGGCAACCGCGCGCTCGAAGAGGGCACCGAGATCTCCACCCGCTCCCTCGCCCAGGCCCTGCAGAAGCGGCGCCCCGTCACGACCTCGCGGCCCGGTCCCGAGGTCTTCGCCGAGACCTACCGCAGGGCCGCCGAGTCCGGCGCCACCGGCATCGTCTCCCTCCACCTCTCCGCCGAACTCTCCGGCACCTACGACGCGGCGGTCGTCGCGGCGCGTCAGGCGCCGGTGCCGGTGCGGGTGGTGGACACCGGCATGATCGCGATGGCCCTCGGGTTCTGCGCACTGGCGGCGGCCGAGACCGCTCAGGCGGGCGGCACGGTGGACGAGGCGGTCACCGCCGCCGAGAAACGCGCGGCGGGCACCTCCGCCTACTTCTACGTCGACACCCTGGACTACCTGCGCCGCGGTGGCCGCATCGGCGCCGCGCAGGCCCTGCTGGGCTCGGCGCTCGCGGTGAAGCCGCTGCTGCAGCTGGCGGGCGGCCGCATCGAACCCCTGGAGAAGGTCCGCACCGCGTCCAGGGCGATCGCCCGTCTGGAGGAGATCGCGGCCGAACGGGCGGGCGGCGCCGACGTCGACGTCGCCGTCCACCACCTCGCCGCCCCGGACCGCGCGTCGGCCCTCGCGGACCGGCTGCGGGCCCGGCTGCCGGCCCTGGCCGACCTGCACGTCAGCGAGGTGGGAGCGGTGATCGGGGCGCACACGGGACCCGGCCTGCTGGGGGTCGTGGTCTCGCAGCGGTGAGGCGGGACGGGACCGCCGGCCGCGTGGCGGCGGGCGCGCGCGGGTGACGGAGTTGTCCACAACCGGGCGGTGGTCCACGGAGATCGAGCAAGATCGACGGGGATGCGGCGGGTTGCCCGATCCTCCTCGCATGGCACTTCGATCACGTTCACGCACAGCGACGGCGACCAGCGGCCCGGGCCGTGACCCCGCGTCCGACGGGCGCGCACGTCATCGCCGGCCGCCCTCGCCCCGAGGACGGGTACGGCAGGGCCACCGGCACGGGCACCGGGACCGCCACGCGCCGGCGGAGGAACTCCGGCGGCGGGCGCAGGCCCTGTTCGGTGAGGACGGCGACAGCGACGGCGCCGGCGACGGGGCCGGGGGAAGCGGGAGGGCCGGGCGCGTCCCGAGCTGGGCCGTGGACCGTGCGACGGCGGTGGATCTCCCGCCGGTGCGTTCCCGCGGGGGCGCGGCCGCGGGAGGGGACGCGGCGGACGCCGCGAACCGGGGTTCTCCCGGGGGAGTGCCCGATCCGGTGGATCCGGGGGATCAGGTGAGCCCGGTGAGCGGGGAGGGCCGGTACCGGGAGCGGTTCGGGCTCGCGCTGCGGGAGCGCCTGCCGCTGTGGGTGCAGACGCGGTGCGGACTGGAACGACGGAGCGTGGTCGCGCTGTCGGTGCTGCTCGTGGTCGCCGTGGGGTTCGCCGTGCAGCACTTCTGGTCCGGGCGGACCCAGCCGGTGCGGGCGCCGGAGGTGGTGCGGGCGGCCGCTCCCCACGGGGAGCGGGGGGAGGGCGAAGCCGGCCGGGAGGAGGGCGGACCGGGCGCACCGGCCGGGGCGGTCGAGGCCGGCGGCCCGGCGGGGCCCGGGATCGTGGTCGACGTCAGCGGCAAGGTGCGTGACCCGGGGATCCACCGTCTGCCGGCCGGTTCGCGGGTCGAGGACGCGCTGCGGGCGGCGGGCGGGGTGCGGCCCGGGACGAAGACGGACGGCCTCAACCGCGCCCGGTTCCTGGTGGACGGGGAGCAGGTGGTCGTCGGAGGCCCGGCACCGGTCGCGGGGCCGGACACGGGAGGGGGCACCGCGGCCTCCGGCGGTGCGGCCGGTGCGCCCGCGGGCACCGGACCCGCTGCACCGGTGTCCCTCAGCACCGCCACACCGGACCAGCTCGACGCCCTGCCGGGGGTCGGTCCCGTGCTGGCCCGGCACATCGTCGACTACCGCACCCGGCACGGCGGTTTCCGCTCCGTGGACGAACTGCGCGAGGTCGACGGCATCGGCGACCGCCGCTTCGAGGACCTGCGCGATCTGGTGCGGCCGTGACGAACCGCACGGACCCGGTGCCGCCGGCGGACCCCCGGCCCGCGGGGACCGCCACCAGGCAGCCCGTCCACGCCGCGTCCGGGAAGCGACTCGGAACCGCGCACCCGCGTCAGGAGGCACCGACGGACCTCCGGCTCGTGCCGCCCGCGCTGGCGGCCTGGGCCACGGCGGCGGTGATGCTGCACGCCCCGCCCGGCAGGGTGGTGGGCGTGGTGACCGTCTCCCTGGCGGCGGCCGGCGTCCTCCTCGTGGTGGGGCGCGGCCGGCGCCGGCGGGCGGGGCGGCGAAGGACCGGCGCACCCCCCTCGTCCCTGGTGTCCGGGGCCGCCGTGCTGCTCTGTGTCGCCGCTGCCGCCGGCTCCGCGGGCCTGCACGGTGCGGATCCGCGGCGCGGCCCCGTGCCGGAGCTGGCCCGGGAGCACGCCCCGGTGACCGCCGAGCTCGAGATCACCTCCGACCCCCGGCTCACCCGGCCCAGGGCCGGCGGCCCTCACACGGCACCGGCGGCCGTGCTGATCGAGGCCGACGTGCGGCGGGTGGAGAGGCCCGGCGCGGTGGCGGCGGTGACCCGGGCGCCGGTGCTGGTGATCGTCGACGTGCGCCGGGCCCCGCGCGCCTCCCCGGGCGGACGCGGTGCCGGGCGTTCCCCCTGGCTCGGGCTCCTGCCCTCCACCCGGCTGCGGGTCGAGGCGCGGCTCGCTCCCGCGACGACGGGCGGCGACCGGTTCGCGGCCGTGCTGCGCGTGAAGGGCCGGGACGGACCGGAGACCGTGGGGCGGCCGTCGGGACCGCAGCGGCTGGCGGGGAGACTGCGGGCCGGACTGCGGGAGGCGACCGACGGGCTGCCGGCGGACGCGCGGGCGCTGCTGCCGGGACTGGTCGTGGGCGACACCTCCCGGGTCACCCCGGAACTGGACGAGGCGTTCAGGGAGACCGACCTCACGCACACGCTCGCCGTCTCCGGCGCCAACTTCACCATCCTCCTGGCCCTGCTCCTCGGCCCGCCCGGTCTGGCGCAGCGGGCGGAGCGACGCGGTCTCGCGCCCCGGCTCGGCATCTCCCTGCGGACGACGGCGCTGCTGGGCGGGGCGCTGTCCCTCGGCTTCGTCGTCGTGTGCCGGCCGGACCCCAGCGTGCTGCGGGCCGCCGCCTGCGGGTCCGTCGCGCTGCTCGCGCTCGCCACCGGCCGCCGCAGATCGCTGATCCCGGCCCTGGCGACGGCCGTCCTGCTCCTGGTGCTCCACGACCCCTGGCTGGCCCGCGGTTACGGCTTCCTGCTGTCCGTGCTGGCCACCGGCGCCCTGCTCACGCTCGCGCCGCGCTGGAGCGCGGGACTGCGGCGGCGCGGCGTCCCGCCCGGGCTCGCGGAGGCGCTGGCCGCCGCGGGGGCCGCCCAGGCGGTGTGCGCGCCGGTGGTCACCGTGCTCGCGGCGCGGGTGAGCCTGGTGGCGGTGCCGTGCAATCTGCTCGCGGAGTTCGCGCTCGCGCCGGCCACGGTACTGGGCTTCGCGGCGCTGGCCACGGCGCCGTTCGCGATGCCGGTCGCGAAGGCACTGGCGTGGTGCGCGAGCTGGCCGGTGGAGTGGATCGCGGGGGTCGCCCGGACCGGGGCGGCGCTGCCCGGCGCCGGAGTGGACTGGCCCGGCGGCTGGGCCGGGGCGGCGGCGCTCGGCGCGGTCACCCTGGCCGTGCTGCCCGTCGGGCGGCGGCTGCTGGGACACCCCTGGTGGTGCGGTGTCTGCGCGCTGCTGCTGGTCGTGGTCGTGGTGCAGCCGCCGCCGCTGACCCGGGCGATCACGGGCTGGCCGCCGCCGGGCTGGCGGATGGTGATGTGCGACGTGGGGCAGGGCGACGCGTTGGTGCTGGCGGCGGGCGGGGGCACCGGTGTGGTGGTGGACGCCGGACCCGACCCGGCCCTCGTGGACCGCTGCCTGCGCTCCCTGGGCGTCACCAGGATCCCCCTCGTGGTCCTGACCCACTTCCACGCCGACCACGTGGCGGGCCTGCCCGGTGTGCTGCGCGGACGCTCGGTGGGCGCGATCGGGACGACGGGCCTCGAGGACCCCGCCGACCAGGCCGCGTTCGTACGCAGACTCGCGGCGGCCGAGCGGATCGCGGTGACCCGTGCCGTCGCCGGGGAGCGGCGGCGCACGGGGGAGCTGTCCTGGGAGGTGGTGTGGCCGCCGCCGGTGACGCCACCGACGGCGCCGGGCACGCGCCCGCCCCCGTCGCCGCCCGCGCCGGAGAGCCCGAACGACGCCAGTGTGGCCATGCTCGTGCGGACCGGGGGCCTGCGCCTGCTGCTGCTCGGGGACCTGGAACCCCCGGCCCAGCGGGCCCTGGCGAGGTCACCGGCCGGCCGGGCCCTGGCGGACGTGGACGTGCTGAAAGTCGCCCACCACGGCTCGGCGTACCAGGACCCGGGGCTGATGCGGCGGGTGGCGCCGCGGCTGGCGTTGGTCTCGGCCGGGGAGGACAACCCGTACGGACATCCCGCCCCGAGCACACTCGCCGCGCTGCGGGCCCGGGGAGCGACGGTGCTGCGGACGGACCGGGACGGGGCGCTGGCGGTGGTCGGCGGGGAGGAGGGGAGCGGGGAGCTGTCGGTGGCACGGCACTGACCCGGCAGCGGGCAGTCGGCAGCGGGCGCCGGCGGCTTCGCGGTCGGCGCGTGGGGGCACGGCACGCCACCGGCCCCGCACTTCACGCGGTCGCTGGTGTGCTCGCGGACCACCGAGGACGGCGGGAGGACCACGCTCAGCGGCCGGCGGCTCACCTCCACGGCGCCGGACGGGACGCGTGAGGAGCGGGAGCCGGGACCGGACCAGGAGGTGTCCGCGGTGTACCGGGACCGGTTCGGGACCGGGCCGGACGCGGTGCCGGCCGTGCGGGGCACCGGGCGCGAGGACTGAGCCCTGAGCCCGGTGCCGGACAATGGCGCACGTGAGTGATGTGCGACATGTGCTGGTGCTGCCCGACCGTGATGCCGCCGAGGAGGTGGCCCAGGCCCTCGGGGAGCGGTTCGGCGTGGCGGAGGAGCCGCGGTTGGTGCGGGACGCGCTGGCCGGTGAGGACGACGCGGAGGACGCGCAGTGGCTCGTCGTCCTGCGGGACGAGGAGGGGCGGCTGGACGCCGGGGAGCTGGACGAGTTCGCGGCGGAGTGGGAGGGCTGGCGGGAGGAACCGTGACGGCGCGGGAAGCGGAGCCGGACCGGACCCGGCCCCGGCTCTGATCCCGGTCCCGGTTTCGGTTCTCAACCCCGCTCCCGGCCCCGGACCGGAGCCGTCCGGGGCGTTGTCGGTGGCGCGTGGGATGCTTGTCGCGATGGCCAGGAAGACCGCATCCGACGACCCTCTCGCCCCCGTGACGCTCGCCGTGGGCCAGGAGGACCTGCTGCTCGACCGTGCCGTGCGGGAGGTGGTGGCCGCCGCGAAGGCCGCCGACGCCGACACGGACGTCCGGGACCTGACCCCGGACCAGCTCCAGCCCGGCACCCTCGCCGAGCTGACCAGCCCGTCGCTCTTCGCGGAGCGCAAGGTCGTCGTCGTACGCAATGCGCAGGACCTGTCGGCCGACACCGTCAAGGACGTGAAGGCGTACCTCGGGGCGCCCGCCGAGGAGATCACGCTGGTGCTGCTGCACGCGGGCGGCGCCAAGGGCAAGGGACTGCTCGACGCGGCGCGCAAGGCGGGGGCGCGGGAGGTGGCGTGCCCGAAGATGACCAAGCCGGCGGACCGGCTGGCCTTCGTACGGAGCGAGTTCCGGACCGCCGGGAGATCGGCCGCACCGGAGGCGTGCCAGGCGCTGGTCGACGCCCTCGGCAGTGATCTGCGGGAGCTGGCCTCGGCGGTGTCCCAGCTGGTCGCGGACGTCGAGGGGACGATCGACGAGGCGGTCGTCGGGCGGTACTACACCGGGCGGGCCGAGGCGTCGAGCTTCACGGTCGCCGACCGGGCGGTCGAGGGACGCGCGGCGGAGGCGCTGGAGGCCCTGCGCTGGTCCCTGGCGACCGGGGTGGCGCCGGTGCTGATCACCAGCGCGCTGGCCCAGGGCGTACGGGCCATCGGGAAGCTGCAGTCGGCGCGCGGCGGCCGGCCGGCCGACCTGGCCCGCGAGCTGGGCATGCCGCCGTGGAAGATCGACCGGGTGCGGCAGCAGATGCGCGGCTGGACCCCGGACGGCGTGGCCGTGGCGCTGCGCGCGGTCGCCGACGCCGACGCGGGCGTGAAGGGCGGCGGGGACGACCCCGAGTACGCCCTGGAGAAAGCCGTCGTGACCATCGCGCGCGCGGCGCGGTCGAGAGGGCGGGCATAGCACCCGGCGTGCGTTCCGTGATCGAGTCGACCTTCGCTCCCCGGAGAGGAGAATCGGACGTATCAGCCGGTCGTCCAGACCCGGAGAGGTGGCGAGCGACATGGCCGAACATCCGAATGCGCAGCTCGTCCGCAAGGGCTACGAGGCCTTCACACGTGGGGACATGGACACCCTGCGCGGACTGATGGCGGCGGACGCCACGCATCACGTGCCCGGGACCGGAACCCTTTCGGGCGACTACAAGGGACAGGACGCGATCCTCGACATGTACCGGCGGCTCGGTGAGGAGACCGACGGGACGTTCGGGGTCGAGTTGCGTCAGGTCCTCGTCGACGGCCGGGGCCACGCGGTGTCCCTGCACCGCATCACGGGAGACCGGCGGGGCAGGCACCTGGACCAGGAGGGAGGCATCGTCTTCCGCATCCTCGGGGACAGGATCACCGACCTCGACGAGTGCGTCGCGGACCTCGACGCGATGAACGACTTCTGGTCGTAGCGCCGGGGATGCGAGGACCCCGCCTCCACCCGGGGGAAGGGCGTCGGACGGGGTCCTCGGACAAGCTGCTGAGCCCGTACCCGCGTGGCGAACGCAGGCCGCGTACGAGCTCGGGGTGCCGGCCGGGGGCGGATGAGAGAGGGCCCGCCCGGGTCCTTCCGGCGATCAGGTCAGATCAGGGAAGTGATCAGCCCTTGAGGGTCGCGACCTTCTGAGCCAGCGCCGACTTCTTGTTGGCGGCCTGGTTCTTGTGGATGACGCCCTTGGAGACGGCCTTGTCGAGCTGACGCGCGGCAGCGCGCTGGTACTCGGCGGCCTTCTCGACGTCACCCGCGGCAACGGCCTCACGAGCCTTGCGGATCGCGGTCTTCAGAGAGGACTTGACGGCCTTGTTGCGCAGCCGGGCCTTCTCGTTGGTCTTGTTCCGCTTGATCTGGGACTTGATGTTCGCCACGAATGAGCCTTCTCAGGTTCTGGCCCGGGCCGCACGATGCCGCGCGGATCCCGCGCCGGGTGATTTCTTGGGGTGTGCCTCGCGCTGAGAGGGCATGAGACACAGCCCCCCACACTACCAGCGGGCCGTTCGGTGGCCCAAACCCGTCCCAGGTCCCCACCCGTGGGACCATGGAAGCTACGTATCGATCCGACCCGAGACCGCAGACGGACATGCACACGTATGCGGACGCCTCAAGAATCAGGACCCTGCGTGCCCGCGATCCCTAGCCATGTGCCCGAGCCGAGCCGTACCGACCCGGCTCTGATCCGCAATTTCTGCATCATCGCGCACATCGACCACGGCAAGTCCACGCTCGCCGACCGGATGCTCCAGCTGACCGGTGTGGTCGAGCAGCGGCAGATGCGCGCTCAGTACCTCGACCGCATGGACATCGAGCGCGAGCGCGGCATCACGATCAAGTCCCAGGCGGTGCGTCTGCCGTGGGCCCCGACCCACGACCAGGGCAACACGCACATCCTCAACATGATCGACACCCCCGGGCACGTCGACTTCACCTACGAGGTCTCGCGGTCGCTCGCCGCGTGCGAGGGCACGATCCTGCTGGTCGACGCCGCCCAGGGCATCGAGGCGCAGACCCTCGCCAACCTGTACCTGGCGATGGAGAACGACCTCACGATCATCCCGGTGCTCAACAAGATCGACCTGCCGGCCGCGCAGCCGGAGAAGTTCGCCGAGGAGCTGGCGAACCTGGTCGGCTGCGACCCCGACGACGTGCTCAAGGTGTCCGCGAAGACCGGTCTCGGCGTCGAGGCGCTGCTGGACAAGGTGGTCGCCGAGATCCCGGCCCCGGTCGGCGTCAAGGACGCCCCGGCCCGCGCGATGATCTTCGACTCGGTGTACGACTCCTACCGCGGTGTCGTGACGTACGTCCGTGTCATCGACGGTCAGCTCAACAAGCGCGAGCGGATCCGGATGATGTCCACCGGGGCGACCCACGAGCTGCTGGAGATCGGCACCAACTCGCCGGAGATGCTCCCCGCCGACGGCCTCGGCGTCGGCGAGGTGGGCTACCTGATCACCGGTGTGAAGGACGTCCGCCAGTCCAAGGTCGGTGACACGGTCACCAGCCAGCACAAGGGCGCCGAGGAGGCGCTGGGCGGCTACAAGGACCCCAAGCCCATGGTGTTCTCGGGCCTGTACCCGCTGGACGGCTCCGACTACCCCGAGCTGCGCGAGGCGCTGGACAAGCTCCAGCTCAACGACGCCGCCCTGGTCTACGAGCCGGAGACCTCCGCCGCCCTCGGCTTCGGTTTCCGCGTCGGCTTCCTCGGCCTGCTGCACCTCGACGTGATCCGCGAGCGGCTCGAGCGCGAGTTCGGGCTCGACCTGATCGCCACCGCGCCGAACGTGGTCTACCGCGTGGTCATGGAGGACGGCAGCGAGCACACCGTCACCAACCCGAGCGAATTCCCCGAGGGGAAGATCGGCGAGGTGTACGAGCCGGTCGTGCGCGCCACCATCCTGGCGCCCAGCGAGTTCATCGGCTCGATCATGGAGCTGTGCCAGACCCGGCGCGGCGTCCTGCTCGGCATGGACTACCTCTCCGAGGACCGGGTGGAGATCCGCTACACCCTGCCGCTCGCGGAGATCGTCTTCGACTTCTTCGACCAGCTGAAGTCCAAGACCCGCGGGTACGCCTCCCTCGACTACGAGCCCACCGGCGAGCAGACCTCCAGCCTGGTCAAGGTGGACATCCTGCTGCACGGCGACAAGGTGGACGCGTTCTCCGCGATCACCCACAAGGACCAGGCGTACGCGTACGGCGTGCGGCTCGTCGCCAAGCTCAAGGAGCTGATCCCGCGGCAGGCCTTCGAGGTGCCGGTGCAGGCCGCCATCGGCTCCCGGGTCATCGCCCGCGAGACCATCCGCGCCATCCGCAAGGACGTCCTCGCCAAGTGCTACGGCGGCGACATCTCCCGCAAGCGCAAGCTGCTGGAGAAGCAGAAGGAAGGCAAGAAGCGGATGAAGATGGTGGGTTCCGTGGAGGTCCCCCAGGAGGCCTTCATCGCCGTCCTCTCCAGCGACGACAGCGCGGGATCGGGCAAGGGCAAGAAGTAGGGGCGAGGAGTGGCCGAAAGGTAGCGGACGGTAATCAACGTTACTGCGGGTTACTCCGCAAACCGGGCGGAAAAGGGGCCCGTCGCGCGAGAGCGCGGCGGGCCCCTGCGCGTCCGGCGGGTAGCTCTCTGTGCGAAATGGCAGGCCGCACCCCCTTACGCGGTGGCCGGTCGCGCCTTACTCTGTCCGTGCTCGATAGTTACTCGCGAGTTAAACAACGACTCGCGAGTGTAACCAGCCCCACTGAGCCAGCCGCACCGTCGCGGGCCCCGGAGGATGTCGTGAGCGACACACAGACACTGATCGAGAACCGTCCGCCGAGCGTGGCGACCCTCTTCCTGGAGCGCGTGGCGGCCACGCCGGACGCCGAGGCCTACCGCTACCCGATCCCCTCCGCCTCCGGGGAGGGCCCGGACGAGTGGAAGTCGCTCACCTGGGCGCAGACCGCGGAGCGCGTCAACGCCATCGCGGCCGGCCTGATCGAGCTGGGCGTGCGCCCCGAGGAGCGGGTGGCGCTGGCGTCCTCGACCCGCGTCGAGTGGATCCTCGCCGACCTCGGCATCCTGTGCGCGGGCGCCGCCACCACCACGATCTACCCGCAGACCAACGCCGAGGAGTCCGCCTACATCCTGTCGGACTCGCAGAGCAGGGTGCTCATCGCGGAGAACGCCGAGCAGGTGGCCAAGGCCGTCGAGAAGCGCGCCGAGCTGCCCGAGCTCACCCACGTCGTGGTCGTCGACGCGGCCGGCGTGGAGACCGACGACTTCGTGATCGGCCTCGCCGAGCTGGAGAGCCGCGGCGCGGCCCGGCTGGAGAAGGACCCGGAGCTGATCAAGGAGCGGGTCGCCGCGCTCACCAAGGACCAGCTCGCCACCCTCATCTACACCTCCGGCACCACCGGCCGCCCCAAGGGCGTGCGCCTGCCGCACGACAACTGGTCGTACATGGCCAAGGCGATCGCCGCGACCGGGCTGGTGAGCGGTGACGACGTGCAGTACCTGTGGCTGCCGCTCGCGCACGTCTTCGGCAAGGTGCTCACCTCCGGCCAGATCGAGGTCGGGCACGTCACCGCCGTCGACGGCCGCGTCGACAAGATCATCGAGAACCTCCCGGTGGTCCAGCCGACCTACATGGCGGCCGTGCCCCGCATCTTCGAGAAGGTCTACAACGGCGTCGCCGCCAAGGCGAGGGCCGGCGGCGGGGCCAAGTACAAGATCTTCCAGTGGGCCGCCGGCGTCGCCCGCGAGTACGCCAAGGTCACCCAGGACAACTTCCGCCGCACCGGCACCGCGAGCGCGCCCTTCGGCCTCGGCGTCAAGCACGCGGTCGCCGACAAGCTCGTCTACGCGAAGATCCGCGAGGCCTTCGGCGGCAACCTGCGCGCCTGCGTCTCCGGCTCCGCGGCCCTCGCCCCCGAGATCGGCTACTTCTTCTCCGGCGCCGGCATCCACATCCTCGAGGGCTACGGCCTCACCGAGTCCTCCGCCGCCTCCTTCGTCAACCCCGGCGAGGCCTACCGCACCGGCACCGTCGGCAAGCCGCTGCCCGGCACCGAGGTGCGCATCGCCGACGACGGCGAGATCCTGCTGCGCGGCCCCGGCATCATGCAGGGCTACCACAACCTGCCCGAGAAGACCGCCGAGGTGCTGGAGGCCGACGGCTGGTTCCACACCGGCGACATCGGCGAGCTCTCGCCCGACGGCTACCTGCGCATCACCGACCGCAAGAAGGACCTGATCAAGACCTCCGGCGGCAAGTACATCGCGCCCGCCGAGGTCGAGGGCCAGTTCAAGGCGGTCTGCCCGTACGTGTCGAACATCCTGGTGCACGGCGCCGACCGCAACTACTGCACCGCCCTCATCGCCCTCGACGAGGCCGCGCTCACGGCGTGGGCGGCCGAGAACGGCCTGGAGGGCAAGCCGTACGCGGACATCGTGGCCGCGCCCGCCACGGTCGAGATGGTCGACGGCTACGTCAAGCAGCTCAACGAGGGCCTGCAGCGCTGGCAGACCATCAAGAAGTTCCGCCTCCTGCCGCGCGACCTCGACGTCGAGCACGGCGAGATCACCCCGAGCCTGAAGCTGAAGCGGCCGGTGGTGGAGCGCGAGTACAAGCACCTCATCGACGAGATGTACGAGGGCACGCGCGAGGACTGACCGCGGCTGCGCGACGAGACGGGGGCGGGGCCCCGGGCCGGACCGGCCCGGGGCCCCGCCCCCGTCGTCATCCCTGTCGTCCCCCTGTCGTCCCCCTGTCGTCACTCCCGCCATCCGCGTGCCTTCCGCTCCCCGGTTTCCCCGCTGTTCGGAACGGGCCGGCTTTCTGTCCGTTCCTGACCGCGCGCGGGGCGGTGTTCTCACCCCTGGCGGCCCACTTCGGTAACTCGGCGCTTATGGACGGGCTCCGTCTGTCACCCTGTCGGCATCGATCGAGGAGTATTCGTACGAACTGCCCGGGGAGCTGCCCATGGGGGCCATTCCGACGCAACGGGAGACCGCCTCCCTTGCCTCCGAGGCGCGGGAGTGCGCGCGGGCGGAGACGGCCCTGCCCGGGAGCCCCCTCGCGCCGGGCTCCGCGCGCGCCCTGCTGCGCAAGACGCTCACCGAGTGGGCGGGACTCGCGCTGCCCGGCGCCGAGCACCTCACCGGCCGCGTCGGTGACGACGCCACGCTGGTCGTCAGCGAACTCGTCACCAACGCCGTCGTGCACGCCGGGACGGACGTGCACCTGACGTGCCGGCTGGAGGAGACCGGCGCGCTCGTCGTCGAGGTCGCCGACCGGCACCCCTCCCGCGCGCCGGGCGGCACCGAGCCGGAGGCGTCGCCGCACGACGCCCCGGAGTACGGGCGCGGCCTGCCGCTCGTCGCCGCGCTCTGCGAGGCCTGGGGGGTCACCTACCGCCCGGGCACCAAGACGGTGTGGGCACGGCTGCCCGCCGGGGGGTGCGCGGCGGGCGATCGGACCGAGGCGTACGGCGGGGAGCACGCGCCGGCGCGGGAGCCGGGAGTGGCGGAGATCCTCGCACCCGAGCCGCCGCACACCCAGGCGCAGCCCCAGACACAGCCCCAGAGGCAGACGGCACAGCCCCGGACCCACACCCCCGCCCGGACGCGGCCCCGGACCCAACCGCAGACGCACACACCGGCCCAGCCCCGGGCGGAGCACGGCGCGTACGCGCGCAGCACCTGGCGAGGCGGCTCGTACGGGGACGACTGGCTCGCCCGCCGTCACGGGCGGGACGGGGCCTGGCTGGGGCGCGGGGCCCTGTCCTTCCTCGCCGAGGCTTCCGACCTGCTCGCCGGGCAGCTCGACGAGGACCTGGTGACCGCGCTCACCGGGCAGCTGATCGTGCCCCGGCTGGCGGACTGGTGCGCGGTGTGGCTGGAGGACGGGACAGGCGGCCACGGCGACCGGGGCGGCGGCGGGACGTGGGCCGGCGGAGCCCGCCTCGCCCGGGTCTGGCACGCCGGCGAGGACCGCATCGAGGAGCTGCGCCGGGTCCTGGACCGCACCCCCCCGCCGCCCGGTGACCCGTCGTACCCGGGCCCCGTCCCCTACCCCTGGCCGGACACGGTGCTCGACGCCCCGGACGTCCCCGGCGCCCCCGACCCGGCCCCGGACGCCCACGACCCGTCCGCCGCCCCGCCCGGCACCGCCCTCGCCTACCGTCTCGTCGCCGGCGGCCGGCCGCTGGGCACCCTGGTGATCGGGCGGGCCGGCATCGACCGGTTCCCCGACGAGATCACCGGACTCGTGGAGGACCTCGGCCGGCGCGTCGCCCTGGCCATCGGCGCCGCCCGGCAGTACGCCCGTCAGGCCACCATCAGCGCCGTGCTCCAGCGCGGGCTGCTGCCCGGTGCCGTCGCCGAGATCCCGGGCGTGCGCAGCGCCCTCGTCTACGAGCCGTGCGACAAGGGCGGACCGAGCGGCGACTTCTACGACCTCTTCCCGGCCGGCCGGGACCGCTGGTGCTTCGCCGTGGGCGACGTCCAGGGCAAGGGCCCGGAGGCCGCCGTCGTCATCGGGCTGGCCCGGCCCTGGCTGCGGCTGCTCGCCCGCGAGGGCTACCGCGTCGCCGACGTCCTCGACCGCCTCAACCAGCTCCTCCTCGACGACGCCACGGAGGCCGCCGACGCCGCCGCCCGCGCGCTGGTGGCCGCGGGCGCCCGCCCCACCGCCCCCGGTGACGGCCCGCAGACCCGCTTCCTCTCCCTCCTCTACGGCGAGCTCGTCCCCTTCGACGGGGGCGTCCGCTGCACCCTCGCCTCCGCCGGACACCCCCTGCCCCTGCTGCTCGCCCCCGACGGAACGGTTCGCTCCGTCGCCCAGCCGCAGACCCTGCTCGGGGTCGTCGAGGACGCCGCCTACACCAGCGAGACCTTCGAGCTGCGCTCCGGCGACAGCCTGCTCTGCGTCACCGACGGCGTCACCGAGCGGCGCTCCGGCTCCCGCCAGTTCGACGACGGTGACGGGCTGGCCACGGCCCTGGCGGGCTGCGCGGGCCTGGACGCCGAGCTGATAGCGGAACGCATCCAGCGCCTGGTCCACGAGTTCGGTGCCCGCCCGCCGGCGGACGATCTCGCCCTGCTGGTGCTCCAGGCGGAGTGATGCCGGGGGACGCCGGGAGGAAGCGGGCGGGTGCGGGACAATGGAGCACATGCCTTCCGCACTCCCCGACGGCGAGCCCGTCCCCGCCGACGGCGCGCTGCCCGCGTCCGCGCTCGCCGGGGCCGCCGGCCGACCCCTCGGGTTCTACCTGCACGTCCCGTACTGCGCGACCCGCTGCGGCTACTGCGACTTCAACACCTACACCGCGACCGAACTGCGCGGCACAGGGGGAGTGCTGGCCTCCCGCGACAACTACGCCGAGACGCTGACCGACGAGGTCCGCCTGGCCCGCAAGGTCCTCGGCGACGACCCGCGCGAGGTCCGCACGGTGTTCGTCGGCGGCGGCACGCCCACCCTGCTGGCCGCCGGCGACCTGGTGCGGATGCTGGACGCGATCCGCGAGGAGTTCGGGCTGGCGGCGGACGCGGAGGTCACCACGGAGGCGAACCCGGAGTCGGTCGACCCGGCCTACCTGGCGACCCTGCGGGCCGGCGGCTTCAACCGGATCTCCTTCGGCATGCAGAGCGCCCGGCAGCACGTGCTGAGGGTCCTGGACCGCACGCACACCCCCGGCCGCCCCGAGGCGTGCGTCGCCGAGGCCCGCGCGGCGGGCTTCGAGCACGTCAACCTCGACCTGATCTACGGCACCCCCGGCGAGTCCGACGACGACTGGCGGGCCTCGCTGGACGCGGCCCTCGGCGCCGGGCCCGACCACGTCAGCGCGTACGCCCTGATCGTCGAGGAGGGCACGCAGCTCGCCCGCCGCATCCGCCGCGGCGAGGTCCCGATGACGGACGACGACGTCCACGCGGACCGCTACCTGATCGCCGAGGAGACCCTGTCGGCGGCGGGCTTCGCCTGGTACGAGGTGTCGAACTGGGCCACCTCCGAGGCGGCCCGCTGCCTGCACAACGAGCTGTACTGGCGCGGCGCCGACTGGTGGGGCGCGGGCCCCGGCGCCCACAGCCACGTCGGCGGCGTGCGCTGGTGGAACGTGAAGCATCCCGGCGCGTACGCGGCGGCGCTGGCGGCGGGGCGGTCGCCGGGGGCGGGGCGTGAGGTGCTGTCGCAGGAGGACCGGCGGGTGGAGCGGATCCTGCTGGAACTGCGGCTGGAGGAAGGGGTCCCGCTCTCGCTCCTCCACGAGCGGGGACTGGCGGCCGCCCGGCGCGCCCTGGCGGACGGCCTGCTCCGGCAGGGGGAGTACGAGCGGGGCCGCGCGGCCCTCACCCTGCGGGGGCGGCTGCTGGCGGACGCGGTGGTGCGGGACCTGGTCGACTGACCCGCCGGCCGCCGCTACGGCGCCGTGACGAAGTCGATCAGTTCCTCCACCCGGCCCAGCAGCTCCGGCTCCAGGTCCTTGTAGGACCGCACCCGGGACAGGATGTGCCGCCAGGCCGCCCCCGTGTTCTCCGGCCAGCCCAGGGCCCGGCACACCCCCGTCTTCCAGTCCTGCCCCCGAGGCACCCGCGGCCACCCCGGAATGCCCAGCGCGGCCGGCTTCACCGCCTCCCAGACGTCGATGTACGGGTGGCCCACCACCAGGGCGTGCTCGCTCGTCACCGACTCGGCGATGTGCCACTCCTTGCTGCCCGGGACCAGGTGGTCCACCAGGACGCCGAGGCGGGCGTCCGGGCCGGGGGAGAAGTCCGCGACGACGGACGGCAGGTCGTCGACGCCCTCCAGGTACTCCACGACCACGCCCTCGACGCGCAGGTCGTCGCCCCACACCTTCTCGACCAGCTCGGCGTCGTGCCGGCCCTCGACGTAGATGCGGCCCGCACGGGCCACCCGTGCGCGGGCGCCGGGGACGGCCACCGAACCGGATGCCGTGCGGGTGGGCCGCACCGGGCCGGCGGCGGGCCTCACCAGGGTCACCACGCGGCCCTCCAGCAGGAAGCCCCTCGGCTCCAGCGGGAACACGCGGTGCTTGCCGAAGCGGTCCTCCAGGGTCACCGTGCCGGCCTCGCAGCGGACCACCGCGCCGCAGAAGCCGGTGCCGGGGTCCTCCACCACCAGCCCGGGTTCGGCCGGGACCTCCGGTACCGGCTGCGGCTTCTTCCACGGAGGGGTCAGGTCGGCGGAGTACTGGCGCATTCCGACGACGATAGGAGGAACCGGCCCGCCGCGATCAGCGCGACACGCCGAAGCGGGCCGCCAGGGCGTCGCGTTGGGCCCGGACGAACGCCGCGTCCACCACCGCCCCGTGCCCGGGGACGTACCGCGCGTCCTCGCCGCCCAGTTCCAGCAGCCGGTCCAGCGCGGCCGGCCAGTGGGACGGCACGGCGTCGGGGCCCGCCTGCGGTTCGCCCGACTCCTCCACCAGGTCGCCGCAGAAGACCACCTCCGGGTCGCCGGGCACCAGCACCGCGAGGTCGTGGGCGGTGTGCCCCGGGCCCACGTTCGCCAGCAGCACCTGCCGTCCGCCGCCCAGGCCGAGGTCGAGCGTCCACTCGCCGCACACCGCGTGGCGCGGGCGGACCAGCGCGTCCGCTGCCTCCTCCGCCGCCCGCGCGTCCAGCCCGTTGCGCACCGCGTCCGCGCGCAGCTCCTCACGCCCGCGGCCCGCCAGCGCCGTGTCCACGCCCACCGCGCCGAACACCTCCGCGCCCGCGAACGCCGCCGCCCCGAAGACGTGGTCGAAGTGGGGGTGGGTGAGCGCGAGATGCGTCACACGGCGACCGGTGAGCGCCTGCGCCCCGGCCCGCAGCCGTGCGCCCTCGCCCAGGCTCGAGCCCGCGTCGACGAGCAGCACGGCGCCCGACCCGACGACGAGCCCCGCCGTGCAGTCCCACACCGGCAGCCGGCGCCGCCCCACCCCGGGCGCCACTTGCTCCCATCCCGCCTCTTCCCAAGTCACGGTCATACCGGGACGCTATCCGGGACGACGCCCCGCAGCGCGACAGGACGGGACCGGCCTTGCCGGGTGCGTACCCCCCGGCCGTACACTGGGCCGGGGAAGTCTGGCACTCGCGTGCGAAGAGTGCCAGAGACGTTACCGGGCGGAAGCTACTGGAGGTGTGCGCGATGCTCAGTGAACGCAGGCTCCAGGTGTTGCGCGCCATCGTCCAGGACTACGTCGGCACCGAGGAGCCGGTCGGCTCCAAGGCCCTCACCGAGCGGCACAACCTCGGCGTCTCCCCGGCGACCGTCCGCAACGACATGGCGGCCCTGGAGGACGAGGGCTACATCGCCCAGCCGCACACCAGCGCCGGGCGCATCCCCACCGACAAGGGCTACCGGCTGTTCGTCGACAAGCTCGCCGGCGTCAAGCCGATGAGCCCGCCGGAGCGGCGCGCCATCCAGAACTTCCTCGAGGGCGCCGTCGACCTCGACGACGTGGTGGCCCGTACGGTGCGGCTGCTCGCGCAGCTGACCCGGCAGGTCGCCGTCGTGCAGTACCCGTCGCTGACCCGTTCGACGGTGCGCCACGTGGAACTGCTGTCCCTCGCGCCCGCGCGCCTGATGCTGGTGCTGATCACGGACACCGGCCGGGTCGAGCAGCGCATGGTCGACTGCCCGGCGCCGTTCGGCGAGTCGTCCCTGGCGGACCTGCGCGCGCGGCTGAACAGCCGGGTCGCGGGCCGCCGGTTCACCGACGTGCCGAGCCTGGTGGAGGACCTCCCGGAGGCCTTCGAGGCCGAGGACCGCGGTACCGTCTCGACGGTGCTCTCCACCCTCCTGGAGACGCTCGTCGAGGAGAACGAGGAGCGGCTGATGATCGGCGGCACCGCCAATCTCACCCGCTTCGGACACGACTTCCCCCTCACGATCCGGCCCGTCCTGGAGGCGCTCGAGGAGCAGGTCGTGCTCCTCAAGCTGCTCGGCGAGGCGAAGGATCCGGGCGTGACCGTCCGTATCGGTCACGAGAACGCCCACGAAGGACTCAACTCCACGTCCGTCGTGTCGGTCGGCTACGGTTCGGGCGGCGAGGCGGTTGCCAAGCTCGGCGTGGTCGGACCGACCCGCATGGACTACCCGGGAACGATGGGAGCGGTACGCGCAGTGGCACGGTACGTCGGACAAATCCTGGCGGAGTCATAGGTGGCCACGGACTACTACGCCGTACTCGGCGTGCGCCGCGACGCGTCGCAGGAAGAGATCAAGAAGGCCTTCCGGCGACTCGCCCGCGAGCTGCATCCGGACGTCAATCCGGATCCGAAGACCCAGGAGCGGTTCAAGGAGATCAACGCCGCCTACGAGGTGCTGTCGGACCCGCAGAAGAAGCAGGTCTACGACCTCGGCGGCGATCCGCTCTCGCAGTCCGGCGGCGGCGGCGCGGGCGGCTTCGGGGCCGGCGGCTTCGGGAACTTCTCCGACATCATGGACGCGTTCTTCGGCACGGCGTCGCAGCGCGGGCCGCGCTCGCGCACCCGCCGGGGCCAGGACGCGATGATCCGCATCGAGGTCGAGCTCGACGAGGCCGCGTTCGGCACGACCAAGGACATCCAGGTCGACACGGCGATCGTCTGCACCACCTGCAGCGGCGAGGGCGCCGCGCCCGGCACCAGCGCGCAGACCTGCGACATGTGCCGCGGCCGCGGTGAGGTCTCGCAGGTCACGCGGTCCTTCCTGGGCCAGGTCATGACCTCGCGCCCGTGCCCGCAGTGCCAGGGCTTCGGCACCGTGGTCCCGACCCCGTGCCCGGAGTGCGCGGGCGACGGCCGCATCCGCTCCCGGCGCACGCTCACCGTCAAGATCCCGGCCGGTGTCGACAACGGCACCCGGATCCAGCTCGCCGGCGAGGGCGAGGTCGGGCCCGGCGGCGGTCCCGCCGGCGACCTGTACGTCGAGATCCACGAGCTGCCGCACCCCACCTTCCAGCGGCGCGGCGACGACCTGCACTGCACGGTCACCATCCCGATGACCGCGGCGGCCCTCGGCACCAAGGTGCCGCTGGAGACGCTGGACGGCATGGAGGAGGTCGACATCCGGCCCGGCACCCAGTCCGGCCAGTCGATCCCGCTGCACGGCCGGGGCGTCACGCACCTGCGCGGCGGGGGCCGGGGCGACCTCGTCGTCCACGTCGAGGTCCAGACCCCGACCAAGCTCGACCCCGAGCAGGAGCGCCTGCTCCGGGAACTGGCCAAGCTCCGCGGCGAGGAGCGCCCGCAGGGCCAGTTCCAGCCCGGTCAGCAGGGCCTGTTCTCCCGGCTGAAGGACGCGTTCAACGGACGCTGAGCGGAGCCTTCCGCGGGGGCCGGGACAGGCTCCCGCGGTGTTCCGGAAAGCGGCCCGGGCCAAGGGGACGGGCCGATTCGGGTTTGTGCGGGGGACGTGAAAACATGCGGTCATGTCCTCCGTACCGACCGATCTCCTCCCGCACCCGATCGTGCAGGCCCCCATGGCGGGCGGTGTCTCCGTGCCGCAGCTGGCCGCCGCCGTGTCCGAGGCGGGCGGGCTCGGTTTCCTCGCCGCCGGGTACAAGACCGCGGACGGGATGTACCAGGAGATCAAACAGCTGCGGGGACTGACCGCCAGGCCCTTCGGCGTCAACCTCTTCCTGCCCCAGCCGGAGACGGCCGACCCCGCCGCCGTCGGCGTCTACGCCCACCAGCTGGCCGGGGAGGCCGCCTGGTACGAGACCGAGCTCGGCGACCCCGACAGCGGCCGCGACGACGGCTTCGACGCCAAGCTCGCCGTCCTCCTGGACGATCCGGTGCCGGTGGTGTCGTTCCACTTCGGCGTGCCGGCCCGCGAGGTCCTGGAATCCCTCCGCCGCGTCGGCACGTTCACCCTGGTCACCGCCACCACAGCGGACGAGGCCCGGGCCGTCGAGCGGGCCGGCGCGGACGCGGTGATCGCGCAGGGCGTCGAGGCCGGCGGCCACCAGGGCACCCACCGGGACGCCGCGGAGGCGGACGGCTCCGGCATCGGACTGCTGTCCCTGATCGCCCAGGTCCGGGAGTCCGTCGGCATCCCGGTCGTCGCCGCCGGCGGCATCATGCGCGGCGGCCAGATCGCCGCGGCGCTCGCGGCCGGCGCCGCCGCGGCCCAGCTCGGCACCGCCTTCCTCGCCACCCACGAGTCCGGCGCACACGCCCTGCACAAGCAGGCGCTGACCGACCCCCTGTACGTCCGCACCGAGCTGACCCGCGCCTTCTCCGGCCGCCCGGCCCGCGGCCTGGTCAACCGCTTCCTGCGCGAGCACGGCCCGTACGCGCCCGCCGCCTACCCGGACGTCCACCACCTCACCGCCCCCCTGCGCAGGGCCGCCGCCAGGGCCGGGGACGCGCAGGGCATGGCGCTGTGGGCGGGACAGGGCCACCGGATGGCCCGGGAGCTGCCCGCCGGGCGGCTGGTGGAGGTGCTGGTCGCCGAACTCGCCTCCGCCCGCACGGCGTTGTCGGCGGGAGGTGCCCGATGACCGCGCCGGTGTTCGTCGTCGACCACTTCGACACGGACGGCGCGGGCCGTTACGTGCTCGACGGCCCCGAGGGCCGGCACGCCGTCTCCGTGAAGCGGCTGCGGGCCGGGGAGGCCGTCGTCCTCACCGACGGCGCGGGCCGCTGGGCCGAGGGCGAGGTGGACGGCACGGAGGGCAAGGACCGCCTGGTCGTGACCCTCGGCGAGGTCGCCGAGGAGCCCGCCCGGTCCCCCCGCCTGACCGTCGTGCAGGCGCTGCCCAAGGGCGACCGGGGAGAACTGGCCGTGGAGACGATGACCGAGGTCGGTGTCGACGCGATCGTGCCGTGGGCGGCGGCGCGCTGCATCACGCAGTGGAAGGGCGAGCGGGGGCTGAAGTCCCTCACCAAGTGGCGGGCGACGGCCCGCGAGGCCGGCAAGCAGTCCCGCCGGGTGCGCTTCCCCGAGGTCGCGGACGCGGCGACGACCCGGCAGGTTGCCTCACTTCTGGCCGACGCCGACTTCGCCGCCGTCCTCCACGAGAGCGGCACCGAACCCCTCGCGACCGCCGAACTCCCCGCCTCCGGCGAGATCGTGCTGGTCGTCGGGCCCGAAGGAGGCATCTCCCCCGAGGAGTTGGCCCTCTTCGAGGAGGCCGGCGCCCGCGCCCACCGGCTGGGCCCCAGCGTGCTGCGCACCTCCACCGCCGGAACGGCGGCCGCGGCCCTGCTCCTGGGCCGCACCGGCCGCTGGTCCTGACCGCCGCGGCGCGGACCCGCCCGCCGGCACACCGGCGCCCGGGGGCTCCGGGAGTGCCGGGAGTGGCCGTATGCGCCCTACCGTCCCGGCCGCGGTGGTGGCAGGCTGCCGTCCATGGGGGCGTTGGCGAACGGAGTTCGGCGTGGGGCGCGGTGGCGGCGGCCGGTGGTGGTCGCCGGGTTCGTCGCGGCCGCCGTGGGCGGGGTCGTGGCGTGCGAGCCGGGCGGGCTGAGTTCCGCGGCGGTCGCGTACACGACCGACCAGACCGTGACCGAGGAGCTCAACCGGCGCAAGGCCGGGGTGCGGTGGCTCAGCTGCACCGCGTCCTTCGGCGACAAGGAGGGCTCGTCGTCCTCGTCCTCCTCCGGGGGCGAGGACACCGTCGCCTCCGTCGACTGCCAGGGGGAGACCGAGGACGGCAAGGAGATCACCGTCACCGGGAAGGTCACGCACGCCGTGAACGGCGCCTGCGTGCGCGGGAACATCACGGTGAAGGTGGACGGCAGGCAGCGGTTGCGGGTCGACGGCCTCGGCGACTGCGACGCCACCAGTGCGCCACCGGTGGGCGAGCCCACGAAGGGCGGGCCGAACCCCACCGTCACCGTGACCGTCACGACGACGGTGTGGTGCGACCGGTACCCCTCGTGTCGCCCGGTCGAGGGCAAGTGATCCAAACCCCTGTCCAGGCCGCGGGCGCCCCCGTAGGGTGATCGGGTGACACAGCCTGCATCGGTCGCATCCACCGCATACCTCCGATTCCCGCACCTGCACGGTGAGTTGATCGCCTTCACCGCCGAGGACGACGTGTGGCTCGCGCCGCTCGACGGCGGCCGGGCCTGGCGGGTCAGCGCCGACAACGTGCCGGTGAACCAGCCCCGCATCTCGCCCGACGGCACCACCGTCGCCTGGACCTCCACCCGTGACGGCGCCCCCGAGGTGCACATCGCGCCGGTCGCCGGCGGCCCCGCCAAGCGGCTGACGTACTGGGGGAGTTGGAAGACGCAGGTGCGCGGCTGGACCCCGGACGGGCAGGTGCTGGCGCTCAGCACCCACGGCCAGCCCAGCCTGCGCCGGACCTGGGCCCGTGCCGTCCCCCTCGACGGGGGTCCGGCCGCCACCCTGCCCTACGGCCCGGTCGGCGACGTCGCGCACGGACCGCACACCGTGCTGCTGTCCGCGCCGATGGGCCGCGAGGCCGCCTGGTGGAAGCGCTACCGGGGCGGCACGGCGGGCAAGCTGTGGATCGACGGGGGCGGGCGCGACGGGGAGGACGCGGGCGAGTTCGTCCGCCTGCACGAGGACCTCGACGGGAACGTCGAGTACCCGCTGTGGGTGGGGGACAGGATCGCGTTCCTGTCCGACCACGAGGGCACCGGCGCCCTGTACTCCTCCCTCGCCGACGGATCCGACCTGCGCCGGCACACCCCCCTCGGGGGCTTCTACGCCCGGCACGCCGCCACCGACGGCACCCGCGTCGTCTACTCCAGCGCCGGCGAGCTGTGGCTGCTGGACGACCTCGACGGGGCCGAGCCGCGCCGGCTCGACGTCCGGCTCGGCGGGCAGCGCGTCGACCTCCAGCCGTTCCCGGTGAACGCCGCCCGCTGGTTCGGCTCCGCGTCCCCCGACCACACCGCGCGCGGCAGCGCCGTCTGCGTCCGCGGCGCCGTCCACTGGGTCACCCACCGCTCCGGCCCCGCCCGCGCGCTCGCCGCGACCCCGGGCGTCCGGGCCCGCCGCCCGCGCACCTTCCGCGCGGACGGCGAGGAGTGGGTGGTGTGGGTGACGGACGCCGAGGGCGACGACGCCCTGGAGTTCGCCCCCGCCACCGGCCTCGCCCCGGGCGCCACCCCGCGCCGCATCGCCGCCGGCCGGCTCGGCCGCGTCGTGGGGCTCGCCATGGCGCCCGACGGCAGCCGCGCCGCCGTCGCCTCGCACGACGGCCGCGTCCTGCTCGTCGAGCGCGAGACCGGCGAGGTCCGCGAGGTCGACCGCAGCGAGGACGGCGACGTCTCCGGGCTGGTCTTCTCGCCCGACTCCGCCTGGCTCGCCTGGTCCCACCCCGGCCCGCGCCCGCTCAGCCAGCTCCGCCTCGCCAACACCACCGACCTGTCGGTCACCGAGGCCACCCCGCTGCGCTTCCAGGACTACGCGCCCGCCTTCACCCTCGACGGCAAGCACCTCGCCTTCCTGTCGACCCGCTCCTTCGACCCGGTCTACGACGAGCACGTCTTCGACCTGGCCTTCGTCGAGGGCGTCCGCCCGTACCTGATCACCCTCGCGGCGACGACCCCGTCCCCGTTCGGCCCGCAGCGGCACGGCCGCCCCTTCGAGACGCCGGACCGGGAGGAGACCCCCGACAGCGAGGGCACCCCCGCCACCCGGATCGACCTCGAGGGCCTCGCCGACCGCATCGTGCCGTTCCCGGTCGAGGCCGCCCGCTACAGCAACCTGCGCGCCGCCAAGGACGGGGTGCTGTGGCTGCGCCACCCGGTGCGCGGGGTGCTCGGCGCCTCCCGCGCCACCCCCGACGACCCCGACCCCAAGACCGACCTGGAGCGCTACGACCTCGCCCAGCAGCGCCTCGAGCACCTGGCCGTGGACGCCGACCACTTCGAGGTCAGCGGCGACGGCAAACGGGTGCTGCTGTGGACCGACCGGCGGCTGAAGGTCGTCCCCAGCGACCGGCGCGCCTCCGGCGACGACGACAGCGACACCAACGTCACCGTCGACCTCGGCCGGGTCCGCCAGTTCGTCGACCCGGCCGCCGAGTGGCGGCAGATGTTCGACGAGGCCGGCCGCATCATGCGGGACAACTTCTGGCGGGCGGACATGAGCGGCGTCGACTGGGACGGCGTCCTCGACCGCTACCGCCCCGTCCTCGACCGCCTCGCCACCCACGACGACCTCGTCGACCTGCTCTGGGAGGTGCAGGGCGAGCTCGGCACCTCGCACGCCTACGTCACCCCGCGCGGCGGGTACGGCGACGGCGCCCGGCAGGGCCTGCTCGGCGCGGACATCTCCCGCCACGAGGACGGCACCTGGCGCGTCGACCGCGTCCTGCCCTCCGAGACCTCCGACCCCGACGCCCGCTCCCCGCTCGCCGCGCCCGGCGTCGCCGTCCGTCCCGGCGACGCGATCGTCGCGGTCGCCGGACAGCCCGTCGACCCGGTGACCGGGCCCGCCCCGCTGCTGGTCGGCACCGCGGGCAGACCGGTCGAGCTGACCGTCTCCCCGGCCGGCGGCGGCGACCCGCGCCACGCGGTCGTCGTCCCCCTCGCCGACGAGGAACCGCTGCGCTACCACGCCTGGGTCACCGACCGGCGCGCCTACGTCCACGAGAAGTCCGGCGGCCGCCTCGGCTACATCCACGTCCCCGACATGCAGGCGCCCGGCTGGGCGCAGATCCACCGCGACCTGCGCGTCGAGGTGCTCCGCGAGGGCCTGGTCGTGGACGTGCGGGAGAACCGCGGCGGGCACACCTCCCAGCTCGTCGTGGAGAAGCTGGCCCGGCGGATCGTCGGCTGGGACCTGCCGCGCGGCATGCGGGCGGAGAGCTACCCGCGCGACGCGCCCCGCGGTCCCGTCGTCGCCGTCGCCAACGAGTTCTCCGGCTCCGACGGCGACATCGTCAACGCGGCGATCCGGGCCCTCGGCATCGGCCCGGTGGTCGGCACCCGCACCTGGGGCGGTGTGATCGGCATCGACAGCCGCTACCACCTGGTCGACGGCACGCTCGTCACCCAGCCCAAGTACGCCTTCTGGCTGGAGGGGTACGGCTGGGGGGTCGAGAACCACGGGGTGGACCCGGACGTGGAGGTGGTGCAGCGGCCGCAGGACCACGCGGCGGGCAGGGACGTACAGCTGGACGAGGCGGTCCGGCTGGCGCTGGCCGCGCTCGAGGAGACGCCGGCGAAGACGCCGCCCGCGCTGGACTGACCGTCCCGCTACGATGCCGGGTGAGAGATCATCCGCGTGAGGAGGCACACGCATGGCAGGGGAAGCGCAGGACGACTGCCTGTTCTGCAAGATCGTCGCGGGGACCATTCCGGCGACGATCGTCCGCGAGACGGAGACCACCGTCGCGTTCCGCGACATAAACCCCCAGGCGCCCACCCACGTCCTGGTGATCCCGAAGGCGCACCACAAGGACGCGGCGGCCCTCGCCGCCGCCGCGCCCGAGCTCGCCGCGGACGTGCTGCGCGAGACGCAGGCCGTCGCGGACGAGGAGAAGCTGGAGAGCTACCGCATCGTCTTCAACACCGGCAGCGGCGCCGGCCAGACCGTCTGGCACGCGCACGCCCACGTCCTGGGCGGCCGCGGCCTCCAGTGGCCCCCCGGGTAAGCCGCCTTGTCCGTACGCGAACTGGTGGTGCTCGGCACCGCGAGCCAGGTCCCCACCCGGCACCGCAACCACAACGGCTACCTGCTGCGCTGGGACGGCGAGGGCATCCTGTTCGACCCCGGCGAGGGCACCCAGCGCCAGATGCTGCGCGCCGGGGTCGCCGCGCACGACCTGAACCGCATCTGCGTCACCCACTTCCACGGCGACCACTCGCTCGGCCTCGCCGGGGTGATCCAGCGCATCAACCTCGACCGGGTCCCGCACGAGGTCACCGCCCACTACCCGCGCTCCGGGCAGCGCTTCTTCGACCGGCTGCGGTACGCCACCGCCTACCGCGAGACCGTGGCCCTCACCGAGGCCCCGGTCGACGCGGACGGCCCGCTGGCCGTCACCCCCGGCTACACGCTGGAGGCGCGCAGGCTGTCGCACCCCGTCGAGTCGTTCGGCTACCGCCTGCTCGAACCCGACGGGCGGCGCATGCTGCCCGACCGGCTCGCCGCGCACGGCGTCAGGGGCCCGGACGTCGGCCGCATCCAGCGCGAGGGCGCGCTCGGCGGCGTCTCGCTGGAGGACGTCAGCGAGGTGCGGCGCGGGCAGCGGTTCGCGTTCGTCATGGACACCCGGCTCTGCGAGGGGGTGTACGCGCTCGCCGAGGGCTGCGACATGCTGGTCGTCGAGTCGACCTTCCTCGACGAGGACGAGGAACTCGCCGTCGAGTACGGCCACCTGACCGCCGGCCAGGCCGCCCGGGTGGCGCGCGACGCGGACGTGCGGCACCTCGTCCTCACCCACTTCAGCCAGCGCTACACCGACCCGGCGGAGTTCGAGCGGCAGGCACGGGCCGCCGGATACGACGGGGACCTGACCGTGGCGCACGACCTGCTGAGGGTGCCGCTTCCGAAGCGTCGGTGAAACGGCCGTACGATATTTCGATGCCCGTACCGAAAGCCGAACTGCACCTTCATATCGAAGGCACCCTCGAACCCGAGCTGGCCTTCTCGCTGGCCGCCCGCAACGGCCTCGAGCTGCCCTACGCCGACACCGACGCGCTCCGCGAGGCCTACCGGTTCCAGGACCTGCAGTCCTTCCTGGACCTGTACTACGAGCTGATGGCGGTGCTGCGCACCGAGCGGGACTTCGAGGACCTCGCCGACGCCTACCTCGCCCGCGCCGCCGCGCAGGGCGTGCGGCACGCGGAGATCTTCTTCGACCCGCAGGCGCACCTGGCGCGCGGGGTCGGCATGGGCACGGTCGTCGAGGGACTGTGGCGCGCGCTGGGCAGGAGCGAGGAGACGCACGGCGTCTCCACCCGGCTGATCATGTGCTTCCTGCGCGACGAGTCCGCCGGGTCGGCGATGGCCACCCTGGACGCCGCCAGGCCCTACCTGGACCGCATCACCGGCGTCGGCCTCGACTCCGCCGAGGTCGGGCACCCGCCGGTGAAGTTCCGCGAGGTGTACGAGGCCGCCGCCGCGCTCGGGCTGCGGCGCGTGGCGCACGCCGGTGAGGAGGGGCCGCCGGAGTACATCACCGAGGCCCTGGACGTCCTCGGTGTCGAGCGGGTCGACCACGGGCTGCGCTGCGTGGAGGACCCGGCGCTGGTGGAGCGGCTGGTGCGCGAACGCGTCCCGCTGACCCTGTGCCCCCTGTCGAACGTCCGGCTGCGCACGGTGGACACCCTCGCCGACCACCCGCTGCCCGCGATGCTCGACGCCGGCCTGATGTGCACGGTCAACTCCGATGACCCGGCCTACTTCGGCGGGTACGCCGGCGACAACTTCGACGCGGTGCGCGGGACGCTGGGCCTCGGCCCGGAGCGCCTGCGCGAACTGGCCCGCAACTCCTTCCTCGCCTCCTTCCTGGACGACGACGAGGAGCGGCGGGCCCGCTACCTGGCCGAGGTGGAGGCGTACGACTTCGGCTAGCCGCCGGAACCCGGGCACTCGGACGTCCAGGGGCGGCGACCGGCCGGGAGCCGTCGCCCGCGCGGGCTCAGCGGCCCCCTGGTGCCCGCGTCGCCGCCGCCGTGTCGTAGGCGCGCCGGGCGGGCGCGGGGGTGCCGTCCACCGGGATCTCCACCACCGGCTGCTCCGGGGCGCCGACCTCGGGCACCGCGCCCGTCGGCGTGCCGGTGGAGGCGGCGACCACGGCGGCCGGGTGCCCGCCCCGGCGCCGGACCGCGCCCGGCAGCAGCGGGCGCCCGCCGGTGTGCAGGGCGACGGCGGTCATCGGCAGCGCGACCAGCAGCAGACCGGCGCCGAGCACCGCGCCCATGACGGGGAACCCGGCCTGCGCGGACAGCACGCTGCCGGTCAGCGGTCCGGCGGCGGTGCCCAGCGAGGACGCCGACCCGACCAGCACGGCCCAGCGCCCGCGCGGGTCCAGCGAGGCCGCGAGCCCGATCAGGTACGACAGCACCACCGGGTAGACGGTGTTCCAGGCGATCTCCCCGGCCGCGAAGCTGCCCAGCCCGGTCGCGGAGGCGCTGAGCACGATGCAGCCGGCGATCAGGACGGTGCCGCCGCCGATGGGCAGCGCCCGCCCCAGCCGCGACCCCAGCGCGCCCGCCGCCACCACGCCCAGCAGTCCGGCGCCCAGCGCCACGGCGAAGACGACCCCGACGACCGGCTCGGTGAGGTGCGCCTGGGTGACGCCGATCCGGCCGCTCACGCCCCACAGCGCGTTCTGGGCGAGCGACCAGAACACCATGGCGCCGGCCAGGACGAGCCCCGAACGCCGGTGCGGGAGGCGGGCAGAGCCGGTCCGGGGGGCCGTGCCGGCGCCCGCGCGCCGCGGTCCGCGGGTGCCGGCGGGCAGACGGGAGGTCAGCGGCCACACGGCCAGCGCGGTGAGGGCGACGGCGGCCAGGGTGAGGCCGTGTCCCGGCAGGCGGGGGACCGTCAGGTACACCACGCCCGCGAGCGCGGAGACGCCGAGCAGCCCGAGGGTGGAGGCGCTGTGCGGATCGCTCCCCCGAGCTCTCGGCTCCGCTCGGGCAGGGGACGCCCCCAGCGCGGCGATCAGGGTGGCGGCGACGGTGGTGGCCGTGCCGGAGCCGAACCCGCCCACGACCGCGCCGGCGACGACGGCCGGCACGGCGGTGGTGAGCGCGGCGGTGCCGTAGCCGAGGGCGGCCAGCAGGAGCCCGAGCCGGGCCAGGGTGCGCGCCCCGGCCCGCTCCACCCGGGAGGCCAGCAGGAACCCGGCGGTCGCCGAGCTCAGCAGCAGCGCGCTGCCGACGGCTCCCGCCTGCGTGGCGGACAGGCCGAGGCCGCTTTCCAGCCGGCCGACGGTGGTCGGCAGCAGGTACGGGGCGAGGTACCCGGCCGTGAAGAGGGCGACGGGCGGCCAGGGAGTGGTGCGGGGGGCGAACACGGGCGTTCCCGGGGCATGCGGAAGGGACGGTGCGGGGAGGGGTGGGGGCGACGACCGTCGACGGACAGGAACGCGCGGGCAATTTGTATCAAGCCGGGGGAGGGCGGAGGGAGTGAGCCGGATGTGATCTGACTCACTCTTGCGTTTGGGGCTCGCGGATCCGGGCAGTAGCTTCCGCTACCTCCACTGAACCGACCCGCCACCTGCGGGAACCGTCGCCTCCGCCTTCGTCCGGATCTCCCGCATCACGGCCACGATCCGCTCCTCGCGCTCCGGCGTCAGCCGGGCCACCGGCACCGAGCAGCTGACGGCGTCCTGCGCGGGGGAGTCGTACCGCAGGGCGAACCCGAAACCGACGATCCCGGGCACGCCCTCCTCCCGGTCCACGGAGTAGCCGCGCTCGCGCACCCGGGCCAGATCGGCCGCCAGCGACTCCCGCGAGGTGTGGGTGTTGGGCGTCGCCGCCTCGTAGGGGCCCTCGGGCAGTTCCTCGTCCGGCCGCTCGGCCAGCAGCGCCTTGCCGAGCGCGCCCACGTGCGCCGGCAGCCGCCGCCCCACCCGGCTGATGGTCCGCAGGTACTCGTGCGACTCGCGGGTCGCCAGGTACGCCACGTCGTACCCGTCCAGCCGCCCCATGTGGATCGTCTCGCCCAGCGCCTCGGACGCCTCGTCGAGGTACGGGCGCACCAGCCTCACCCGCGGATCGGAGTCCAGGTAGCTGGTGCCGGTGAGCAGGGCGTGGATGCCGATGCCGTACAGCGAGCCGGTGACGTCGGTGCGGACCCAGCCGCGGGAGACCAGGGTCTGCAGCAGCGCGTACATCGAACTGCGCGGCACGCCGAGCTCGTCCGCCAGCTCCTGGAGGCGGGCCGGGCGGTCACCGCGCGCGGCGAGCAGTTCCAGCAGCTCCACCGTCCGCGCGGCGGACTTCACCTCGCGCACGCCCCCTGTCGCGCCCCCTGTCGCGCCCCCTGTTTCCGGCATGTGCCGATCGTAGACCGGTGGGAGGAGGTACGCGCCGACCCATTGACGGGCTCTCGTTCGCGTATCTAATCTTCATCTCCATACGTGGATGACGTCTACATAGGGAGATGAGTGAGGGTGAACCCCGACACGGATCCGAGCGGCACGGCCGCCGTGGCGCGACGCCTGGCGGACGGGATGGCCGGCGGCGTGCTGTCCTTCCCGCTCACCGCCTTCCACGACGACGGCTCCCTCGACCCGGACGGCTTCCGCGCCCATGTCGCGGCCCAGATCGCCACCGGTCCCGGCGCCGTCTTCCCCGCCTGCGGCACCGGCGAGTTCTTCTCGCTGGACGAGGACGAGTACCGGCGGGTCGTCGCCCTCACCGTCGAGGAGAGCGCGGGACGGGTGCCGGTCGTCGCCGGAGTCGGCTACGGCTGGGCGCAGGCCGCCCGGTTCGCCCGCGTCGCCGAGGACGCCGGCGCCGACGCCCTGCTCGTCCTGCCGCACTACCTCGTCGCCGCCCCGCAGGACGGCCTCGTCGCCCAGCTGGAGGCGATCGCCGCCCGCACCCGGCTGCCGCTCGTCGCCTACCAGCGCGGCCAGGTCGCCTACAGTGCCGACTCGCTCCGGCGCATCGCCGCCCTCCCGAACGTCATCGGCCTCAAGGACGGCCACAGCGACCTCGACCGCCTGCAACGCCTCACCCTCGCCGCCCCCGAGGGCTTCCTCTTCTTCAACGGCGCCGCCACCGCCGAGATCCAGGCCCGCGCCTACGCCGCCGTCGGCGTCCCCGCCTACTCCTCCGCCGTCCACGCCTTCGCCCCCGAGATCGCGAACGCCTTCTTCGCCGCCCTGCGCGACGGCGACGCGGGCACCGTCGACAAGCTGCTGCGCGGCTTCTACGTCCCGTTCGTCGAACTGCGCGACCGCGTCCCCGGATACGCGGTGTCGCTGGTGAAGGCGGCGGCCCGGCTGCGCGGACGCCCCGTGGGCCCCGTGCGCGCCCCCCTCACCGACCCCTCGGCCGGCGACCTGGCCGACCTCCGGGCCCTGCTCACCACCGGACTCGACCTCGTAGGAGCCGCCCTGTGACCCGCGACCTGACCGTGACGGAGGTCCGGCTGACGCCGGTCCTCGTCGCCGACCCGCCCCTCCTCAACACGCAGGGCGTCCACCAGCCGTACACCCCCCGGCTGATCGTCGAGGTGGTGACCGCCGACGGGACCACCGGACTGGGCGAGACCTACGGCGACACCAAGTACCTGGAACTGGCCGAGCCCCTCGCGGACAAGCTCGTCGGCCGCCCGGCCGGCCACCTGAACGCGCTGTTCGCCGAGGCCGGCGAGGTGGCCGTCGACGCCTCCCGCGTCTCGGGGCAGGTCGACGTCGGGGGACTGCGCGGCGTGCAGACCGCCGACAAGCTGCGCCTGTCCGTGCTCTCCGCCTTCGAGGTCGCCTGCCTCGACGCCCTCGGCAAGAGCCTCGGCCTGCCCGTGCACGCCCTGCTCGGCGGCAAGGTGCGCGACGCCGTCGAGTACAGCGCGTACCTCTTCTACAAGTGGGCCGGCCACCCGGACGGCGTGGCGGCCGAGAAGGACGACTGGGGCGCCGCCCTCGACCCGGCCGGCGTCGTCGAGCAGGCCCGCCTCTTCAAGGAGCGGTACGGCTTCACCTCCTTCAAGCTCAAGGGCGGCGTCTTCCCGCCGGACGAGGAGATCGCGGCCGTCCGCGCCCTCGCCGCCGCGTTCCCCGGGCACCCCCTGCGCCTCGACCCCAACGGCGCCTGGTCGGTGGAGACCTCGCTGAGGGTCGCCGAGGAGCTCGGGGACGTCCTCGAGTACCTGGAGGACCCCGCGCTCGGCACCCCCGCCATGGCCGAGGTCGCCGCCCGGACCGGCGTTCCGCTCGCCACCAACATGTGCGTGACGACCTTCGCCGAGATCAAGGAGGCCTTCACCCGGAACGCCGTCCAGGTCGTCCTCTCCGACCACCACTACTGGGGCGGGCTGCGCAACACCCAGCAGCTCGCCGCCGTCTGCCGCACCTTCGGCGTGGACGTCTCCATGCACTCCAACACCCACCTCGGGATCAGCCTCGCCGCCATGACCCACGTGGCGGCCACCGTCCCCGGCCTCCACCACGCCTGCGACTCGCACTACCCCTGGCAGTCGGAGGACGTCCTCACCGAACGCCTCACCTTCGAGGGCGGCACCGTGCGGGTCCCCGACGCGCCCGGCCTCGGCGTCGAACTCGACCGCGACCGGCTGGCCCTCCTCCACCGGCGCTGGCTCGACGACGACGGCTCGCTCAGGGACCGCGACGACGCGGCGGCCATGCGGGCCGCCGACCCGGACTGGGTCACGCCGGCCGTGCCGCGCTGGTGATCCGCCCGGCGGGGGCGGGGGCCGGCGCCGCCCGCCCCCGCCGCACCCCTCCTCCCCCCTGCCACGATCGGAGCCGCTCGTGTCCGCAGTGCCCCCGACCCCCGAAGCGCCCCACCCGCCCGCCGTCCGGTCGGCGATCCGCAAGATCTTCCGCCGCGTGGTCCCCCTGTTCTTCGTCATGTTCGTCGCGAACTACATGGACCGCGTCAACCTCGGCTTCGCCCAGGACGAACTCCGCGCCGACGTCGGCCTGTCCGCCGCCGCGTTCGGCCTCGGCGCCGGCATCTTCTTCATCGCGTACGCCCTCTTCGAGGTCCCCTCCAACATCCTGATGGAGCGGTACGGGCCCAAGGTCTGGCTCACCCGCATCATGATCAGCTGGGGCGTCGTCGCCACCGCGATGGCCTTCGTCGACAGCGTCGAGATGTTCTACGCCCTGCGCTTCCTGCTCGGCGTCGCGGAGGCCGGCTTCTTCCCGGCCGTCATCTACTACTTCAGCCGCTGGCTGCCCGACTCCCACCGGGGCCGGGCCACCTCGGTCTTCCTCATGGGCTCGGGCACCGCGACGGTCATCGTCGGCCCCGTCTCCGGCGCCCTGATGGAGATGCACGGCATCTGGGGCCACGCCGGCTGGCAGTGGATGTTCTTCATCGAGGGCGTCTTCTCCGTCGTCCTCGGCTTCGTGGTCTACCGCTTCCTGGACTCCGGCATCGAGAGGGCGGACTGGCTCACCGACGAGGAGAAGACCGGCCTCGTCGCCGTCATCGACGCCGAGCAGGAGGCGCGGGAGGCGCGGCGCGGCACCGCGGGCCGCGTCTCCCGCTGGAGGCTGCTCGCCGACCCCCAGATGCTGCTCTTCCTGTGGATCTACTTCGCGATCAACGTCGCCCTGTACGCGGTCACGTTCTGGCTGCCGTCGATCGTGGACGACATCGGCGGGCTGAGCGACTTCCAGGTGGGGCTGCTCACGTCCGTGCCCTGGCTGTGCGCGATCGCCGCCGTGTACGTCAGCGGGCGGATCTCGGACCGCATCGGCAAGCGGCGCCCGGTGCTGGTCACCCTGCTCGTCCTCGGCGGCTGCGGCACCCTGCTGGCCGTGTTCGTCTCGCCCTGGGCGGGGCTGGGCGCGCTGTGCCTGGCCGCGATGGGCTTCAAGCCCGCCTCCCCGGTCTTCTGGACCATCCCGCAGAGCTACCTCGACGCCCGCGCGGCGGCCCCGGGCATCGCGCTGATCAACTCCATCGGCAACCTCGGCGGCTTCGTCGCCCCCACCGCCTTCGGGATCATCGAGGACACCACGGGCTCGACCAAGGGCGGGCTGGTCGGACTCACCGTCGTCGGCTTCCTGGCCGCGCTGAGCGTGCTCCTGGTGCGGGGCGGCGGACGCAACGACCGGATCCGGACGCGTCCCGTCAGGCCGCCGGCGGCCGCGGCGCCCGAGGCACCCGGGACGGCGCCCGGGGCGGCCCGCACCGCGCGTCCGGGGCCCGCGACGGCCTGACCCCGCCGGGGCGGGGCGGCGGGACCCGGGCGGCCGGTTCCGGAGTGACGACGGTCACATTGTCGGTGGCGTGGTGCACACTGGCCTGATCCGCACCATGTCAGGGAGCGCACCGTGATGGCGTCCACCGCGTCCACCGCCCCCGCCGCGGCCGGCGGGAAGGAGTTCACCGAAGGATCGCACCACTCGGCCCAGGTCGATCCCCTCGCCGGGCTGCGCACACCGGACGATCCGCCCTGGGACGTCTACCTCACCGGGACGGTCTTCCTCGACATCGTCTTCACCGGGCTCGACTCCGCCCCGGTGCGCGGGACCGAGTCCTGGGCACGGGGGATGGGGTCGAGCCCCGGCGGCGTCGCCAACATGGCCACCGCCCTGGCCCGCCTCGGCCTGCGCACCTCCCTCGCGGCGGCCTTCGGCGACGACCACTACGGCGAGTACTGCTGGGACACCCTGGAGCAGGGCGAGGGCATCGACCTCTCCCCGTCGCGCACCGTGCCCGGCTGGCACTCGCCGGTCACCGTCTCCATGGCCTACGACGGCGAGCGGACGATGGTCTCCCACGGCCACGAACCGCCCCCCGAGGAACCCGCGCCCGACTGCCCCCCGCGCGCCCGTGCCGCCGTCGCCTCCCTCACGCCGGGCCGCAGCGCCCCCTGGATCGCCCAGGCCGCGCGCAGCGGCACCCGCGTCTTCGGCGACGTCGGCTGGGACGACAGCGGCGCGTGGGACCTGGCCGCGCTGCCCGACCTGCGCCACTGCGAGGCGTTCCTGCCGAACGCCGAGGAGGCCAAGCGCTACACCGGCACCGACTGCCCCCGCGCCGCCGCGCACGCCCTCACCGAGCACGTCCCGGTCGCGGTCGTCACCCTCGGCGCGGAGGGCGCGTATGCGGTGGACCGGCGCACCGGTGAGACCGCCGAGGTCCCGGCCATCGCCGTCGAAGCGCTCGACCCGACCGGGGCCGGGGACGTGTTCGTCGCCGGCTTCGTCACCGGGAGCCTGGCCGGCTGGCCGCTGGCCGACCGCCTCGCCTTCGCCGGCCTCACCGCCGCGCTCTCCGTCCAGGAGTTCGGCGGCTCGCTGTCGGCCCCGGGGTGGACCGAGGTGGCGGCGTGGTGGCGCAGGGTGCAGTCGGTCGAGGGCCAGGACCAGGAGGCCCTGCGGCGGTACGCGTTCCTGGCCGGCCTGGTCCCCGAGGAGCTGGTGCGGCCCTGGCCGCTGCGGCGGGCGGTCCCGACGATCGGCTTCCGCCGGTCGGCGTGAGGACCCGGCCCCGCGCCCCCGCCGTGGGCTGTGCCTCCGCGCCCCGCTGCGGGGGCCCCGCCCCGCCCTCCCACCGCCCCGTCCGCCCGGCCGGAGAGCGGGCCGCCGCCCCGGCCCGGGCGGACGGGAAGCGGCGGCCGGGAAAAGTCCTACGGTCTTGCCACCGCCGCGTCGTACCCTGGGAATCGCGAGGCCGCCCTCAGCTGCGCGGCCGTGACGAGGAGGAACCGCAGGCCTTAAGCGCCGGCCCATGACTCAGACACCCACAGCTCACACCCCCGCGCAGGGGCAGGCGAGAGTGCAGCTCACCGTCCCCGCCCAGCACCCCATGGTGACCGTGCTGGGTTCAGGGGACTCCCTCCTGCGCGTGATCGAGAAGGCCTTCCCGGGGGCAGACATCCACGTCCGGGGCAATGAGATCAGCGCGGTCGGCGACGCCACGGAGGTCGCCCTCATTTCGCGCGTGTTCGACGAGATGATGCTGGTGCTCCGCACCGGGCAGCCGATGACGGAGGACGCAGTGGAACGCTCGATCGCCATGCTCAAGGCGAGCGAGAACGGGGAGAGCGACGGCCAGGAGACCCCGGCCCAGGTGCTCACGCAGAACATCCTGTCCTCGCGCGGCCGCACGATCCGTCCCAAGACGCTCAACCAGAAGCGCTACGTGGACGCGATCGACAAGCACACCGTCGTCTTCGGCATCGGCCCGGCGGGCACCGGCAAGACGTACCTCGCCATGGCCAAGGCGGTGCAGGCCCTGCAGTCCAAGCAGGTCAACCGCATCATCCTGACCCGCCCCGCCGTCGAGGCGGGCGAGCGGCTCGGGTTCCTCCCGGGCACGCTCTACGAGAAGATCGACCCCTACCTGCGCCCGCTCTACGACGCGCTGCACGACATGCTCGACCCCGACTCCATCCCCCGCCTGATGGCGGCGGGCACGATCGAGGTCGCCCCGCTCGCGTACATGCGCGGACGCACGCTGAACGACGCCTTCATCATCCTGGACGAGGCCCAGAACACCAGCCCCGAACAGATGAAGATGTTCCTCACCCGCCTCGGCTTCGACTCGAAGATCGTCATCACCGGTGACGTGACCCAGGTCGACCTCCCCGAGGGCACGAAGAGCGGCCTGCGGCAGGTGCAGGACATCCTCGAGGGGGTCGAGGACGTCCACTTCTCCCGGCTATCGTCCCACGACGTCGTCCGGCACAAGCTGGTGGGCCGTATCGTCGACGCGTACGAGCAGTACGACAGCAAGCACGGCACCCAGAACGGCGCCCACAAGGGCGGCCGGGGCAAGTCCGGGCACAAGGGGAAGTAGACCGAGCACCAGATGTCGATCGACGTCAACAACGAGTCCGGCACCGAGGTCGACGAGCAGGCGATCCTCGACATCGCCCGCTACGCGCTCGCGCGGATGCGCATCCACCCGCTCTCCGAGCTCTCGGTGATCGTCGTGGACGCCGGCGCCATGGAGCAGCTGCACATCCAGTGGATGGACCTGCCCGGGCCGACGGACGTCATGTCGTTCCCGATGGACGAGCTGCGGCCGCCGTCCAAGGACGACGACGAGCCGCCGCAGGGGCTGCTCGGCGACATCGTGCTCTGCCCCGAGGTCGCCGCCAAGCAGGGCAGCGAGGCACCGACGCAGCACACCATGGACGAGGAGCTCCAGCTGCTCACCGTCCACGGCGTGCTGCACCTGCTCGGCTACGACCACGAGGAACCGGACGAGAAGGCCGAGATGTTCGGCCTGCAGGCCGCGATCGTGGACGGCTGGCGCGCGGAGAGGGGCCTGACCGGCCCGTCCCCGGCCCCGACCGTCTCATGAGTGCGCAACTCGTCCTCGGCGCGATCGCACTGGTCGTCGTGGCCTGGCTGGCCGCCTGCGCGGAGGCGGGCATCGCCCGCGTCTCCAGCTTCCGCGCCGAGGAGGCCGTGCGCTCCGGCCGCCGGGGCAGCGCCCGGCTCGCGCAGATCTCCGCCGACCCCACCCGCTACCTCAACGTGGCGCTGCTGGTCCGCGTCGCCTGCGAGATGGCCGCCGCCGCGCTGATCACGTACGGCTGTCTCCGGGAGTTCGACGGGACGGCCGAGGCGCTGCTGATCGCCATCGCGGTCATGGTCCTCGTCTCGTACGTCGCCGTCGGCGTCTCGCCGCGCACCATCGGCCGCCAGCACCCGCTGAACACGGCCACGGCCGCCGCGTACGTCCTGGTCCCGCTGGCGAGGGTCATGGGCCCGATCCCGTCGCTCCTCATCCTCATCGGCAACGCGCTCACCCCCGGCAAGGGCTTCCGGCACGGCCCCTTCGCCTCCGAGGCGGAGCTGCGCGCGCTGGTCGACCTCGCGGAGGCGGAGTCGCTGATCGAGGACGAGGAGCGCCGCATGGTGCACTCGGTCTTCGAGCTGGGCGACACCCTGGTGCGCGAGGTCATGGTCCCGCGCACCGACCTGGTGGTGATCGAGCGGTACAAGACCATCCGCCAGGCCCTCACCCTCGCCCTGCGCTCCGGTTTCTCCCGCATCCCGGTGACCGGCGAGAGCGAGGACGACATCGTCGGGATCGTCTACCTCAAGGACCTGGCCCGCAAGACGCACATCAGCCGGGACGCCGAGAGCGAGCTGGTGTCGACGGCGATGCGCCCGGCGTTCTTCGTGCCCGACACCAAGAACGCGGGCGACCTGCTGCGCGAGATGCAGAAGGAGCGCAACCACGTCGCCGTCGCCGTCGACGAGTACGGCGGCACCGCGGGCATCGTCACCATCGAGGACATCCTCGAGGAGATCGTCGGCGAGATCACCGACGAGTACGACCGTGAGCTCCCGCCGGTCGAGGGCCTGGGCGAGGACCGCTACCGGGTCACCGCCCGCCTCGACATCGGCGACCTCGGCGAGCTGTACGGCCTGGAGGCGTTCGACGACGAGGACGTGGAGACCGTCGGCGGACTGCTCGCCAAGCAGCTCGGCCGGGTGCCGATCGCGGGCGCCTCGTCCGTGGTCGAGCTCCCCGACGCCCGCGCCCTGCGCCTGACCGCGGAGGCCGCGGCCGGACGCCGGAACAAGATCGTGACGGTCCTGGTGGAGCCGGTGGACCCGCCCGAGCACCAGGAGGAGAAGCCGGAGTGACCCCCCGGGAGCTGCGTGCCCTGTGCCTCTCCTTCAACGCGGCCGTGGAGGACTTCCCCTTCGGCGCGGAGACCTCGGTCTTCAAGGTCGGGGGCCGGCTCTTCGCGCTGGCGGACCTGGACGCGCGGCCCCTGAGGGTCAACCTCAAGTGCGACCCGGAGGACGCGATCCGGCTCCGCACCGCCCATCCGGGCCTGATCGTCCCCGGCTGGCACATGAACAAGCGCCACTGGAACACGGTGACGGCGGACGGCGGACTCCCGGACCGCCTGGTCCGGGAACTGGTCGAGGACTCCTACGACCTGGTCGTGGCCGGCCTGCCGCGAGCCGACCGCCTCCGCCTCGACCGCCCCTGAACCACCCGAGGGGCGGCCCCGGGGCGGGGTGACCGGGCCGGTCGCCCGGTCCGGTCCGTATGCTCGGATCATGACCGACAGCAGCACGCTCGACCCCGAGGACCGCAAGATCGTCACCCTGGCCCGCTCCGCGCGCGCCCGCAACGGCGTGCCCGAGGGTGCCGCCGTACGGGACGAGACCGGCCGCACGTACGTCGCCGGGACCGTGGCCCTGGCCTCCCTGAAGCTGAGCGCCCTGCAGACGGCGGTGGCGATGGCGGTGGCGTCCGGGGCGAAGTCGCTGGAGGCGGCGGCGGTGGTGACGGAGGCGGAGTCGGCGTCGGCCGAGGACCGCGCGGCCGTGCGGGACCTCGGCGGGCCCGGGACCCCGGTACTGGTGGCCGGCCCCGACGGAACGGTCCGGGAGACGGTCACCGCGGGCTGACGCCCCGGCACCCCCCGCTTGTTACCGGCGGTGAAGAGGCCGGATCCCCCCTACCGCGCCCTGCCCCCCGCGCATCAGCGGAGAACGCCGGTCCTGAGGGCACGTCAGCCGGTGTGGTGCGATGGGTCCGGACCCCTCTGCCGAGCAGTTCCCCCACGGAATTCCCCGCCACACGGAGTTCCCCACGGAAAGGGAGCCGGAATCCCAACCCTCACCCGCACGGCGACCGGGCCGCAGTCACCGGGCCCGTTCGTCTTCGACTGATCCTCCCGGGACGACGGCCGCCCGGGCCGACGCCGCCCCCGCGCGTCCGGCCCGGGCGGCCCCCGTTCCGGGCGGTGGTACGGCGGGGCTCCGGGGATCAGGGAGAATGGGCGCCATGAGTGTTCGTACCCAGTCATCCGAGCAGCCGGCCGACGCTGTCCACAGGGCCGGTTTCGCCTGCTTCGTGGGCCGTCCCAACGCGGGCAAGTCCACCCTCACGAACGCTCTGGTCGGGCAGAAGGTGGCGATCACCTCCAACCGGCCGCAGACCACCCGGCACACCGTGCGCGGGATCGTGCACCGCCCGGACGCGCAGCTGATCCTGGTGGACACCCCCGGCCTGCACAAGCCGCGCACCCTGCTCGGCGAACGGCTGAACGACGTGGTCCGCACCACCTGGGCGGAGGTCGACGCGATCGGCTTCTGCCTCCCCGCGGACCAGAAGATCGGCCCCGGCGACCGTTTCATCGCCAAGGAGCTGGCCGGGATCAAGAAGACCCCGAAGGTCGCGATCGTCACCAAGACCGACCTGGTGGACTCCAAGGCGCTGGCCGAGCAGCTGATCGCCGTCGACCAGCTCGGCAAGGAGCTGGGCATCACCTGGGCGGAGATCATCCCGGTGTCGGCGACCGCGAACAAGCAGGTGGGCCTGCTGGCGGACCTGCTGATCCCGCTGCTGCCCGAGGGCCCGGCCCTCTACCCCGAGGGCGACCTCACCGACGAGCCCGAGCAGGTCATGGTCGCGGAGCTGATCCGCGAGGCGGCCCTGGAGGGCGTCCGCGACGAGCTCCCGCACTCCATCGCGGTGGTCGTCGAGGAGATGCTCCCGCGCGAGGACCGCCCGGCCGACAAGCCCCTCCTCGACATCCACGCCAACCTGTTCATCGAGCGCCCCAGCCAGAAGGGCATCATCATCGGCCCCAAGGGCAAGCGCCTGAAGGACGTCGGCATCAAGTCCCGCAAGCAGATCGAGGCGCTGCTCGGCACGCCCGTGTTCCTGGACCTCCACGTGAAGGTCGCCAAGGACTGGCAGCGGGACCCGAAGCAGCTGCGGCGCCTGGGCTTCTGAATCACGCGCGCTGCGCGCGCAGCACCTCCCGGAACCAGCCGTACGACGCCTTCGGGGTCCGCCTCAGCGTCTCGAAGTCCACGTGGACCAGGCCGAAGCGGCGGGTGTAGCCCTCGGCCCACTCGAAGTTGTCCATCAGGGACCACACGAAGTAGCCGCGCACGTCCACGCCCGCCTCCAGCGCCCGGTGCAGGGCGCGGATGTGGCCGTCGAGGTAGGCGATGCGGTCCTGGTCGTCCAGGCCCCCGTAGGAGCAGCCGTTCTCGGTGATGACGACCGGGGGGAGGCGGTCGCCGTAGCGGGCGCGAAGACCCGTGAGGAGTTCCGTCAGGGCCTCGGGGACCACCGGCCAGCCGAAGTCCGTCACCGGGTGGCCCTCGACCTCCCGCACCGAGAAGGGGAGTCCGGCCGGCATCCGCACCCCGCCGAAGTCGGTCTCCGTGCCCTGCGGGGCGCCCACGCGCGTCGGCGCGTAGTAGTTGACCCCGTACCAGTCCAGCGGCTCGGCGATGACCCTCAGGTCCGCCTCGACGTCGCCCGGCAGCAGCTCGCCGATGCCCTCCGGGTAGCGGCCGAGCAGCAGGGGGTCGGCGAAGAGGCGGTTCAGGAGGAGGTCGTAGAAGTCGGCGGCCTCCACGTCCGCCCGGTCCGGTGAGGCCGGCCAGGTCGGGCCGTGGCTGTTCGCGATGCCGATGTCACGCGCCCCGGACGCCCGCAGGGCGCGCACCGCCAGCCCGTGCGCGAGGAGCTGGTGGTGGGCCACCGGCAGCGCGTCGAGGAGGAGCCTGCGGCCGGGCGCGTGCACGCCCAGCGCGTGGCCGAGCAGCGTGTGCTCGGCGGGCTCGTTGAGGGTGATCCACTTGGGCACGCGGTCGCCCAGCCGGCCGGCGACCTCGGACACGTACTGGGCGAACCGCTCCGCCGTGCTCCGCTCCAGCCAGTCCAGACCGGCCGGCAGGTCCCAGTGGAACAGCGTCGGCACCGGGCGCACACCGGCCGCGCACAGGTCGTCGACCAGACGGTCGTAGAAGTCCAGGCCGCCCGGCGTCCGCACCCTCGGCCAGGAGACCGAGAAGCGGTACGCGTCCACGCCCAGGCCGGACAGGAGCGCCACGTCCTCGCGGTGGCGGTGGACGTGGTCGCAGGCCACCGCCGCCGTCGAACCGTCCCGCACCCGCCCGGACCCGGCCTCGAACACGTCCCACACGGACGGCTCCCGTTCGTCGGCCGCCCCCTCGATCTGGTGCGCCGAGGTCGACACGCCCCACAGGAAGCCGGCCGGGAAACGCGGGATCGGGTTCGTCGTCGCCATGGGCCGGATCATCGGCACCCGGGCCGGGCGAGTCAACGCCCCTGCCGCAAAGGAGGGTTACGCGCCCTCCTTCAGCACCCTCCTGATCAGCTCCCGCTGCTCCTGGGTCAGCCGGGGGTCCGCGCAGTACACGGACGTCCCGTCGACCGTGATCCGGTAGCCGAACCCGTCCGGGACCCCGGCCGGCGGGGTGCTCCGGCCGGCGGCCAGGGCCCGCTCGGCCAGGGCGTGCCACTCGTGCGCGTCGGCCCGGCCCGAGGTGTCCACCTCGGCCCGCCGCTCGATCCCCGCGAACCCGCCGGTGCGTCTCACCTGAATGCGCATGGTCCGTGTCTAGTACGGAACTACGACGTGCGCACCCCCACCCGTTCCCACGCCTTGGTCACCGCCAGCAGTTCCTCGCCCTCCCCGTACCGGGCGCGGGCCGCCTCCACCGTGAGCGTCGCGAAGTCGGTGAACTGCGCGTCCTGCTCCAGCTCGCCGCCCGTGAGGACGTCGTACCAGACCTGTCCCGCCCGCTCCCAGGCGTGCCCGCCGAGGGTGGTGGCCGCCAGGTAGAAGGCGTGGTTGGGGATGCCCGAGTTGATGTGGACGCCGCCGTTGTCACGTCCGGTGCGGACGTAGTCGTCCATGGTCGCGGGCTGCGGGTCCTTGCCGAGGACGTCGTCGTCGTACGCCGTGCCCGGCTCCTTCATGGAGCGCAGCGCCTTGCCCGTGACGCGCGGGGCGAGCAGGCCCGCGCCGATCAGCCAGTCGGCCTCGTCGGCGGTCTGGCCGAGCGCGTACTGCTTGACGAGGGCGCCGAAGACGTCCGACACGGACTCGTTGAGCGCGCCGGGCTGGCCGAAGTACGTCAGGTTCGCGGTGTACTGCGTGACCCCGTGGGCGAGTTCGTGGCCGATGACGTCGATGGGGAGGGTGAAGTCGAGGAAGATCTCCCCGTCCCCGTCGCCGAAGACCATCTGCTCGCCGTTCCAGAAGGCGTTGTTGTACTCGCGGTCGTAGTGCACGGTGGCGTCCAGCGGCAGCCCCTTGCCGTCGATCGAGTCGCGGGCGTAGGCCTTGAGGAACAGCTCGAACGTGGCGCCCAGACCGGCGTACGCGCGGTTGACGGTGGCGTCCCGGCCGGGCTCCTCGCCCTCGCCGCGCGCCTTCTCGCCCGGCAGGTCGGTGCCGTGCCCGGCGTCGTACACGGTGCGCCGCGGCTTGCCGGGCTCGGCCTCGGCGGCGTGCGGGGCGGCGGCGGGGGCGCCGACGACCGTGGTCAGGCGGCGCCGGGTGCGCTCGTAGGCGTCGCGCTGGAGGGTCCGGCGCGCCGGCCCGGCGAGGACGGGGTCGTCGGCCTGCGCGAGCCGGTCGAGGACGTGCGGCGGGACGATGGTGCAGAAGACGGGCTCGAAGCCCCCGTGGCTGGTCATGTCCGGCACCATCGCATTGTGTGACGCGCATGTCACCGGGTGCAATCATGATTGGTGAAATCTCCGGTCACCGCGCCTCCGGCTCCCTCTCCCAGTGGTATACGGCACTTTTTGTCCCGTTCCTCCCGCCGGTCCCGCATACTGATACGGACCCTCGCACGGTGGACGTCTCGGTTAAGCTGCGGAGCATCATGCGTTTCGGGCTGCTTCTCCTTAGCTGCCGCGGTGAGGGTCTGCAGTAGAGGCCGACCCCCTCCCCGCGGAGTCTGGCGTTGCGCCGTCGGCCGTCCCGTCCAGGACATCCCGCGGACCCTCGAGGAGCCCACGCACCATGGCCAACCGCCAGCAGCCCAGTTCCATGCCGATCCACAAGTACGGCCGCTACGAGCAGGTCGACATCCCCGACCGCACCTGGCCGGACAACCGGATCACCACCGCCCCCCGCTGGCTCTCCACCGACCTGCGCGACGGCAACCAGGCCCTGATCGACCCCATGTCGCCCGTCCGCAAACGGGCGATGTTCGACCTGCTGGTCAAGATGGGCTACAAGGAGATCGAGGTCGGCTTCCCGGCCTCCGGCCAGACCGACTTCGACTTCGTCCGCTCGATCATCGAGGACCCGGACGCCGTCCCGGACGACGTCACGATCTCCGTCCTGACCCAGGCCCGCGAGGACCTGATCGAGCGGACGGTCGAGTCCCTGAAGGGCGCCAGGCGCGCCACCGTCCACCTGTACAACGCCACCGCGCCGGTCTTCCGCCGGGTCGTCTTCCGCGGCTCCAAGGACGACATCAAGCAGATCGCCGTCGACGGCACCCGCCTGGTGATGGAGTACGCGGAGAAACTGCTGGGCCCCGAGACCGAGTTCGGCTACCAGTACAGCCCCGAGATCTTCACCGACACCGAGCTGGACTTCGCGCTGGAGGTCTGCGAGGCGGTGATGGACGTCTACCAGCCCGGCCCGGGCCGCGAGATCATCCTCAACCTGCCCGCCACCGTCGAGCGCTCCACGCCGTCCACGCACGCCGACCGCTTCGAGTGGATGGGCCGCAACCTGTCCCGCCGCGAGTACGTCTGCCTGTCGGTCCACCCGCACAACGACCGCGGCACGGCCGTCGCCGCCGCCGAGCTGGCCCTGATGGCCGGCGCCGACCGCGTCGAGGGCTGCCTGTTCGGACAGGGCGAGCGCACCGGCAACGTCGACCTGGTCACCCTGGGCATGAACCTGTTCTCCCAGGGCGTCGACCCGCAGATCGACTTCTCCGACATCGACGAGATCCGCCGCACGTGGGAGTACTGCAACCAGATGGAGGTCCACCCGCGCCACCCGTACGTGGGCGACCTGGTCTACACGTCCTTCTCCGGCTCCCACCAGGACGCCATCAAGAAGGGCTTCGACGCCATGGAGGCCGACGCGAGGGCCAAGGGCGTCACCGTCGACGACCTCGAGTGGGCGGTCCCGTACCTGCCCATCGACCCCAAGGACGTCGGCCGCTCCTACGAGGCCGTCATCCGCGTCAACTCGCAGTCCGGCAAGGGCGGCATCGCCTACGTCCTGAAGAACGACCACAAGCTGGACCTGCCGCGCCGGATGCAGATCGAGTTCTCGAAGATCATCCAGGCGAAGACCGACGCCGAGGGCGGCGAGGTCACCCCGGCCGACATCTGGGTGACCTTCCAGGACGAGTACCTGCCCAACCCGGACAACCCCTGGGGCCGCATCCAGGTCAGGAACGGCCAGAGCACGACCGACCGCGACGGCGTGGACACCCTGACGGTGGAGGCCGAGGTCGACGGCGTGGAGACCACCCTGGTCGGCACCGGCAACGGTCCGATCTCGGCGTTCTTCCACGCGCTGCAGGGCATCGGCATCGACGTGCGCCTGCTGGACTACCAGGAGCACACGATGAGCGAGGGCGCCTCCGCGCAGGCCGCCTCCTACATCGAGTGCGCCATCGGCGACAAGGTTCTGTGGGGCATCGGAATCGACGCGAACACCACCCGCGCCTCGCTGAAGGCGGTCGTCTCGGCCGTCAACCGCGCAACGCGCTGAGCAGCCTTTTCGTGGGGTTTGAGGGCTCCGTCCGCCTTTTCGGGCGGGCGGGGCCCCGTCGCATACCGGCCAAATGCTGTGCAGGTCACGGAGAGGTCTCGTCCCGGGTACTGACTCCGCCTCGTGGATGTGGCTAACATCACGCGTGCGCGGCGATGGTGCTGCGGCGTTATGGAGGTGCGACGTGCTGCCAGGACGGGGAACCAACGGCCGTGCCGCTGCCACCAGACTGTCGCGCCTGATGGGCACCCGGACGACCTGGACGTCCGTCGGGGACGGCGAGTTCTTCTGCCCCGGCTGCGGCGGCGACCGCAACTACCAGCGGCTGACCGGGCAGCGCCGCTTCGCCCTCCTCGGCGTCCCCGTGCTGCCGCGCGGAGGGACCGGGCCGGTCGTCGAATGCGCGGCCTGCCGCCACCACTTCGGCACCGACGTCCTGGACCACCCCACCACCACCCGCTTCTCCGCGATGCTCCGTGACGCCGTGCACACCGTCGCCCTCGCGGTGCTGGCCGCGGGCGGCGCCTGCTCGCGCGCGTCGCTGGAGACGGCCGTGGCCGCCGTGCGCGCGGCCGGCTTCGACGACTGCACGGAGGAACAGCTGGCCGCGCTCGTCGAGGCGCTGGAGGCGGACACCGGCCGGTTCACCGGAGGACCCTGCGCGGCCGGCCTCGCCATCGAGCTGCACGAGGCGCTGGACCCGCTGGCCCCGCACCTCGCCGCCCCCGGCCGCGAGTCGATCCTCCTCCAGGGCGCCCGCATCGCCCTCGCCGACGGCCCCTACACCCCCGCCGAGCGCGACACCCTGGCCACCGTGGGCGCGGCCCTCACCATCTGCTCCGACGACGTGACCCGCCTGCTGGCGGCGGCACGGACGCCGTCCTGACCGCCCGGCCCCCCGGCCCCCCCGGCCCCCTGCCGTCCTGCCGGACGGGGGAGCGGTTCAGTGCGGCCGGGGCAGTTCCAGGTGCATGACCTGGCGGTCCTCGCCGGGGCCGAAGTAGTCCCGGCGCAGGCCCGCGTCCGGCTGCTCGGGACGGAAGCCCAGGGAGCGGTACAGCAGGATCGCGGCACGGTTGGCGGGTTCCACGGTCAGCCGGACCTGTTCGATCCCGCTGCGGTGCAGCCGCGCCAGGACCTCCACCATCAGCTCCCGGCCCAGTCCGTGCCGGCGGCGGTCCTCGGTCACGCACAGGCCGAGGATCCAGCTGTCGCGGTTGAGCGCCGTGGTGGCGGCCAGGACGTAGCCGCGCAGGCGGCCCTCGCCCTCGTCGAGGACCAGGAAGTGCTCGGCGTACATGTCGTAGAGCTGGCGCAGCAGGAACGCCGGATAGGCGACCTCCTGGAAGACCTCCACGTCGAGCCGCCGCAGTTCGGGCAGATCGGACTCCCGTGCCGCCCGTAGGACCAGGTGCCGCGGGCCCGGGAACGGTGCCGTTCCCGGCAGGTGCTCGTGGCGGTCCAGGGCGCGCTCCAGCGGTTCGGCGGTCATGCCACCCCCCAGTCGGGACGTGCGGACGTCAACACGACAGGCACCGGCCCGTTCACCCGGAGGAATGAGACGTCCGGTGGCGGCCGGTGACTGCTCCTGGCTAGAGTGAGCGCCCAACTCTCCCCTCGCAAGGGCGAGTTCGCGTGTGCGGGGATATGCTGACGTGCGCCTGGCGTGCGCCCGCTCCATGAGGACTGGCGTGTTCCTGGCTGTCTCCGCGTGCCGTGTCCGCCTACGGTGCGAGCACCGGAGATGCCGCTTCACCTGCCGCGTCCACGACGGCGCGCAGACAGGGCACACGGTCTTGTCCGATGCGCGAGGGAATACGGCAGGGTGATGATGGATCGCAACGCCGACGCACCGTGGTCGAAGTTCGATCCAGAGGTGTACGTCGACCTCAACTACCGGACCCCGCTCGAGGTCGACCTGCTGATCGTGCGGTTGATGCGCGACTACTTCACCCGCTGCTTCGCCCGGGGCGTCCCGGACTCGGTGCGCGGTGTCGACGTCGGCGCCGGGGCGAACCTCTATCCCGCCCTGTCCATGCTCCCCTGGTGCGAGAAGATCCTGCTGCTCGAGTACGCGCGTCCGAACATCGAGTACCTGGAGCGGCAGGCGTCCCCCGAGGGCTACGACCCGGCCTGGGACGCCTTCTGGGAGGTGCTGCGCGAGGCCCCCGCCTACCGCGACGTCGAACCGAGGGGCCGGTTCGGCGAGATCGTCCGCGTGGAGCGGGCCAACCTGCTCGACCTCGACGGGCAGCGGCGCTGGGACATCGGGACGATGTTCTTCGTCGCCGACTCCATGTCCGAGTGCCCCGAGGAGTTCCGGCGGGGCGTGCGGTGCTTCATGGACGTGCTGAACGAAGGGGCCCCGTTCGCCGCCGCGTTCATGAAGGAGTCGGTCGGATACCAGGTCGGCGACCACCGGTATCCGGCCTACCGGGTGAACGAGGACCGGGTCCGTGAGAATCTGGAGCACTTCACCGCCGAGCTGGAGATCCACGATCTGCACCACATGGTGCGGCCGGGACACGAGGGGATGATCCTCGCGCTGGGGCGGCGCAACGCGGCGATTGCGGCCCCGTAGGAACGGGGACCATGACGGAACACAGGGCAACCGGATCTGTACGAGGGGTACGGGGATGCAGATCAAGCCACGCCAGCACCTGCTGGACGTCTGGCGGGCCGCGGCCCGCCAGATGTTCGACGACGGGAAACTCGTCTGGGGGGACACCGACGGGTTGAGCAGCGTCGCGGACGCCGAGCGGCTGCTCTGTCTGCTGTACCCCGCCACCGAGGTCCCCGCGTTCCGCCTCGACCAGCCGGACACCACCGAGCGGGACGTGCTGCGCGCGCTGGAGCGGGTCGGCAGCCGGCTGGAGATCCCCCCCAACCTGATCACCGCGCTGACCCAGTTCATGCGCACCTACACCGGGCCGGACGACAGCCCCACCTTCGCCGGCGGACCGTACTTCAAGCCGGTCGACCCCGGCCAGGAACTCACCTACGAGCAGGGCAAGCTGGGAGTGGTCGACTCCTACTCCATGTCCGTCACGCTCTGCCTGGCGACCCTCGGGTTCCTCAAGGTCTACGAGAGCAGCACCACCCGCCCCGAGGTGCGCAAGGCGCTCGGCGAGCTGAGGGAGGCCACCAACACGCGCCTGACCTCCGCGATGGTCAGCCTGCTGCGCTCCTTCACCGTCAACGTCTTCGACGCCGAGTCCGAGCAGGGCCGGCGGCTGATCCAGGTCATCGGGCAGAACAGACAGTCCGACCGGGCGGTGCTCCAGCAGTTCTCCCGCCGGTTCCGCCCGCTGCGCGCCACGATCATCGAGAGCCTCAGCCGCGGCATCCAGGTCGACGAGAGCATCCGGGACGAGAGCCAGCTCTTCGAGTGCGGCTGGGCCTGGGGCGTGGTGAAGGACGCGCCGAAGATCACCGACCTGGACGTCCCGGTCCCCGGCCAGCCCGACGGCATCGCCGACCGGCTGCCCTACGTGTACTTCACCGTGGTCGCCCTGGACGGCATCCAGGACCTCTTCTCCGACCGCACCCTCACCCTCGGCCTGCTGGACGCCGACCAGCAGAAACTCGCCGAGGCGTTACGCCTCCGCTGGGAACTCAGCCAGCAGTACTGGTCGGCCGTCGCCCGTTTCGGCAGCGAGCGCTGGCCCCTGGAGGACCTCCCCTGGCAGACCACCGGCCTGCGGCTGGAGTCGGAGTACTTCTCCCTGACCGTCGCGGCCATCCTCGTGCACGACCTGGTCCGCCGGAAGGCCACCGACGACGACCTCACCCGCACCGTCGCCATCATGGAGCGCCTCGCCGACCGCGGCCGGGTCACCAGCCGGATGACGCGGAACGACCCCGCCGTCGGACTGCACGACCCGGGCGTCCTCATGCCGCTCGCCGGTTCCGAGCGCTCCGGGACGCTGCTGCAGTGGCGGATGACCGACTTCTCGGCCCAGCTGCTCAAGCGGAGCATCCAACTCGCCGAACTCTCCCGGAACATCGAGGCCCAGGACCGCCTGCTGCGCCTCGCCGAGCAGACGTTCGAGCACCTGTGGGAGCGGCGGATCGAGGAGGGCGTGGGCGCCGGCCTCTGGGACAACGCGCGCGCCGTCTACCCGGACGCGCGCGGCCTCAACCCGCGCCTGTCCTGGAGCATCACCGAACGCGTCACCGAGTGCCTGGTCGCCGCCCGCAACCTGTACGAGCAGCAGCCGATCCGCAGTCCCGAACTCGCCCAGCTGGCCCGGGAACTGCTCAGCGAGGCCACCCACCTGTTCGGCAAGGAGCAGATGGAGGCCTCCGTCACCGCCGACGGGAACCGGGGACGGGCCATGCGGAGCATAGAAAGCCGCCTGGAGCACGCCCGCAGCCTGGTCGACGACCGGCCCGCCACCGCCTTCGCCCTGGCCCTGCCCGTGCTCCGGGAACTCGACACCCTGGCCCAGGCCCGGGACGCCGCCACCCAGGAGGTGTGAGCCGTGCTCGTCTTCGCCGCCTCCGACAAAGGAGGCACGGGCCGCTCGGTGACCAGCGCCAACCTGGCCTACCAGCGGGCCCTCTCCGGCGATCACGTGGCGTACGTCGACTTCGACTTCGGCTCACCGACCGCCGCCGCCGTCTTCGACGTCCCCGACGCGATGCGCGGCACCGAGGAGCGGGGCCTGCACTCCTACCTCGAGGGCGACGTCACCGAACCGGCCAGGATCGACGTCTGGCGGCAGACCGAGCACCCCCTGCTGCGCGCCCGGCCCAACCAGGCCGGCCGCCTGGTCCTCCTCCCCGGCGACGCCGGCGGCGGCGAGTTCGCCACCGACGAGGACGCCCTGGAGCGGTGCGTCGACCTCCTGCTGCGGCTCAACGGCGAGTTCGACCTCATCGTGGTGGACCTGAGCGCCGGCCGCAGCTACGCCGTGGACATGGTCCTGGCGGCGACGGCCCACCCCCGGATGCGCTACGTCCCCTTCCGCTGGCTCGTCTTCCACCGCTGGACCCGGCAGCACGTGATCGCCGCCTCCGGACTCGTCCACAAGGAGAACGGCATCATCAGGAGCGGGATCGACCGCGGGCACGACGAGCAGACCCTGCGGGACAACATCCGCCTCGTCCGGGCCGCCGTGCCCGATCCCGAGTCGCCGCTGTGGGCCCAGGGCTCGCCCGCCCAGGCCGCCTGGATGCAGTCCTGCGACGAGTCCCTGCGCCGGCTCGCCGCCGAGCACCGCATCGGTGACAGCGTCGTCCTCGGCGTCGTACCGCTGGAGCCCATCCTGCAGTGGCGCGAACAGCTGATCACCGAGGAGGACGTGCTCGCCACCCAGATCGCCAACAAGGAGACCCTGGAGGCGCTGGAGGAGATCGCCCGGCGCCTGACCGACGAATCCCACTGGGGGCGGCCATGACGGAAGCGGTGTTCCGCGAGACCACCGCCGAACCACGGACCCAGGCGGTGCCGCTGTCCCACCTCTCCCTGGAGCTGGGCCACTTGTACATGGAGGACTTCGAGCGCGGCCCCGGGCACCTGCGGCGCCACTTCGACCGGGTCCGCCCCTGGGCGGAGGCGGCGCGCGCCGCGGCGGCCGACCGGGCCGGCGGCAGACGCCCCCGGGTCAGCACCTGCTTCCTGATCGACGACTACTTCACCCGGTTCTCCAGCCCCGCCGAACTCGTCCCGCTGCTGCTGGCGGAGGCCGAGCGGGCCGGAGTGACCGTCGACTACCTGGCCCGCGAGTCCGGCTGCGCGGACGCCGGCAAGGTGCCGGTCGCCGAGGCGGTGGCCGGCCGCCTCGTCGAGGAACCGCCGCCCGGCAGCTACGGCCTCCGCCCGCCGGCCGCCCAGGCCGGCTGGCTGGCCAACGGCGAGCGCAGCCCCGTCGCGCGCGCCCCGCAGGCGATGCGCAAGGCCACCGCCTGGCAGCCGCCCAAGGAGACCGCGGCCCGCCGCCACTCGGTCTTCCTGGACGTCGAACTCTGGAGCGAGACCCCCGACGGGCACCGCACCTGGTCCTGCCCCTTCCTCGCGGCGGTGTGGCAGCTCGTCCGCCTCGGACTGCTGCGCAACCGGGGCGAGGCCGTCCTCACACCCCAGCCGCACACCGCCTCCGGCTTCCCGGAGGACTGGGACGAACTGCCCCCGCTGATCCGGCTCAACCCCCGGGCGGACCCGTTCGCCGCCTACCGGACCTGCTCGGTGCTGCCCAACCGGTTCTTACCCGTCGAGCACGCCGTCCGGGTGATCCTCGACCAGACCGAGGTGGACCCGGAAGCGCTGCGCCAGGTCGCCGAACGGTCCGCCCACGAGTCCGTGGCCGTCCCCGACTCGGTGGCCGACCGCATCTCCTACGTCTTCTACGCGGGGGAGTGACATGCGGCCGGGGGAGGGCGCACCGCGCGCCGTGCTCGCCTGCGGCGAGGTCCGCACCTGCCTGCTGCCCGCCCGGCAGGCGCTCGACAGCCGGGCCGCCGCCCAGCTCCTCGGACTGCGCGCCGACGAGCGGGTCCTGCTCTCCGAACGCCCCAACCTCTACGGGCGTTCCCCCGACACCCTCACCGGCGTCGACTGCCCCCTGCCCAGCGCCAACGGCTCCAGGGTCCGCGCGGTCGGCACGGTCGCCGCACGGGCCTCGCTCACCGAGGGACGCGTCCTGCAGAGCTCCGCGTACTTCCGCGTCCCCGCCACCGGACCCGACCACCGCCGGCCCTGGGGCCACTACCTGGTGCGGCCCGGGGTGGTCGAGCCGTTCGGGAGACTGCCCCGCGAGGCGGTCGCCCAGGGGCTGCTCGGCGGCGGGCGGCACGGCGAACTCGACGTCGGCCTGATCGCCGACGGGCTGCTCACGTGGCTGCTGCGCCACCCCCTGCTCGACCAGCGGCCGCCCCTGAAGTCCCGCCCCACCCGGCTCCGCTGGGTGGCCCTGCCCGCGGACCCCGGCGAGGGCCCGTCGATCGAGCGGTTCACCCTCGCCGAGGACGAACTGCGCACCGTACGGCTGCGGGTCCCCGAGGGCGTCCGCAGCGCCGAGATCGCCGGCCTCTGCGACGACCTCGCCCTGCACGACTGGCTGCTCACCACGGTGGTCCGCATCCTGGACGGCATCCGCCTGGGATCCGCGCCGCCGCCCGCCCGGCCGCGGCCGCCGGCGGAGGGCGGCCTTCCGCCCGTCGTCGGGGCGCTGCGGCCCGCCGTCGACCACCTGCTGCACCTGTGGATGCCGCGGGCCCGGGTGGCGGGGGAGCTCGCCCCGCTGTGGGACGCGCTGGAGAAGCAGCCCGGCTTCACCCGGCAGTGGCAGACGCTGGTGCAGCGCATCCGCGACCAGCTCACCCTGCACGCGATCCCCTCGCCGTACCGGGAGGTGGAGCCGGTTCCCTGACCCGACACTCCCCAGCGGCCCACCGGCCCCGAGCGGACCCGGCCCGACCCCACGCACATCCCCGCACCCCGACCTGACGCGCATCCCAACGGGGGGAGAAGCGAGATGAGCACGGCACAGTCACCCCAGCCCGAAGAAGCGGCGGCCCCGTCCGGCACGGCGGGCCCGCCCGACCGCACGGGCGACCGGACGGTCCCCGGCCCGCAGGACCAGCCCCGCACGGCATCCGCCCCGGACGGGCCACCGGCGGCCCTCGCGGCCGCGGGGCCGGACCGGGACGCCGCCCCGGCCCCGTGGCCGCGCCGGCTGCTGGTCGGCCTCGTCCTCGGCCTCCTCGCCTGGGGCGCCGCCGCACTGCTGAGCCCGGAGGACGGACCGGCGCGGCAGCTCGCCGCCGCCGGACTCTGCGCCGCCGCCGCGGTGGCCGTCCAGCACCTCCTCGCACCGGACCGGACGGCGGAGGAACGGATCCGGCGGACGGAGAGCCTGCTGGCCGAGACCGCCGCCACCGTGCGGGACGGGCTGCGGCGCCACGACGACCTGCACAGCGACCTGGTCCGGCACACCGAGGACGTGAAGCAGCTCGTCGAGACCCGTCTCGCCGAGCCGCCCCGCCCCGCCGACCCCCCTCCGGCGCCGGCCCGGGTCCGCATCGAGGCGGTGCCCGACCTGGCCACCAACTTCGCCGAGGTGCTGGCACCCGGGCCCCCGATCCTGTCCACCTTCGTCCGCCTGGAGATGCAGCGGGTGATCGGGTACATGACGGACCTCACCACCCTGACCGTGGAGTGCCCCGGCGAGAACCACGACTGGATGCTCACCCTCACCCGCGCCGCGGAGGACTCCATCTGCGCCACCAGCACCTCCGTCGACCGGGAGTTCTGGAACAGCGAGCCCGCCAGCCGCTACCTCCACGCCCAGCACGAGGCGATCGTCGAGCACGGGGTGCCGGTACGGCGGCTGTTCCTGCTGGAGAGCGCGCGGGAACTGGACGACCGGCTGCTGCGGCTGTGCGAGGAGCAGGAGGTGCTGCACATCGAGGTGCGGGTGGCGGTCCTGCCGGAACTGCCGCCGCACCTGCTGCGCGGCACCACCAACGACTTCATCGTCTACGACGAGACGGTGTCCTTCGAGATCGACCAGGACCTGCGCGACGTCAACGTCAGGACCCGGCTCATCGCCCGCCCGGACCACGTCCAGGACCGGATGAAGCGCTTCAGGGAGCTCTGGGAGGCCGGCATGAGCCTGCGCGAACTGGAGGTGCGGGTCGACGACGAGGAGGACGGCACCTGGATGGTCGACCGGGGCTGAGCGCCGGCACGGCCTGCGCTCCGGCAGCGGCACCGGGGAGTTCGTGACGCGGGGCCGTCTCCGCGTCGGCGTCCGGGTCCGGGGCCGTGTCCGTGTCCGTGTCCGTGTCCGTCAGAGCGTGTGGTGCAGCCAGCGCTGGATGGTGGTGTTGATGCCGGCGGACAGCGCGCTGAGGCTGTCGATGGCCTCGCGGTCCTCGGGGCGGGGCGGGATGCCGGCCGCGGTGAGGGCCGCCTGGAGTTCCAGCCGCCGGCGGTCGCGCGGGGCGATGCCGATGTCGAGACGGTCGGCCGGGTTCGGCGGGGAGAGCAGGTAGTCGCCCTCGGCGCAGGCGTGCTTCGGGCCGTACTCGAAAACGGTGGCGGTCATGTCGGTCTCCTCACCCAAGGGTGTCGGTTCTGCAGGACAGGAGGCCGGCCGCGTCGGTCCCGGTTGCGACCGAGGGGAAACGTCACGCCAACGGCGTCATCGGCAGTTCATCCTCCGGTCCGACGAGCGGTCCGGAAGATGCCGTCGGTGCATGCCTCGGTGCGTGTCCCGGTGCACGCCCCGGCCGCTCGGTCTTCGGCGGATGCCCGCGGGCGGGCGCCGGGAAGTCCTTCGGGGCGGCGATGCAAAGAACCCATTGCAAAAAAACCTTGCAACGGGTTCTTTGCATCGCTATCCTCTTGTTCATGAACGAGCCCCAGGACCCGCAGGTGCGCCGTCTCGACGCCCGCGCGCTGCGCGGACTCGCGCACCCCCTGCGCATGCAGCTGCTGAACGCCCTGCGGCACGACGGGCCGGCCACCGCGTCGCGACTGGCCGCGAGACTCGGAGAGTCCAGCGGCGCCACCAGCTACCACCTGCGTCAGCTCGCGGCTCACGGCTTCGTCGAGGACGCGCCGGAGCACGGCAAGGGGCGGGAGCGGTGGTGGAAGGCGGTCCACAAGGGCGTGCGCTTCGACGAGACGCTGCTCGAGGACGGCGACCCGGAGGTGCGCGGGGCCGCCGACCTGTTCCTGCACGAGGTCGCCAACCACCACACCCGGGAGCTCGCCACCTGGCTCGGCACCAGCGACGACTGGCCCGAGGAGTGGCGCCGCGCCTCCGACATGAGCGACTGGACGCTGCGCCTCACTCCCGAGCTCGCCCGGGAACTCGTCCACAAGATGCACGACCTCGTGGAGAGCTACCGCGCGTCGGCGCCCGACGACGGCACCCCGGACGCCGAACGGGTGCGCGTCCACACCCACGTCATCCCCGTCCGTACGGACTGAGAGGCCGCCCGATGCATCCGCACAACCACCTCGCCCTGCACCACCTGCGCGCCGCCGGCCTCCGTGCGGAAGCCGACGCCCACCGCCTCGCCGCCTCCGCCCGGCGTCCCCGGCACCTGCGCACCCGCCTCGGCTGGACCCTGGTGGAGGTCGGCCTGCGCCTGGCCACCGCCCCCAGGACGCCGGCCGCCGTGCTCTAGCGGCAGTACAGGTCCCGGCCGGGACGCTCGCCGGTCGCGAGGAAGCGGGAGACCGTGCGGTCGCCGCACTCGTTGCCGTGGGCGAGGTACGCGCCGTGACCGGTGGAATCCACGGTCACCATCACGGCCCGGCGGCCGAGCGCCTCACGCAGCTTCAGCGCGCCGCCGAGCGGGGTGGCGACGTCCCGCTCGTTCTGGACGAGCAGGACGTTGGACGGCCCCCGGTCGGTGATCCGCACCGGAGCCTCGCGGGGCGGGTGGGGCCAGGCGGCGCAGAGCAGGGCGTTGCGGGGCATGCCGGCCGTGAGGGGGTGCTTCGCGCGGCTCTCGGCGACGCCCTTCTCGTACACGGCGGGGGACGTGGGCCAGGCGACGTCGTTGCAGATCGTCCCCGCGCTCACGGCGGTGACGTTCTGCACCGCCGGCTCCGGCGGGGCGGCCGGCGCGGGCGGCACCGTGCCGTGGCGCGCGGCCAGCATCAGTTTCGCCAGGGTGGGGTAGCGGCCGGGCTGGTAGAGGCTGTCCAGCATGGTCTGGCGCAGGACGTTGCCGTTCAGCTCCTCGGGGTTGGCACCGGGCCAGGGGATCGGCTCGCGGTCCAGGCGGGCGGCCAGCCGCAGGAACGCCGGGCGCACCTCGGAGGCCGTCTCCGCCACCCGGTCCGGGTTCCCGGGCGCCGACGCCCACGCGGCGAAGTGCGGGAAGACGTCCTCGACACCCTGCTCGTACGCGGCGAGCCAGCCGCGCGCGACGCGGGTCGGGTCGGGGTCGTCGTTGCTGTCCAGCACGACCCGGTCCGTCCGGTGCGGGAACTTCTGGGCGTACACGGCCCCGACGTACGTCCCGTACGAGACGCCCCACACGGAGATCCTCCGCTCGCCGAGCGCGGCCCGGACGCGGTCGAGGTCGCGGACGTTGGCGGCGGTGCTGAGGTGCCGGATCAGTTCGCCCCCGTTGCGCGCGCAGGCGTCCGCCGTGCGCCGCGCGGTGGCCATGTTCTCGTCGACCGAACCGTCCGGGGCGGGCCAGGGGCGCAGCTTCGAGGGGGCCAGGTCGCCGTGCTCCAGCCCGCAGCCGACGGAGGTGGACGGGGCGATCCCGCGCGGGGCGAATCCGATCAGGTCGTACCGGTCGCGCACCTCCTGGGGGAGCTTCCGCCCCTTCCCGGAGGGGTCGCCGAGGCTGGAGCCCCCCGGCCCGCCGGGGACGAGGAACAGCGCCCCGCGCCGGGCCTGCGGGTTCTCGGCGGGGATCCGGGACAGCGCGAGGGAGATCTCCGGGCCGCGGGGATCGGCGTGGTCCATGGGGACGCGGAGGGTGGCGCACTGCTGCCGCGGGGCGGAGCCGTCCGCCTCCGCCCCGCGCACGGCCCCCAGGAGAGGGAGGGCGCGGGGGCTGCCGGGCCGGGTACGGCGGAGGCGGTCAGCGGCGGGAGCAGGGAGACGAGGAGGGCGGCGGGCACGGCGGCGAGGAGGGTGGTGCGTGTGGTCTGCGTCATGCCCCGAGCCTCCCGGACGGCCGTCGCGTCTCACATCCGGGCAACGGGCGTTTCCGTGAGGGGGTCTGCCCCAGGGCGGGGGTGAGGGAAGTGCCCGTCCCGTGGGGGAGGGGAGGCCGGGACGGCCTTGCAGTCGGGGGAACGGGCCGGGGAAGGGGATGGTGGTTGCTTCCGCGTGTGCGGGAGGCCCGGGAGTGCGGTCGGCGCGTACGCGTGGATTTCAGCGGCCGGCCGCTCCGGTTCGGCCGGGTGCGCGAAGGGCTCCGCATACGCCCGGTCCCTGACGGGCTCGTGCCGCGTCCGCCCGAGAACACCGTCGGTTTGCAGTACCTCGTCGATCCGCCGTGCCCCGTCCAAGGGTGATTCACGGATGGCCTGTTCGAACCGGCCGGTACGGTCGCCGGGTGTGCACGCACGTGCCCCCCGGCGGCTCCACCTGCGTGAACTCCGCCCTCTGGGACCGGCGTTCCGGCTTTGTCCCGGAGAACTCCCGCGCGGCTCGGTGCGAACCGCTGGCCATTGCCGCCCCCCTTCTCGATCTCTTTGCGCAGTGCCGCACTTGCGGTGTGCAGACTCTTCCCGAGTGCAGGCGCACAGCGTCATCGCGGGGACGCCAAGGGTGAAAGCCGAAAGGAAAGGGGGGATCACGGTGGAGGCACGGCACTCGGCGCGCTGCGTCGAAGAAGCGGAGGAAGCGGTGGAGGAATTGCGGGCGGCACTCGCGAAGGCCGGAATCACGCTGCCGTCACCGGGACTGGACCCGGTGAGCCGTGCGCGGGAGGCGCCCTGTCCGCTCGTCGAACCGGGGCGGTGCTCCGCGCAGACCGCCCGGCGCATCGCGGCGGCGGTGACGGCGGTGGCGCGGTGAGGCCCCCTGCGGGCGCCTGCGTCGTGGACACCCGCACCGGGCGGATCGGCATCGTCATGGGGCACGAGGGGCCCTACGTCCGGCTGAGGCCGTACGGCGGCGGCAGGGAGTGGGACGCCGCCCCCGGTGCCGTGCACCGGGCGACCCCCGCCGAGCGGCTGCGCGCGGCGACGGCGCACGCCGACGCCCTCGGCCGCGGTGAGGTGCCTTGAACGTGGGCGACAATGGATGCCATGAGTCTGTTCCGCGACGACGGCATCGTGCTGCGCACCCAGAAGCTGGGTGAGGCGGACCGGATCATCACGTTGCTCACGCGCGGTCACGGGCGCGTACGCGCCGTGGCCAGGGGGGTGCGCCGGACGAAGTCGAAGTTCGGCGCGCGCCTCGAACCGTTCTCGCACGTGGACGTGCAGTTCTTCTCGAAGGGGAGCGAGCTGGTCGGGCGCGGCCTGCCGCTGTGCACGCAGAGCGAGACCATCGCACCGTACGGCGGCGGGATCGTGACCGACTACGCCCGCTACACCGCCGGCACGGCGATGCTGGAGACCGCCGAGCGGTTCACCGACCACGAGGGCGAGCCGGCGGTGCAGCAGTACCTGCTGCTGGTCGGGGCCCTGCGGACGCTCGCCCGGGGCGAGCACGCCCCGCACCTCGTCCTCGACGCGTTCCTGCTGCGCTCCCTCGCCGTCAACGGCTACGCACCCAGCTTCACCGACTGCGCGAAGTGCGGGATGCCCGGACCGAACCGGTTCTTCTCGGTCGCGTCCGGCGGTTCCGTCTGCGTCGACTGCCGGGTGCCCGGCAGCGTCGTGCCCTCGCCGCAGGCCCTGGAACTGCTCGGCGCGCTGCTCACGGGAGACTGGGAGACCGCGGACGCGTGCGAGGCGCGGTACGTCCGGGAGGGGAGCGGGCTGGTGTCCGCCTACCTGCACTGGCACCTGGAGCGCGGGCTGCGTTCGCTCCGGTACGTCGAGAAGTAAGCGCGGCAAGCAAGTACAGACGTCGGCACGAGGAGACGAGAGACACATGGCCGTACGCGGGTTCCTGGGGCGTCAGCGCCGGGAGTACAGGACGCCGGAACCGCACCCCTCCGGCGCGCGGCCCCCGAAGCTCCCCGGGGAACTGGTCCCGAACCACGTGGCGATCGTCATGGACGGCAACGGGCGCTGGGCCAAGGAGCGGGGACTGCCGCGCACCGAGGGGCACAAGGTCGGGGCCGAGCGGGTGCTGGACGTGCTCCAGGGCGGGATCGAGATGGGCGTCGGCGCCATCTCCCTGTACGCCTTCTCCACCGAGAACTGGAAGCGCTCGCCCGACGAGGTGCGCTTCCTGATGAACTTCAACCGCGACTTCATCCGCAGGACCCGCGACACGCTCGACGAGCTCGGCGTGCGGGTGCGCTGGGTGGGGCGGATGCCCAAGCTGTGGAAGTCGGTGGCCAAGGAGCTCCAGGTCGCCCAGGAGCAGACGAAGGACAACGACCGGCTGACGCTGTACTTCTGCATGAACTACGGCGGCCGCGCGGAGATCGCCGACGCCGCGCAGGCGCTCGCCGAGGACGTGAGGGCCGGGCGGCTCGACCCGTCGAAGGTCAACGAGAAGACCCTCCAGAAGTACATGTACTACCCGGACATGCCGGACGTGGACCTGTTCCTGCGGCCGAGCGGTGAGCAGCGCACGTCCAACTACCTGCTGTGGCAGAGCGCCTACGCCGAGATGGTCTTCCAGGACGTCCTGTGGCCGGACTTCGACCGCCGTGACCTGTGGCGGGCCTGTCTCGAGTTCGCCTCCCGCGACCGCCGCTTCGGGGGCGCGATCCCGAACGAGGAACTGCTGGCCATGGAGGGCGGGCAGCCCCAGGCCTGACCGGTGACACGGAACGCCAGGGTCCCGCCCGTGGTTCACCAGGGGCGGGACACCGTCGACAGCGGCACCGGCGTCGTCGAGCCGGCCTTCCGGCCGGCACGCACCGACATCCTGCGGGCCCTGCTCGACCGCCACCTCTCCCGCGGGTGACGGCCGCCCGTGCCGTCCGCGGGTGCGCGGCGGCCGCCGTCTTCGCCCTCGCGGGGCTCGTCGTGCTCCTCGCCTTCGGCAGCACGGTGGAGATGGAGTCGTTCCCGGGGCTGCGGGAGAACCTGGCGCCGGTCGCCGTGTACCTGCTGGTGTGCGCGGTGCTGCTCGCCGCCTGCGGAGCGGCACTGGCCGGGCGGCGGTCGTACGCGGGACGGGCCGCCGTCGTCGTCCTCGGGGCCCTGACGGCGCTGCGGGTGTGGACGCTCGCGCCGATGCTGCACTGCTGGTCCCACGACAGCGTGGGGCGCGACGACGACGGTTCCTACGTGTGCGTGGACCGCGGCGACATGCTGCCCTGAACCCGCCGCCGCGGCTCCGGTCGCCTCAGGCCGCCGCGCACTCCGCGCAGGTGCCGAAGATCTCGACCGTGTGCGCCACGTTGACGTAGCCGTGTTCGGCGGCGATGGCCTCGGCCCACTTCTCCACGGCCGGGCCCTCGACCTCGACCGCCTTGCCGCAGCTGCGGCAGACCAGGTGGTGGTGATGGTCGCCGGTGGAGCAGCGGCGGTAGACGGACTCGCCGTCGGCGGTGCGCAGGACGTCGACCTCGCCGGCGTCGGCGAGGGACTGCAGGGTGCGGTAGACCGTGGTGAGCCCGACCGAGTCGCCCTTGTGCTTGAGCATGTCGTGGAGCTCCTGCGCGCTGCGGAACTCGTCGACCTCCTGGAGCGCGGCCGCCACGGCGGCGCGCTGCCGGGTGGCGCGGCCCTTCACGGGCGGTCCTGCGGTCGTCACCGGATTGCCTCCTCACGTCTGCCACTGCCCGGGCCATTGTGCCAGCCCGGGCGGAGGGGAGTCAGACGCCGCCTTTGCCGGTCGACCCGCGGCTGGCCGGAATCGCGCACTCCGCGGGATCGCCGCCGGGTTGTGCGGCGGCCAGCGCCCGGGCGCGGCGGCGGGCCAGCGGGGTGGCCAGCGCGGTCAGCGCGATGAACGCGCCGATCGTCAGCAGCACGATCGTCGCGCCGGGCGGCACGTCCTGGTAGTACGAGGTGACCGTGCCGCCGATGGTCACGCTCACGCCGATCGCGACGGCGACGGCGAAGGTGGCGGCGAAGCTGCGGCTGAGCTGCTGGGCCGCCGCGACCGGGACCACCATCAGCGCGCTCACCAGGAGCAGGCCGACCACGCGCATCGCGACCGTGACCGTGACCGCGGCCGTGACCGCGGTCAGCAGATTCAGGGCACGCACCGGCAGGCCCGTGACCCGCGCGAACTCCTCGTCCTGACTGACCGCGAACAGCTGCCGGCGCAGGCCGACCGTGACCAGGACGACGAACGCGGCCAGGACGCAGATGGCCGTCACGTCGGACTCGGAGACCGTCGACAGGGAGCCGAACAGGTACGAGGTGAGGTTCGCGTTGGAGCCGGTCGGCGCGAGGTTGATGAACATGACGCCGCCCGCCATGCCGCCGTAGAACAGCATCGCGAGGGCGATGTCGCCGCGGGTCCTGCCGTACCAGCGGATCAGCTCCATCAGGACGGCGCCGAGGACGGAGACGAGCGTGGCCATCCACACCGGCGACCAGCTGAGCAGGAAGCCGAGGCCGACGCCGGTCATGGCGACGTGGCCGATGCCGTCGCCCATCAGGGCCTGGCGGCGCTGCACGAGGTAGACGCCGACGGCGGGGGCGGTGATGCCGACCAGGACGGCGGCGAGCAGCGCCCGCTGCATGAAGGCGTAGTTCAGGATCTCCATCAGCTCAGCAGTCCCGTGCGGATCGGTTCGGTACCCGCCGGAGCGTGCGGGTGGACGTGGTCGTGGCCGGGCAGGGCGTGCTGGCCGACGGCCTTCGGGGGCGGGCCGTCGTGCAGGACGCAGCCGTCGCGGAGCACGACCGCCCGGTCGATCAGGGGCTCCAGCGGGCCCAGTTCGTGCAGGACGAGCAGGACGGTGGCGCCCTCGGCGACCTGGTGCCTCAGCGTCTCGGCGAGGACCTCCTGGCTGGCGAGGTCGACGCCCGCCATCGGCTCGTCCATGATCAGCAGTTCGGGTCCGGAGGCGAGCGCGCGGGCGATCAGGACCCGCTGGTGCTGGCCGCCGGAGAGCGCGTCGACGGAGTCCTTGGCCCGGTCCGCCATGCCGACCAGGTCCAGGGCGCGGTGCACCGCCTCGCGGTCGGCCCTGCGGAAGACGCCGAAGCGGGTGCGGGCCAGGCGGCCGGAGGAGACGACCTCCGTCACCGTGGCCGGCACGCCGCCCGCGGCGGTGGTGCGCTGCGGGACGTAGCCCACGCGCGCCCAGTCGCGGAACCGGCGCAGCGGAGTGCCGAACAGCTCGATCTCGCCGGCGCCGACCGGCACCTGGCCGATGACGCTGCGCACGGCCGTCGACTTGCCGGAGCCGTTGGCACCGAGCAGGGCGACGACCTCACCGCGGCGCACGGTGAGGTCGATGCCGCGCAGGACGGGGCGCGAGCCCAGTTCGGCGCGGACGCCGCGCAGGGATATGACGGGCTCGGTCATGCCGTCCTCCGATGGGTCGATCACTTGGCTCCCAGAGCCGTCTGCAGGGCCTTGAGGTTGGCTTCCATGACCTGGAAGTAGTCGTCGCCGCGGGACTTGTCGGTGATGCCCTCGAGCGGGTCGAGGACGTCCGTCTTCAGTCCGGCGTCGCCGGCGAGGGTCTTCGCGGTCCGGTCACTGACGAGCGTCTCGTAGAACACGGTGGTGACGCCGTCGGCCTCGGCCATCTTCTCAAGTTCCTTCACGCGCGCGCCGCTGGGCTCGGAGTCGGGGTCCAGGCCGCTGATGGACTCCTCGGTCAGGCCGTAGCGCTCGGCGAGGTAGCCGAAGGCGGAGTGCGTGGTGATGAAGACGCCGGTCCTCTTGTCCTTCAGACCGGTCTCGAACTTCTCGTCGAGGTCGTTCAGCTTGCCGACCAGGGCCGCGGTGTTCTTCCTGTAGTCGGCGGCGTGGTCCGGGTCGGCCTTCTCGAAGGCCTTGCCGACGCCCTCGGCGACCTCGGCGTACCTGACCGGGTCGAGCCAGACGTGGGGGTCCTCGCCGCCCTCGTGCTCGTGGCCGTGCTCGTCCTCGTGGGCGTGCTCCTCCCCGGCGTGCTCCTCCTCGTGCTCGCCGGCCTCGGTGCCGTGCTCCTCGAGGGTGGTCAGGGTGGCCGCGTCGATCTTCGTGGCGATCCCGGACTGGCCGACGGCCTCGTCGACGGAGGGCTGCAGGCCCTTGAGGTAGAGCGCCGCGTCGGACTCCTGGAGCCGCGCGGTCTGCTGGGCGCTGATCTCCAGGTCGTGCGGTTCCTGGCCGGGCTGGGTGAGACTGGTGACGTTGACGTGCTCGCCGCCGATCTGCTCGGCGAGGAACGCCATCGGGTAGAAGGACGCGACGACGTCGAACTTGTCGGTGTTGCCCGCGGCGGCACTGTCGGAGGAGCAGGCGGAGAGGGTGCCGATGCCGAGGGCGGCGACCGCGGCCACGGCGGCCGCGGATATGGGGCGTCGTCGTACGTTCATGACAGTCATTTTCAACAAATCTGGAAACCGTTGTCAACAAACCGGGTGGGAGGTCCGCATGGGGGGACCGATTTGGTCGAGGGCCCGTCCCCGCCGGTAATCTGAATCATTCGCTGGAAGCACCTCGCTTCGTCGCCCGTCGTCGTAATGAAGAGAGCACCGTGGCCGCCGACAAGATCGACACCATCGTCAGCCTGAGCAAGCGCCGTGGCTTCGTATTCCCCTGCAGTGAGATCTACGGCGGCCAGCGTGCCGCCTGGGACTACGGGCCGCTGGGTGTCGAGCTCAAGGAGAACCTCAAGCGCCAGTGGTGGCGCTACATGGTGACGTCGCGCGAGGACGTGGTCGGTATCGACTCGTCCGTCATCCTGGCCCCCGAGGTGTGGGTGGCCTCCGGCCACGTCGCCACCTTCACGGACCCGCTGACCGAGTGCACCTCCTGCCACAAGCGGTTCCGCGCGGACCACCTGGAGGAGGCGTACGAGGAGAAGAAGGGCCACGCCCCGGAGAACGGCCTCGCCGACCTCAACTGCCCCAACTGCGGCAACAAGGGCACCTTCACCGAGCCCAAGCAGTTCTCGGGCCTGCTCTCCACCCACCTGGGCCCGACGCAGGACTCCGGCTCCATCGCCTACCTGCGCCCCGAGACCGCCCAGGGCATCTTCACCAACTTCGCCCAGGTGCAGACCACTTCGCGTCGCAAGCCGCCGTTCGGCATCGCCCAGATGGGCAAGTCCTTCCGCAACGAGATCACGCCCGGCAACTTCATCTTCCGCACCCGCGAGTTCGAGCAGATGGAGATGGAGTTCTTCGTCAAGCCGGGCGAGGACGAGAAGTGGCAGGAGTACTGGATGGAGCAGCGCTGGAACTGGTACACCGGCCTCGGCATGCGCGAGGAGAACATGCGGTGGTACGAGCACCCCAAGGAGAAGCTCTCCCACTACTCCAAGCGCACCGCTGACATCGAGTACCGCTTCCAGTTCGGCGGCAGCGAGTGGGGCGAGCTGGAGGGCGTCGCCAACCGCACCGACTACGACCTCGGCGCCCACGCCAAGGCCTCCGGCCAGGACCTCTCCTACTTCGACCAGGAGGCCGGCGAGCGCTGGACGCCGTACGTCATCGAGCCCGCGGCCGGTGTCGGCCGGGCGATGCTCGCCTTCCTGCTCGACGCCTACGTCGAGGACGAGGCGCCCAACGCCAAGGGCAAGATGGAGAAGCGGACCGTGCTGCGGCTCGACCACCGCCTGGCCCCGGTGAAGGTCGCGGTGCTCCCGCTGTCCCGCAACCCCGAGCTGTCGCCGAAGGCCAAGGGCCTGGCGCAGGCGCTGCGGCAGCACTGGAACATCGAGTTCGACGACGCCGGCGCCATCGGCCGCCGCTACCGCCGCCAGGACGAGATCGGTACGCCGTTCTGCGTGACCGTCGACTTCGACACGCTGGACGACAACGCGGTGACCGTGCGCGAGCGCGACACCATGAAGCAGGAGCGCGTCTCGCTGGACCAGATCGAGGGCTACCTGGCGTCCCGCCTGATCGGCGCCTAGTCGCTTCCGCGGCCGTACCGGGGCCCCCGGTGCCCGACCACTCAGTGGCCGGGCACCGGGGGCCTCGTCGTGGACGCCCGCCCGTTCGACGGGTCCACCGTCGCCTGGTGGGCCTCCGTGAGGTGTTGCTGTGCCTTGAGCCACGGCAGGAACGGGGCGCCCCTGCGCCAGCCGCACGTGTCACACCTGATCGTCCGCTGCACACCGGTGCGTTGGACGCGCACGACGTGTTCACGGCCGTGGAGGTCCCAGCGGCTCACCTTGCTCGCGTCGGTCTGCGGCATGACTCCTCCGGCATCCCCGTTGAATGTCGTTCTTCTTCTGCCCCGGTTCGGGGACGACAAGGAGTGTGCGGCAAGAACAACGTCAACAGGCGGTGTTCACCGGGGAATTCCGCCCCCGCCCCCGCCCCCGGTCCCGTCGCGGCGCGGTGCCGCGGGGCGGTGCGGGAGGGGGCGGGCGGGACGGCTGACGCGGCGGGCGTCCTCGTGACCGCGTGCGGGGCCCTCCCGCAGGGCGGCCCCGGCTCGTGGCGCTGCTCCCGCCGGACCGGTCAGGCGCTCACTCCCGCGCTCCGGCGGACCTGTGCCGACTCCAGCCGCTCGGCGGTGCGTTCCGCGGTCCGCCGGGCCCAGCGGCCCGAGGTCAGCGCGCCCACCAGCAGGACCGCCAGACCGCACACGGCGAGGATCCACCAGCCGGGCCGTGCGGCCGGTACGAAGGCGTCCGCGTACGACGACGAGCCGACGCCGGCCGCCAGCACCGCGCCGACCACCGCGACGCCCAGCGCCTGGCCCAGCTGACGGCTGGTGGAGGCGACCGCCGAGGCCACCCCGGCCTGCGCGGTCGGCATGCCGGAGACGGCGGTGTTGGTGATCGGGGCGTTGACGAAGCCGAAGCCGACGCCGAACAGGACGTAGCCGGCGAAGAGGGTGGCGTTCGAGGTCTCGGCCTCGAAGAGGGCGAACAGCAGTCCGCTGACCGTCATCGCGCCGCCGGCGATCAGCAGCGGCAGGCGCGGGCCCCGGCTGCCGACCAGCCGGCCGGAGAGCGGGGCGCACACGAAGGTCGGAACGGCCATGGGGAGCATCCACAGGCCCGCGTCCAGGGCGCTCAGGCCCCGCACGTTCTGCAGGTACAGCGTGGACAGGAAGAGGAAACCGCCGAGCGCGGCGAACGCGCTCACGGCTATCACCGTGGCACCGCTGAACGGGGCGGAGCGGAAGAACCGCAGGTCGATCAGGGGTTCGCGGCGGCGGGGCTCGTAGCGGAGCAGGGCGAGCAGGGCGACCAGGGCGACGGCGGCGAAGGGGGCGACGACCGGGAGGGAGGCGTGCGGGGCCTCGATGATCGCGTAGGTGAGGGAGCCGAACAGGACGATCACCAGGAGCTGGCCGACCGGGTCCGGACGGCGGGCCTTCGGGGCGCGGGACTCCGGGACGAAACGCCAGGTGAGCAGCAGGGCGGCCAGGCCCACCGGCAGGTTGATCCAGAAGATGGAGCGCCAGCCGACCGACTCCACCAGCAGTCCGCCGACCAGCGGGCCGGCGGCCATCGAGATGCCGACGACCGCGCCCCACACGCCGATCGCGCGGGCCCGCTCGCGGGGGTCGGTGAAGGTGTTGGTGATGATCGACATGGCGACCGGGTTGAGCATCGAGCCGCCCACCGCCTGCACCATCCGGAACACGACCAGCCACGACAGGTCCGGCGCCAGCGAGCACAGCACCGAACCGAGGGTGAAGACCACCAGGCCCGCCATGAACACCCGTCTGCGGCCGATCCGGTCGGCGGTGGAGCCCGCGAGCATCAGCAGGGAGGCCAGGACGAGCGTGTACGCGTCGACGGTCCACTGCAGGCCCGAGGTGCTCGCGTCGAAGTCCCTCTGCAGGGCGGGCAGTGCGACGTTGAGGACCGTGTTGTCCAGGCTCACGATCAGCAGGCTCATGCAGCAGATCGCGAGCACCAGCATGCGGCGGCCGGGGCTGAGCTCGGGCATGGATTCCATCGTACGCCCGTTTCGATAGTGCGGTTAACTAATGACCGTTACACGGTCACCGCGCCGGGTACCCCGCGGCATGCGGGACAATGGGGGAATGCCCACGCCCACTCCCACCACGAACTCGTCCCTGCGGATCGGCCCGCACGAGGTGCGGCCGCCCGTCGTGCTCGCACCCATGGCCGGGATCACCAACGCGCCCTTCCGCACCCTGTGCAGGGAGTTCAGCGGCGGCAAGGGGCTGTTCGTCAGCGAGATGATCACCACCCGCGCGCTGGTCGAACGCAACGACAAGACCATGCAGCTGGTCACGTTCGACGCGAGCGAGAAGCCGCGCTCCATCCAGCTGTACGGGGTCGACCCGGTGACCGTCGGCAAGGCCGTCCGCATGATCGTGGAGGAGGACCTCGCCGACCACATCGACCTCAACTTCGGCTGCCCGGTGCCCAAGGTGACCCGCAAGGGCGGCGGTTCGGCCCTGCCCTACAAGCGGAACCTGCTGCGCGCCATCCTGCGCGAGGCGGTCGGCGGGGCCGGGGACCTGCCGGTGACGATGAAGATGCGCAAGGGCATCGACGACGACCACCTGACCTACCTGGACGCCGGGCGGATCGCGGTCGAGGAGGGCGTGAGCGCCGTCGCGCTGCACGGCCGCACCACCGCCCAGCACTACGGCGGCACCGCCGACTGGGAGGCCATCGCCCGGCTGAAGGAGCACGTCCCGGAGATCCCGGTGCTCGGCAACGGCGACATCTGGTCGGCCGAGGACGCGCTGAGGATGGTGCGCGAGACGGGCTGCGACGGCGTGGTCGTGGGCCGCGGCTGCCTCGGGCGGCCGTGGCTGTTCGCCGACCTGGTGGCGGCCTTCGAGGGGCGCACCGAGGACCTCGCGCGTCCCACGCTGCGGGAGGTCGCCGACGTCATGGTCCGGCACGCCACGCTGCTCGGCGAGTGGATCGGCGACGAGTCCCGCGGGGTGATCGACTTCCGCAAGCACGTCGCCTGGTACCTGAAGGGCTTCGCCGTCGGTTCCGAGATGCGCAAGCGGCTCGCGGTCACCTCCTCGCTGGAGGAGCTGCGGGCCGGCCTCGACGAGCTCGACCTCGACCAGCCCTGGCCGGCCGGCGCCGACGGCCCCCGGGGCCGCACGTCCGGCAACAACCGGGTGGTGCTGCCGGACGGCTGGCTGAAGGACCCGTACGACTGCGCGGGCGTCGGCGAGGACGCGGAACTCGACACCTCCGGCGGCTGATCACCCGGGCGGGGCTTCCCGCCCTCTCCCGGCGTCCTCCCGCCCTCCCCGGTGACCTCTCGGCCCTCCGTGCCGGCCGGCACGAGCGTGCGGGGACGGGCGTCCGGAGGTCTTCGCGTGCCCATGTGGAACCCGCTGCGCACCCGTGCGGAACCCGGTCGGGGAGGCGGACCCGGCGTGGGGGTCCGGGTCCGCCGCAGTTCCGTACGGGGCCGCCGGCCGGTGCGTTCAACCAGCGGGGATTTCCCCGGTCCGGTCGTCCCGGCGCGCGTCCGCATGGTGAAATCCGGTCCGCTGTGACAGCGTGATTCTCGCCACCCTTGATAAGGGATGCGCTCAGATGAGCGAATCATGGGCGGCTGCACTTCCTCAAGGATTGGCACTCAGTGCCATCCCCTGATCGTTCATCGAGCGAAATCAGAGGTGCGGATTGATGCTCATCTGAGCGCGCGGACCGGCCCGGCGGCGCTCCGTGCGTTCAAGAAGTGAAAACATCCAGCCATGACGGCTTGCCAAGCTTTGACTTTCGATCCGCTGGCAGACGACCGGTTACGGGCTCATGACGCACGAGTGGACGTACCCAGGCGCCTTCGATCTGGGTATGTTCCTCGCCGTCAGGGCAGCCACCGCGTCCTCGAGGAGTCGAGACCCGTGTCGGAAAACAAAGATCCCCACGTAGCTGAGCACGGCACCAGCGTTGAGGGCGTGAAGTTCGTCTACGACTTCACCGAGGGCAACAAGGACCTCAAGGACCTCCTCGGCGGCAAGGGCGCCAACCTCGCCGAGATGACCAACCTGGGCCTTCCCGTCCCGCCCGGCTTCACCATCACCACGGAGGCCTGCAAGGTCTACCTGGAGAGCGGCGAGGAGCCGGCGGCACTGCGTGACGAGGTGAGTGCGCACCTCGCCGCCCTCGAGGAGAGGATGGGCAAGAAGCTCGGGCAGACCGACGACCCCCTCCTCGTGTCGGTCCGCTCCGGGGCGAAGTTCTCCATGCCGGGCATGATGGACACCGTCCTCAACATCGGCCTCTCCGACAAGTCGGTGCAGGGCCTGGCCAAGCAGGCCGGCGACGACCGGTTCGCGTGGGACTCCTACCGCCGCCTGATCCAGATGTTCGGCAAGACCGTCCTCGGCGTGGACGGCGAGCTGTTCGAGGACGCGCTGGAGGCGGCGAAGGCGGCCAAGAAGGTCACCGTCGACACCGAGCTGGAGGCCGCCGACCTCAAGAAGCTCGTCACCAGGTTCAAGAAGATCGTCAAGACCGAGGCCGGCCGGGACTTCCCGCAGGACCCGCGCGAGCAGATGGACCTCGCCATCAAGGCCGTCTTCGACTCCTGGAACGGCGACCGCGCCAAGCTCTACCGCCGACAGGAGCGCATCCCGCACGACCTGGGCACGGCCGTCAACGTCTGCTCCATGGTCTTCGGCAACCTCGGCCCGGACTCCGGCACCGGTGTCGCCTTCACCCGCGACCCCGCCTCCGGCCACCAGGGCGTCTACGGCGACTACCTGCAGAACGCGCAGGGCGAGGACGTGGTCGCGGGCATCCGCAACACCGTGCCGCTCGCGGACCTGGAGCGGATCGACAAGAAGTCGTACGACCAGCTGATGCAGATCATGGCGACGCTGGAGAACCACTACAAGGACCTCTGCGACATCGAGTTCACCATCGAGCGCGGCCGGCTGTGGATGCTCCAGACCCGCGTCGGCAAGCGCACGGCGGGCGCCGCCTTCCGGATCGCCACGCAGCTGGTGGACCAGGGCCTGATCGACGAGGCCGAGGCGCTCACCCGCGTCAACGGTGCCCAGCTCGCCCAGCTGATGTTCCCGCGCTTCGACGAGAGCGCGAAGGTGGAGCAGGTCGGGCGCGGCATCGCGGCCTCCCCGGGCGCGGCCGTCGGCAAGGCGGTCTTCGACTCCTACACCGCCGTCAAGTGGTCCCGCTCCGGCGAGAAGGTCATCCTGATCCGCCGCGAGACCAACCCCGACGACCTCGACGGCATGATCGCGGCCGAGGGCATCCTCACCTCGCGCGGCGGCAAGACCTCCCACGCGGCCGTGGTCGCGCGCGGCATGGGCAAGACCTGTGTCTGCGGCGCGGAGGAGCTCGAGGTCGACACCAAGCGCCGCCGGATGACCGTGCCCGGCGGGCACGTCGTCGAGGAGGGCGACGTCGTCTCCATCGACGGCTCCACGGGCAAGGTGTACCTCGGTGAGGTCCCGGTCGTGCCGTCCCCGGTCGTGGAGTACTTCGAGGGCCGGATGCACCCGGGCGCCGACGACGCCGACGAACTGGTCGAGGCCGTGCACCGGATGATGGCCTTCGCCGACCGCAAGCGCCGGCTGCGGGTGCGCGCCAACGCCGACAACGCCGAGGACGCGCTGCGCGCCCGCCGCTTCGGCGCCCAGGGCATCGGCCTGTGCCGCACCGAGCACATGTTCCTCGGTGACCGGCGCGAGCTGGTGGAGCGGCTGATCCTGGCCGACACCGAGACCGAGCGCGAGGAGTCCCTCAAGGCGCTGCTCCCGCTGCAGAAGCAGGACTTCGTCGAGCTGTTCGAGGCGATGGACGGCCTCCCGGTCACCATCCGCCTGCTCGACCCGCCGCTGCACGAGTTCCTGCCCGACATCACCGAGCTGTCGGTCCGGGTGGCGCTCGCCGAGTCCCGCCAGGAGCCGCACGAGAACGAGCTGCGGCTGCTCCAGGCGGTGCACCGGCTGCACGAGCAGAACCCGATGCTGGGTCTGCGCGGCGTCCGGCTCGGCCTGGTCATCCCCGGCCTGTTCACCATGCAGGTGCGGGCCATCGCCGAGGCGGCGGCCGAGCGCAGGGCGGCCAAGGGCGACCCGCGCGCGGAGATCATGATCCCGCTGGTCGGCACGGTCCAGGAGCTGGAGATCGTCCGCGAGGAGGCCGACCAGGTCATCGCCGAGGTCCAGGAGGCCACCGGCACCGAGCTCAAGCTGGCCATCGGCACGATGATCGAGCTGCCGCGCGCCGCGCTGACCGCCGGCCAGATCGCCGAGGCGGCCGAGTTCTTCTCCTTCGGCACCAACGACCTCACCCAGACGGTGTGGGGCTTCTCCCGGGACGACGTGGAGGCCAGCTTCTTCACGGCCTACCTGGAGAAGGGCATCTTCGGGGTGTCGCCGTTCGAGACGATCGACAAGGACGGCGTCGGCTCCCTCGTGAAGGCCGCCGCCAGGGCCGGCCGCGAGACCCGGCCCGACCTCAAGCTCGGCGTCTGCGGCGAGCACGGCGGCGACCCGGAGTCGGTCCACTTCTTCCACGAGGCCGGACTGGACTACGTCTCCTGCTCCCCGTTCCGCATCCCGGTGGCCCGCCTGGAGGCGGGCCGGGCGGCGGTCACGTCCGCGGGAAGCGACCACCGCTAGCCCTCCGGGGCACAGGGCCCCGGAGCCGTTGTCTGTCACCCGACCACCCTCACCGATCGGCAACGGCTCCGGATCACGGAGGGGAGGGCGGCACCCGTGCGGGGGTGCCGCCCTCTCTCATGCGCCCGTACGCGGCCGGAGGGGCACTCTCCGCCGCACGCCCCCCGTCACGCCCGGAAGGGTCCCGTCACCTCGTACGTGATCCCGCCCGACGAGCTCCCGCTCGTCCCGCGCTGGCTGGAGAAGTACAGGCGGCTGCCGTCCGGGGAGAACGCCGGGCCGGTGATCTCGGAGCCGGACTGGCCGTCGATGCGCAGGAAGGGGGCGATCACGTCGTCGGGGGTGATGACGCAGATCTCCATGTTCCCGCCGTCCTCGGCCACGAAGAGGTCGCCGGAGGAGGCGCCGGTGACGTTGTCGACGCCGGTCAGGGGGGCCGTGCCGCCGGTCACGAGCGAGTCGTCGTAGGCCAGTTCGATGGTCTGGGCGGCGGCGTTGTACTGCCAGACGCGGTTGTCGCCCTTGGTGGTGAACCAGCAGGTGTCGTTCGCGTAGTAGCAGCCCTCGCCGCCGTTGAAGCGCTTGGCGCCCGAGACCTGGTTGCGGGTGGCGGTGGCGCCGGACGGGTCCGGGACCCGCGCCCAGCTCACCGGTCCGCTGGTGCCGCTGCCCGCGACCAGCACCTCCAGCGTGCCCGACGACAGGTCGCCCCAGGTGGTGGGCCGGAAGCGGTAGAAGCAGCCGTCCGTGACGTCCTCGGTCATGTACACCACCCGGCGGACCGGGTCGGCCGCCGCGGCCTCGTGCTTGAAGCGGCCCATCGCGTCGCGGCGGACGGCCGCCTTCACCCCCCACGGATCGGTCTCGTAGACGTACCCCCGGTCCACCTCCTCGCAGGACAGCCAGGTGTTCCACGGGGTCTTCCCGCCCGCGCAGTTCTGCCGGGTGTCGGACAGGACGCGGTACGCGCCCGTGACGGCGCCGGTGGCCGAGAACCTCACCGCGCTCGCCCCGCCCGACGGGTTGATCTCCGAGTTGGAGACGTAGATCCAGCCCGAGCCGTCCGCGTAGCAGGCGCCGCCGTCGGGGGCGCTGTGCCAGGTGTACGAGGTGCCCGCGACCCGCTGACCGGAACGGGCGATCACCCGGCTGGTGAACCCGGCCGGCAGTCTGATCCCATTGGCGTCCGCCGCTCCGAGCGGACCGTAGGGGCCGGTGCCGGGCCGGGCGGGGGCGGCGTACGCGGCGCCGCGCCACAGGGTCCCGCCGAACACGGCGGAGCTGCCGCCGACGGCGGTCGCACGAAGGAAGGTACGACGTTCCACTGTCGCTCCAAGAGGGGCCGTGACCGTCCCGCCACCGGTCGGCGGCGGGGGCGTGCGATCAGGGAACCTAGGGGCGCGGCATGGACGCCTCATGTCCGGCGGCGTACCGGCGGGTGACCATCCCGCGGGGCGGACGCGCCCCGTCCGCCGGAGCGAGGCGGGGGAGCGGACCCCTACAGGGGCACCGCCACCGCCGTGAACGTCGTCTCCGGCGTCTGCGGGCTGGTGAAGCGCGCGTTGACCAGGTAGAGGCGGTCGCGGAAGCGGGCGGCGGTGGCGGGGACGTCGAAGCGCGGGTCGGTGACCGAGCGGCGCAGGGTGGCCGTCGTGGCCCCGGCGTCCAGGTCGAACACGGTCACCACGTCGAGCCGGTTCTGCACCACGTACAGGGTGCGGCCGACGCGGACCAGACCGTCGCCGTTGACGACGTCGTCCGCGCCGACGAGCGTGATCCGGTCGGCGCGGCCGGTCCCGAGGTCCACGCGGTACAGCTCGCCCGGTGTGCTCTTGACGACGATCACGCCGCGGCCGTCGGGCGTGCTCACGATGCCGTTGGCGTTGATGACGCCGGGCAGCTGCTCCCAGTCGCCGGTGAGCGGCAGCGCGCGGACCCGGCCGCCGCCCCGGCCGCGCGGGACGCCGTACAGGACCGCGTCGTACGAGTCGGTGAACCAGGCGCGGTCCCGGAGCAGGACGACGTCGTTGACGAAGTGGCCGGTGGCGGCGGTGAGCCGGTGGGTGGCGCGCGGCTCCCCGGTGCGGGCGTCCACGGTCCTGGCGGTGCCGTCCCCGCCGCCGGAGACGTACAGCAGGCCGTCCCGGCCCAGTTCGAGGCCGATGGCCGCGAGGCCGGGGGCGCCCTCGTGGAGCACCCGGCCCTCTCCGGTGCGCAGGTCGGTGCGGTAGATCGCGCCGTCGGCGCGGGAGCCCATGTACGCGTACGGCTCGCTGCCGATGGTGATGCCCTCGGGCAGCCAGCCGTCGGGCAGCGGGAACTCGGTCGGCCAGGTGGGCCCGCGGCCGGCGGCCTGTGCCGTGCCGGCGCCGGCCGCCGCCGCGAACGCGGCGACGGCACCGCCGAGGACGGCGCGCCGGGAGGGCCGGACGGGCTGCGGGTGCTTCCGGATCATGTTCGGGCCTCCGTGACGGGTGGGACGGTGCTCGAAACGAACGGGACGGGATCGATGAAACGCGAAGTACCCGCCCGGCCGAACGGAAGACACGCACTCGACAGGAAGTCGACAGGCCCGGGTGGTCAGGCCGCCTTCACCTCGTACGCCGTCACCCGCACCGCCTCGTCGTCCAGGCACTGCCCCGACTCGAGGTCGAAGCGCTGCTTGAGCAGCGGGGAGGCGACGAAGGGGCGGCCCCGGTGGGTGCCGGTCAGACCGCGGGAGAGGACCGCCGCCCCGGTGAAGGGGTCGCGGTTGTCGATGGCGTAGAGGCGGCCGGTGCGGTCGGTGAAGACGGCGACCTGGCGGCCGTCGGGGAGCAGGGCGGCCACCCCGCGGCCGGGGATCAGCGCACTGAGGTCGCAGATCGGGAACCAGTCGTCCGCCAGGCGGAGCCGGACCTTCAGATCGGTGGTCTCGAGTGCCAGGGTCATCGTGTGGCGCTTCCTTCCAGGGAGTCGAGGGCCCGGGGGCGCAGGCCGATGTTCAGCAGGGGCAGGTCGGGCTTGATCTGGTCGCGCTCGGGGACGAAGGCGACCACCGGGTCGGGGGTGTCGGGCGCGTTCACGAAGGACACGAACCGGGCGAGCTTCTCCGGGTCGCCGAGGGTCTCGGCCCACTCGTCGCGGTAGTGCGAGACATGGGCGGCCATCAGGGCCTCCAGCTCGTCGCAGATGCCGAGCGAGTCGTGGACGACGACGTCGCGCACGTGGTCCAGGCCGCCGGGGATCCGCTCCAGCCAGGTCGAGGTGCGCTCCAGGCGGTCGGCGGTGCGGATGTAGAACATCAGGAACCGGTCGACGAGGCGGATCAGCTCGGCGTCCGACAGGTCCTGGGCGAGCAGGTCCGCGTGGCGCGGGGTGGCGCCGCCGTTGCCGCCGACGTAGAGGTTCCAGCCGTTGGCGGTGGCGATCACGCCGAAGTCCTTCGACTGGGCCTCCGCGCACTCGCGCTGGCAGCCGGAGACCGCCGACTTGAGCTTGTGGGGGGAGCGCAGGCCCCGGTAGCGCAGCTCCAGGTCGATCGCCATGCGCACGGAGTCCTGCACGCCGTAGCGGCACCAGGTCTGCCCCACGCAGGACTTCACCGTGCGCAGCGACTTGCCGTAGGCGTGGCCGGACTCGAAGCCGGCGTCCACCAGACGGGCCCAGATCAGCGGGAGCTGCTCGACCCGCGCGCCGAACATGTCGATGCGCTGACCGCCGGTGATCTTCGTGTAGAGACCGAAGTCGCGGGCGATCTCGCCGATCACGATCAGCTTCTCCGGGGCGATCTCGCCGCCGGGGATGCGGGGCACGACCGAGTACGAGCCGTTCTTCTGCAGGTTGGCCAGGAAGTGGTCGTTGGTGTCCTGCAGGGCCGCCTGCTCCCCGTCCAGGACGTAGTTGCTCGCGCCGATCACCGGGGCGAGGGAGGCGATGATCGAGCCGACCGCCGGCTTGCAGACCTCGCAGCCGTCGCCGCCCCGGGCGCCCTCGCGGCCGTGGCGGTCCAGCAGCTCGCGGTAGGAGGTGACGCGCAGGGCGAGGACGATCTCGTACAGCTCCTCGCGGGTCTGCGCGAAGCAGCCGCACAGGCCCTTGTCGACCTCGACGCCGCTCGCCTCCAGCTCGGCGTTGACCAGCTGGCCCAGCACCTTGACGCAACTGCCGCAGCCGGTACCGGCCTTGGTGCACTTCTTCACCTCGGGCACGGTGGTGCACCTGTGCTCGGTGACCGCGCCGCGGATCGTGCCCTTGGTGACGTTGTGGCAGGAGCAGACGACCGCGTCGTCGGGGAGCGCGGACGGACCGAGCTGGGCCGGCGCCCCGGCGCCGGCGGGCAGGACCAGGGCCTCCGGCGCGACGGGCGGCACGGAGCCGGTGAGGGCGCGCAGCGTGCCGTAGGCCTCGGCGTCGCCGACCAGGATGCCGCCCAGCAGCGTGCCGTCCCGGCCGATGACCAGCTTCTTGTACAGGCCGGAGCGCGAGTCGGAGTAGACGACGTCCAGGCAGTCCTCGGTGGTGCCGTGCGCGTCGCCGAAGGAGGCCACGTCCACGCCGAGCAGCTTCAGCTTGGTGGACAGGTCGGCGCCGGTGAACGACTTCTCCTCGCCCTCGTCGGCGGCGATGGCCGCGGCGGCCGTCTCGGCCTGCTCGTAGCCGGGGGCCACCAGGCCGTACACCCGGCCGTCGGCGGCCAGCGCGCACTCGCCGATCGCGAACACGCGCGGGTCGGCGACCGTGCGGCACCGCTCGTCGACGGCGATGCCGCCGCGTTCGCCGACCGTCAGGCCGCAGTCCCGGGCCAGCTGGTCGCGGGGGCGGACACCGGCGGAGAACACCACCATGTCGGTGGCGAGTTCGGAGCCGTCGGACAGCTTCATGCCGGTGACCGCGCCGTCCTCGCCGACCACGATCTCCTGCGTGCCCACACCGGTGTGCACGGACAGGCCCATGTCCTCGATGGTGCGCAGCAGCGCCGCGCCGCCGCCCTCGTCGACCTGGACGGGCATCAGCCGCGGCGCGAACTCCACGATGTGCGAGGTGAGTCCGAGGCCCTTGAGGGCGCCCGCCGCCTCCAGGCCGAGCAGACCGCCGCCGACCACCGCGCCGACGGTCGCCCGCGTCCTCGCGTACTCCTCGATGGCGAGGAGGTCCTCGATCGTGCGGTAGACGAAACAGCCCTCGGCGTCCTTGTTCGGCACGGGCGGCACGAACGGGTAGGAGCCGGTGGCCAGGACGAGGACGTCGTAGCCGACGACGAGCCCGGAGCGGGCGGTCACCTTCCGCGCCTCGCGGTCGATGCTCTGCGCCGGGTCGCCGACGTGCAGCTCGATGCCGTGCTCCTCGATGAACGCCATGTCCGTCACGGACAGGTCCTCGGGGGTCCTCCCCGAGAAGTACGAGGTGAGCTGGACGCGGTCGTACGCCGGACGCGGCTCCTCGCACAGCACGACCACGCGGTGCGTGGCGGTCAGGCCGCGCTCGGCGAGCGCTTCGAGGAAGCGCTGGCCGACCATGCCGTGGCCGACGAGCACGATCGTGGGGGATGCCCCCGGGGTGGCGGTCATCAGGAGCCTCCATCGTTGGTGAGCAGGTGGAGCAGGGGCCCGCCGCCGGACGGGAGCGGCTCTGCTCCCTCCCAGGCGCGCGCGAGGGCGCCGACGGTGCCGAGTTCGCCGACGAGGACCCCGCCGACCAGGCGGTCGTCGCGGACGACGACCTTGCGGTAGGTGCCCCGGGTGGCGTCGGTGAGCTGGACGACGTCGTCGCCCGGCAGTGCCTCGGTCTCGCCGAACGCGGCGAGGTCGAGGGGACTGTCGGGCCCGGTGAGGGTGAGCCGGGTCAGGGAGCGGGTGCCGGTGTAGCGGGCGCCCGCGTCCCCGGCGAGCAGCGCGGCGAGCGCGTCGGCCTGTTCCAGCGCCGGGGCGGCGAGCCCGTACACCGTGCCGGCGTGCTGGGCGCAGTCGCCGACGGCGTGGATGTACGGGTCCGAGGTGCGCAGCTCGTCGTCGACGACGACGCCCTTGCGGACCTCGAGCCCGGCCGCCTGCGCGAGCCCGGTGCGCGGGTGGACGCCGCAGGCCAGGACCACGAGGTCGGCGTCGAGCGCGTAGCCGTCGGCCAGCTCCACCGAGCGGACCGCGCCCGCGACGCAGCGCACGTCGCGCACCCGGCACTCGGTGTGCACCTCGACGCCGAGGGCGTCCAGGTGCCGCCGGACGAGTCCGGACGCGGCCGGGTCGAGCTGGCGCTCCATGAGCCGCTCGGACTGCTGGGCGAGGACGACCTGCGCACCGCGCACGGCGAGCGCGCGGGCCGCGGAGACCCCGAGCAGCCCGCCGCCGATCACCACCGCCCGCACGCCCGGCCGCACCGCCTTGGCCAGCCCCAGGCAGTCGTCCATGGTGCGGAACGCGTGCACGCCCTCGGGCAGTTGGCGGTCCCCGGTGAACAGGCCGCGCAGCGGCGGCAGCACGGGGTTGGAGCCGGTGGCCAGGACGAGCCGGCCGTACGCGATCACCGAGCCGTCCGCGCAGGTGACGGTCCGTCCGGCGCGGTCGACGCCGGTGACGCGGGCGCGGGTCAGCTCCGCGGGCGCCGGCAGGGCGATCACCTCGGGGCCGTACCGCCCGGCCAGCACCTCGGCGAGCAGCACCCGGTTGTACGGGCGGTGCTCCTCCTCGCCGATCAGCGTCACGGGCGTGCCGAGCTCGCCGAGCCGCCGGGCGAGACGCACGCCCGCGAGGCCGGAGCCGATCACCACCACACGCTCGTTCGAGGTCATGTCCCCGAGCGTGCGGTGCGGGTGTTACCCGGCGGCATCCCCTCTGTTTCCCGCGCGGAACGCTGCCCTCAGCGGGGACGGGGGGTGGATGTGAGGGTTCGGGGCGCCGGCCCGCGGCGGATGTGAGGAGGGCCAACCTCAGGAAAAGCTCATCTTGATGGACGCCACAACTACCCCGTCCCTAGGCTCGCGGCCATGCCCGACATCTCCCTGACCACGGTCGTCCTGCTCTGCCTGGCCGCCCTCGCCGCCGGCTGGATCGACGCCGTGGTCGGCGGCGGCGGACTGCTGCTCCTGCCGGCCCTGCTGCTGGGGCTCCCCTCGGGCACCCCGGCCGCGCACGCCCTGGGCACCAACAAGGCGGTCGCGATCGTAGGCACCACGGGCGCGGCGATCACCTACGCCCGCAAGGCGCCCGTGGACGTCCGCACCGCCGTGCGCATCGGACTGGCCGCCCTCGCCGGATCGTCGGCGGGGGCGTTCTTCGCGGCCGGGATGAGCACCGAGGTCCTCAAGCCGGTGATCATGGTGGTGCTGCTCGGTGTGGCCGCCTTCGTCATCCTGCGCCCCGCCTTCGGCACGGCCCCCGCCACCGGCCCGGCGACCCGGCGCCAGATCCTCGCCGCGATCGGGCTGGCCGGCCTCGGCATCGGCTTCTACGACGGCCTCGTCGGCCCCGGCACCGGCACGTTCCTCGTCCTGGCGCTCACCGCCGTGCTCCACCTCGACCTCGTCACCGCCTCCGCCACCGCCAAGATCGTCAACTGCTGCACCAACGCCGGCGCCCTCGCGACGTTCGCCTGGCAGGGCGCGGTGCTGTGGCAGCTGGCGGCGCTGATGGCGGTGTTCAACCTGGCGGGCGGCACGCTCGGCGCCCACACGGCCCTGAAGAAGGGCAGCGGCTTCGTCCGCGTCGTCCTGCTGACGGTCGTCTTCGCCCTGGTGGCGAACCTGGCCTACGAGCAGTGGCTGGCCTGAGCGGCGCCCTCGGGGGTTGGACCGGCTGACGTGATCCACTCGCGCGGGTTAGGCTCCAGCGCCGCTCCACGACACGGGCGGCCGGTGCCGGGGAGCGCCGCGGAACGGAACGCGGGTGGGGGACACGATGGTCGAGGACGGCAGACCGTCCGGGGCGCGGCCGCTGGGGAAGGCCGCGCTGGTGGTCGGAGCGGGCGCGCTGGTCGGGTTCGCGGCGGAGTTCCACGCGCTGGGGTGGACGTCCATTCCCGGCAACAGCTGTGGCGGCAGGTACCGGCCCTGCCCGGAGGGCACGACGCCCACCCTCGTCCTGGCGTTCGCCCTCACCTTCGTGGGCTGCGTCGCGCTCACCGCCGCCCTCGCCGCGTTCACCCGGATCCGCCCCGGCAAGGCCGTGCCCGGCGCGCTCGCCGCGGCGGGCGTGCTGGTCGCGCTGTGGCCCGGCTGGCAGGCCTACCTCTGGATGCGCGGACCGGTGCTCGACCCCGTCTGGCAGGCCGGCCCGGACCGGCCCGCGAGCGTGCGCGGCGCCGGGGCCTGGGCGGTGGGCGACGACGCGGAGACGGTCGTGCGCGCCCGCACCGACGCGCTGGTCGCGTACGACTCCGGCACCGGGGACCGCCGGTGGGTCCTGAGGGCGCCCGTGCGCACGTCGGTGTGCGCGATGAGCGACCGGATCGTCGACGGCGTCGGCCTGGTCTCCTTCGCGCGGCACGAGAAGCCGTGCGGCACCGTGTGGGGCGTCGACGTGCGCAGCGGCCGCAAGCTGTGGGAGCGGCGGATCAGCGGGCCCGCCCCGGCGTACGGCGAGGGCGGCGACGGGCTCCTCGCCGCCGACGCGGGCGTGGCCGTGGCGCTGGCCGGGCAGGCGGTCCACGGGTACGGACTCGACGACGGCGCGGCGCGCTGGACCGTGAAGCTCCCCGCCGCCGCCGGGGCCGGGGGCGGGGACGACGCGCCGTGCGAGCCGGTGCGGGCCTCCGCGGCCGGCGGCACCACCCGGGTCGTCGTGACCTGCGGCGGCTACGACGGCTTCCACTCGGCGAGGATCCTCACCCTCGACAACGCCACGGGGAAGGAACTGAGCCGGCGCGCGCTCCCGGTCGAGAGCCGCCCGAGCACCGTCACGGTGGTCCGCGCCGACCCGTTCGTCCTGCTGGTGCAGGAGGAGGACGAGCGCGGTCTCGCCGCCGTCCTGTCCTACGGCGCCCCGGACGACATGCGGAAGGAGCCGGTGACGATCCCCCTCACCGCCGACGAGGAGGACCTGGCCGTCATCACGACGTACCCCCTGTCCTTCCCCGCCCGCCCGGTGCCCTGGGCGGTGGTCGACGGCGACAACCTGGTGGTGGCCGCCAAGAAGCCGGGGGCCGATTCCGTCGAGCGGGTCTCCGCCTACGCGCTGGACGACGGACGGCGCCTCTGGCACGCGGACCTGGGCGCCGGGGTCGTCGCCCTCGCCCCGGCCGGCCGGGACCGGGTGGCCGTCCTCGGCGACACCGAACGCCTGTGGACGTTCGCCGCCGGCGACGGGGCCCGGGTGGGCGAGGAGGACGGGATCATGCTGCGTGACGTCGACACGAGGATCGGGACCGGTGCGCAGCTCCTCCGCGCGGGCGACGGCTGGGTCGTCGTCAACGGCGACGACGACGGCGGCCGTCCCCCCGCGCTCGCGGTCAGCCCGTAGGGCCCGCCTGCGCCAGCAGGTCGATCATCCCCGTCCCGTCCTCGTCGCCGTGGCCGTCGGCGACGCGGCGGGCCATCAGGTCCGTGTACGGCGTCAGCAGCTGTGTGCCGACCCCCTGTTCCTCGGCCGTGCGCAGCAGCGTCGCGTTGGCCGCGGACTGCATCGCGAGGCCGGACACGACGCCCCCGGTGTAGTCGCCGCTCTCCAGCCGCTCGGCGGTCCGGTGGGCGGACGACGCCATCGCGGTGAGCCAGGAGGTGAGCAGCGGCGCGAAGTCCTTGGGGGCGATGTCCTCCCGGCGGATCAGCGCGAAGGCGTGCGTGATGCCCGCGAACAGTCCGCTCATCGCGCTCAGCAGCGCCACGTCGTGCAGCGCGGCGAAGCCCGGGTCCGCGCCGACGTAACGGGTGCCCGCGGGGACCGCGAGCGTGTCGCGGTGCTCCTCGAACAGGGCGCCCGAACCGCTGTAGAAGACGTACCCCCCGGACTCCGGGTCCCCGATCATCGGCGGTACGGCCATGATCCCGCCGTCCAGGAAACGGGCGCCGCGCGAGGTGGCCCAGGCGGCGCGGGCGCGGCCCTGGCCCGGGGTCCCGGTCGTGAGGTTGACCAGGTCCCGCCCGGTCAGGTCGGCGTGCTCCAGCGCCTCGCCGACGGAGGCGTCGTCGAGCAGGCAGGCGACCACCAGGCGGTTCGCGGCCACCGCCTCGGCGGCGCTCGCGGCGACCGCGGCGCCCTCGGCGGCCAGGGCCCCGGCGCGGGCGGGGGTGCGGTTCCAGACGGTCACCCGGTGCCCGGCGGCGAGCCAGGCACGGGCCAGCGCGGTGCCCATGGCACCGGTGCCGAGGAGGGTCAGGGGAGTGCGGGAAGCGGGAGCGGTGGCAGAGGTGTTGTCGGTCATGGCGACCAGGTTCGCCGCGGGGGAAGGACCTGCTCAAGTACGCACTTCGAAGTGGGCGCTCACCCCGGGGAAAGGATGCAGGCAGTGCGAGCGGACGGGACGGCGGGCATGGCGACGGGACGGCGGCCGGGCGGGTACGTGTGCGGGGTCGACGCGGCGATGGACGTGATCGGCGGCAAGTGGAAGGTGCTCATCCTCTGGGAGCTGGGCGAACGGCCGCACCGCTTCGGCGAGCTGCGCCGGGAGCTGCCCGGGATCACCGAGAAGGTGCTCGCCTCGCACCTGCGGGAGATGGAGGCCGACGGCATCGTGCACCGCGAGGAGTACGACGAGGTGCCGCCCCGCGTCGAGTACTCGCTGACGCCCAGGGGGGTGTCCCTCAACACGGCGCTGGAGCCGCTCGGGGCCTGGGGACGGGAGAACGTGCTCGGGGACGCGTACCGCGGGGCGCGGGACGCCTCAGCGGCTGCCCGTCAGGTGCGCGTAGACGACGACGTTCCCCTGGTACCCGGTCGTCCGTGAGTAGTTCCCGCCGCAGGTGATGACCCGCAGCTCGGGCCGGGACGCCGCGCCGTACACCCGCGCGTCGGGGAAGTCCCGCGCGTCGTAGACCTCGACGGCGTCCACCGCGAACACGGCGACACCGCCGTCGCGCCGGTCCACCTCGATGGTGCTGCCCTTGCGCAGCGCGCCGAGGGAGTAGAAGACGGCGGGCCCCTCGGCGTTGTCGACGTGGCCCGCGATGATCGCGGTGCCGGTCTCCCCGGGGGTGGTGCCGGCCTCGTACCAGCCGGCGAGGTTCTTCCGGTCGGCGGGCGGGACGCCGAGGCTGCCGGTCTTCGTCAGGCGCAGGCCCGTCAGGGGCGCGTCCACGTCGATCGAGGGGATGCGGACGCGGTCGGGCGGGGAGGGCGGCAGCGCGGGCGCCGCGGCCCGTCCGCCGCCGCGGTCGTCGACGCCGGCGTGCGCCTGGGCGGCGGACGGCTGCGGCGGGGCGTGCGTCCCGGTCCCCTCGCGCAGCAGCCACAGCCCCGAGCACAGGGCGAGCACGGTGACGGCGACTATGACCGTGTTGACCGGGCTGCCGGTCCGGCGGAACCTGCGGCGCATGGCGGACTGACCTCTCCTCGAGTCGGTCCCCGCGCCCCCTCCGAGCCGCGAGGGGCGTCGGACCCGGAGGGGGAGGGGACCTGCGGTACCGGCGGACGGGCAGCGGAGGGTGCCCGTCAGATCCCGTCGCCTCTCGCCCGGCGATGCAGGAGCCAGGTACCGCCCGCGGCGGCGACGGCGAGAGCCGCCACACCGGCCGCGGTCTGCACGGGATCGGGGCCCAGGGCGCCACCGATCCCCGTCTTCACACTTCCCCGGGGATACACCTGCGGGGACCCGGACGTCAGCGTGACCACCAGGTCACCGGTCACCCGCCGGCCGCTCTCGGCGCACGTCGCGACGATCTCGTACGTCCCCGGCTGCGCGCTCGGCGGCACCCGGAACCGCCCGCTCGCCTCCCGCTCGCGGGTGCTCGGCGCGAGGGCGAAGCGGCCCGCGCCCACGGCGGTGGCGTCACCGTCCGACGTCCCCTCGCCCCCGCACGCCGCGGTGTTCACCGCGACCTGCTCGCCCGGCGCGACCGAGGACGGGTACACCTCCAGGCTCCCGGCCGGCGCACCGTGCGGCCGGCCCGCCGGGGCGGCGGTCCCCCCGGCGTACACGGGCGCGGTGAGCGTCCCCGCGGCGGCCACGGCGAGCGTGGTGCCGGTCAGCAACCGGGCGGTACGTCGCATCGATGCTCCCTCGGACTCACGGAGGGGCACGGCCCGCGGTACCTCCATGTGCCGCCGTCGGACGTGCCCTGCCCCTTCGAGGTAAGTGCCACCGGGCCCGGACCGCTTCCCGAGCGCACGTCGGGAAGCGGTCCGAACGGGTGTCGGGCGGACCCGGACGGACGCCGCGCGGTTCACGTTTCAGCAGGTCACGGGCGTCGTGCCGACCCGGCCGCGGAAAAGCACCCGAAGGGTGCGCGGCGCGCCTGTGAACGGGTGACCGGAGGGCGGGCCGGACGCGCGACTTGACCTCAAGTCAAGTCGAGGTACCACGCTCTGCCCCATGAAGACAGCAACCGATGCCCTCCATGTCGTTCTCGTCGTCGGCAGCAACCGGCACGGCCGCTTCGGTCCCGTCGTCGCCGGCTGGCTCCTGGACCGCCTCCGTGACCGCGACGACCTGGCCGTCGACGTCGTGGACGTCGCCGACCTCGACCTGCCCACCACCCTGGAGCCGACCGCGCGGGCCACCGCCGCGCTCGCCGACGTCACCCCGAAGCTGGCCCGGGCGGACGCCTTCGTCGTGCTCACCCCGGAGTACAACCACTCGTTCCCCGCGGGCCTGAAGAACCTCATCGACTGGCACTTCACCGAGTGGCGCGCCAAGCCCGTCGCCCTGGTCACCTACGGCGGACTCGCCGGCGGCCTGCGCGCCGCCGAGCACCTGCGCCAGGTCTTCGCCGAGCTGCACGCCGTCACCGTGCGCGACACCGTCTCCTTCCACAACGCGGGGGCGGCCTTCGACGACGAGGGCCGCCCGAAGGACCCCGCCCGGCCGGACGCGGCGGCGAAGACGATGCTGGACCAGCTCGTGTGGTGGGCGACGGCGTTGCGGGAGGCGCGGGAGAAGCGGCCGTACGAGGGCTGAGCCCGCTCCGGGACGGGCCCGGTTCCTCCCGCCCGTCCTCCCCCCTCCCCCCCGGGGGTCCTCCTGTCCCTTCCCTCTCATCCCTCCCGGCGCCCTCGTCGCCGCCCCCGCCACTCCCCGCCCGCGATCGGCTCCCCGCCGGCCCGCAGCCGGGCGGCGACGGCGGGGGCGGCGACGTACACCCAGGCCCGCACGGCCGTGCCGTCGGCGGTCCGGACCACGTCCCGCGCCACGCGCTCGTACAGGCTGCGCGGATCACCCGGCACGTACTCCTCCAGCCGGTCCAGCTCGGCGAGCAGTCCCGCGTGGGCCTGCGGCGACGCGGTGATCAGCTCCCCGCTGACCACTCCGCCCGGCTGCTCCACCGCGTACGGATGGCCGGGCCCGTCGTACAGCACCGCGCCCGGGAGCCGGCCGGGCTCCTCCCGGAGCGTGCGGCCGCGCAGGAAGAGGTCGTGGTTGACCTCTCCGGGGCGGAGGGTGCCGTAGACGAAGAAGGGGAGGATCACTCGCTCACCTGCGCGGACGGTGGGTGGAGCCCCCTTGCGCGGAAGTGCCGCGGGAGCCTTGCGGGAACGATTCTCACCCCTCACGCACTCCTCCATTCACGCTATGGGCATGACATGTCCGCCCCGCTCGAACCGCGGTCGGCACCGGCGCCGCACTCTCCCCACCACCGCCGGCGCCCGCACGGCCACCCTGAAGGCGGCCGGGGACCTCCACGGCGAGGACGGCACGCAGTACGGCGCGGTCGCGGCCGCGTGGAGCGCGGTGAACATGGGCCCAACGGTGAACGCGGGCTGAACCGTCACGCCCCGGAACCGGGCGGCGGCGCCTCCACCGCCTCCACCCGCACCGCGCACGCCTTGAACTCCGGCATCCGCGACGTCGGGTCCAGGGCGGGGTTGGTGAGGGTGTTCGCCCGGCCCTCGCCCGCCCAGTGGAAGGGCATGAAGACCGTGTCGGCGCGGATCGCGGTCGTGATCCGCGCCGGCGCCACCGCCCGGCCCCGCCGGGACACCACGGCCACCGGGTCGCCCTCGGCCGCGCCGAGCCGCTCCGCGAGCCGCGGGTGCAGCTCCACGAACGGGCCGGGCGCGGCGGTGTTCAGCTCGTCGACGCGCCGGGTCTGGGCGCCGGACTGGTACTGCGCGACGACCCGCCCCGTGGTCAGCAGCACGGGGTACTCGTCGTCGGGCTCCTCGGCGATCGCACGGTGCGACACGGGCGCGAACCGGGCCCGGCCGTCCTCGGTGGCGAACCGGTCGAGGAAGAGCCGCGGGGTGCCCGGATGGACGCCGGGACCGGCGTCGTCGGCGTGCGCCGGGTCGTCGGGCAGCGCGTCGAACGCGGCGTCCTCGGCGTCGGCGGCGTCGGCGGTGCCGGGCGGGCCGTCCGCCGGGGCCGGGCACGGCCAGAACACGCCGTTCTCCTCCGCCAGCCTGCGGTAGGTGATCCCCGAGTAGTCCGCGGGGCCGCCCGCGCTGGCCCGGCGCAGCTCCTCGAAGACCTCCTCGGGATCGGTCGGGAAGCCCTTCTCCAGGCCCCGTTCGCCGCCCAGCCGCGCGGCCAGTTCGTGCATGACCTCCAGGTCGCTGCGGACGCCCTCCGGCGGCGTGACCGCGCGCCGCCGCAGCAGCACCCGGCCCTCCAGGTTCGTCGTCGTCCCCGTCTCCTCCGCCCACTGCGTCACCGGCAGCACGACGTCGGCGAGCGCGGCCGTCTCCGACAGCACGACGTCGCACACCGCCAGGAAGTCCAGGGCGCGGATGCGCTCCTCGACGTGCGCCGCGCGCGGGGCCGACACCACCGGATTGGACCCCATCAGCAGCAGCGAGCGGATGTCCGTGCCCAGCGCGTCCAGCAGCTCGTACGCACTGCGCCCCGGGCCGGGCAGGGAGTCGGGGTCCACGCCCCACACCCCGGCCACGTGCGCCCGCGCCGCCGGGTCGGTCAGCTTGCGGTAGCCGGGCAACTGGTCCGCCTTCTGGCCGTGTTCGCGCCCGCCCTGCCCGTTGCCCTGCCCGGTCAGGCACCCGTACCCGGACAGCGGCCGGCCCGCCCGCCCCGTCGCCAGGCACAGGTTGATCCACGCGCCCACCGTGTCGGTGCCCTTGGACTGCTGCTCGGGACCGCGGGCGGTGAGCACCATCGCCGCCTCCGGCTCGCAGAACAGCCGCACCGCCTCCCGCAGCTGTGGAACGGACACCCCCGTGATCCGCTCCACGTACTCCGGCCAGTGCGCCATCGCGGCGGCCCGCGTCTCCTCCCAGCCGGTGGTGCGCTCCCGGATGTACGCCTCGTCGGTGCGGCCCTCGGCGACGACCAGGTGCAGCAGGCCGAGGGCCAGCGCGAGATCGGTGCCGGGGCGCGGCGCGAGGTGCAGGTCGGCCTGCTCGGCGGTCCTCGTGCGGCGCGGATCGACGACGATCAGCGTGCCGCCGTTCTCCCTGAGCTCGGTGAAGTAGCGCAGCGACGGCGGCATGGTCTCCGCCGGGTTCGACCCGACCAGGATCACGCAGCCGGTCCTCGGGACGTCCTCCAGCGGGAAGGGCAGCCCCCGGTCCAGGCCGAACGCCCTGGTGCCCGCTGCCGCCGCCGACGACATGCAGAAGCGGCCGTTGTAGTCGATCTGGGAGGTGCCGAGCACCACGCGCGCGAACTTGCCGAGGCCGTACGCCTTCTCGTTGGTCAGCCCGCCGCCGCCGAACACGCCGACCGCGTCCGGCCCGTGCTCCGCGCGCGTGCGGCGCAGCCCCTCGGCGATCCGGTCCAGCGCCTCGTCCCAGGAGGCCGGCACCAGCGTGCCGGCCGCGGAACGCACCAACGGGGAGGTCAGGCGGACGCCCGACGAGAGCAGGGCGGGCGCCGTGCGCCCCTTGCCGCACAGCGCGCCCCGGTTCACCGGGAAGTCCGTGCGCTCGCTCACCCCGACGGTCCCGTCCGGCGCGGGGGTCAGATTCATCCCGCACTGCAGGGCGCAGTAGGGGCAGTGCGTGGGCGTCACGGTGTTCTGCATGCGGCTCAGCCTGCGCCGCCGGTGTTACGCGTCGCGCCGGTCCTTGTTACGCGCCCGGTACGGCGGCCTCCCCGCCGGCCGCGGCCCGCGGTGAGACGCCCGGCGCCCTCACCCGCCCGCGCGTGCGGACGCGTCGGCCAGGGCCCGCTCCACCCCCGGCTCCCTCGGCCCGAGGAACCGCGGATCCGGCCGGAACACCGCGTCCGCGGCCGCCTTGCCCGCCGCGAGGATCTCCCGGACGCCCCCGTAGTACCAGGTGGCGTCGTGCCGGTCGTCGACCCCGACGCCGTACGAGGAGACCCCGGCCGCCTCGCACAGCGCCACCGCCCGCCGGATGTGGAAGCCCTGGCTGATCAGCACCGCCCGGTCCACGCCGAAGATCTTCTTCGCGCGGACGCAGGAGTCCCAGGTGTCGAAGCCCGCGTAGTCGCTGACGATCCGCGCGCCGGGCACGCCGTGCCGGACGAGGTAGGCGCGCATCGCGTCCGGCTCGTCGTAGTCCTCGCGGCTGTTGTCGCCGGTGACCAGCACCACCTCGATCCGCCCCGCCCGGTACAGCTCGGCCGCCGCGTCCAGCCGGTGCGCGAGGTACGGCGACGGCTCCCCGTCCCACAGGCCCGCCCCGAAGACCACGGCGACCTCGGTGCGCGGCACGTCGGCGGTGGTGCGCAGCCGGCCGTCCGTCGTCGTGCGCAGCCACGTCGCCGGCAGCAGGGCCAGCACGCACGCCGCCATCACCGCCTGCGTCAGCCGCCGCCGTCCGGCACGGGTGCGCGGCAGGCGCGGCCGGGCCCCCCTCACGCGACGCGGCACACGGCGCGGTTCACGACGCATCGCACGGCCCCTTCCGGTCGGTCCTCGACGGTGGGAGACGCCCCGCCGCGCCCCCCGGTTCGCGCGGCGCCCTGTGACGAGCTTCACGGGCGGGGGACGAACCCGCAGGCCGAACGGCCTCACACCCCCCGCGGTCCGCATCGTGAACCGCCGGAAAACGCCCGTCATCGGCGCGCAACGGGGAGGCAACGCGCCGCGGTCACCATCGGTGCATGACGGCGACGCACCTCGACAGCACGGCGGACCTCATGAACCGGACCGGCAGCAGGCTCGCGGGACAGCTCGGCCTCGTCGCGCCGGACGGACGGCGCCGCCCGGCGCCGCCCGCCCTCGTCGTGGTGGCCCACGGCAGCCGCGACCCGCGCGCCTCGGTCACCGTGCGGGCGCTCCTCGACCGCGTCCGCGCGCTCCGCCCCGGCCTGCCGGTGCACCTCGGCCACATCGAGCTCGACACCCCCCTGCTGCCCGACACGCTCGCCGGGCTCGACGAGCGGGCCACCGGGGCCGCCGTCCTCGTGCCGCTGCTGCTCAGCCGCGGCTACCACGTCAAACGGGACATCCCCGAGATGGCCGCCGAGGCCCGGCTGCACACGCGCGTGGCCGCTCCGCTCGGACCGCACCCGCTGCTCGTGGACGCCCTGCACGCCCGCCTGACCGAAGCGGGCTGGCCCACCCGCGCGGACGAGGAGACCCGCCGCACGAGCGGAGTCGTGCTCGCCGCCGCCGGGTCCCGCGACCCCGAGGCGAAGGCCGACACGGGCCGCACCGCGCGCCTGCTCGCCGAACGCCTCGGCGTCCCCGTCGTCCCCGCCTACGCCTCCGCCGCCGCGCCCACCGTGCCCGACGCCCTGCGCGCCCTGGCCGCCCGGGGCCGCCGCCGCGTCGCCGTCGCCTCCTACTTCACCGCTCCCGGCCGCTTCGCCACGGAGTGCGCCGAAGCCGCGCCGTGGATCGCCTCCGCCCCCCTGGGCACCCACCCCGCGATGGCCCGCCTCCTCCTGCACCGCTACGACCAGGCGCTGGAAAGCCCCGCGGCCCTCGCCGCACCGGCCCTCGCACCGGCCTGAAAGGACCGCCGACGTCCCGTGTGTCAGCGGCTGCCTTTACTGTCGGTACATGGAAGGCACCGCATCCGACACCCCCCTGAGCCCGCCGCCGTACGAGAACCACGTCCCGCCCGCCGGATACGACCCCTCCGCCGTCGAGCGCTGGGCCGTCGAGCCCGACAAGCGCCCCGGCCGCACCGCCTTCCAGCGCGACCGCGCCCGCGTCCTGCACTCCGCCGCCCTGCGCCGTCTCGCGGGGAAGACGCAGGTCGTCACCCCGGGGGAGCTCGGTCAGGTGTGGGACGCCAGCCCCCGCACCCGCCTCACCCACTCCCTCGAGTGCGCCCAGGTCGGCCGGGAGCTCGGCGCCGCCCTCGGCTGCGACCCCGACCTGGTGGAGGCCGCCTGCCTCTCCCACGACCTGGGCCACCCGCCCTTCGGGCACAACGGCGAACAGGCGCTGAACGAGTTCGCCGAGGACTGCGGCGGTTTCGAGGGCAACGCCCAGTCGCTCCGCCTCCTCACCCGCATCGAGCCCAAGCGGTTCGTCACCGACCCGCGGACCGGCGACCTCGCCAGCGTCGGACTCAACCTCACCCGCGCGGCCCTCGACGCCGCCACCAAGTACCCCTGGCCCCGCGGCGCCCACCCCACCGACCCGGCCTCCCCGAAGTTCGGCGTCTACGAGGACGACCGCCCCGTCTTCGACTGGGTCCGCAAGGACGCCCCCTCCACCCGCACCTGCTTCGAGGCCCAGGTCATGGACTGGGCCGACGACGTGGCGTACTCCGTGCACGACGTGGAGGACGGCCTGCACGCCGGCCACATCGACCCCAACCTCCTGCACGCCGACCCCGAACGGGAGGCCGTCTTCGCCGTCGCCGTCGGCCGGTACGTCCCCGCGGACACCGACCCGGCCGAACTGGCCGAGGCCCTCGACCGCCTCCTCGCCCAGGAGTGGTGGCCGCACGGCTACGACGGCACCGCCGTCGCCCAGGCCCGCCTGAAGGACGCCACCAGCCAGCTCATCGGCCGCTTCTGCCTGGCCGCCGAGGGCGCCACCCGGCAGGCGTGGGGGAGCGGCCGCCTCACCCGCTACGGTGCCGAGCTCGTCGTGCCGCGCAGCACCCGCATGGAGTGCGCCGTCCTCAAGGCGGTCGCCGACCGGTACGTGATGCAGCGCGCCGAGCAGGAGCGGCTCCGCGCCGACCAGCGGATCGTCGTCCTGGAGCTGGCCGAGGCGCTCACCGCCCGCGCCCCCGACGGGCTGGACCCGCAGTTCCGCACCCTGTTCGACCGGGCCCCGGACGACCGCGCCCGCAAGCGGGTGATCGTCGACCAGATCGCGTCGCTCACCGACGCCTCGGCCCGTTCGCTTCGCGCCCGTCTCACGGGGCAGGGATGAGACGGGACCGGTACGGCCGGGACCGGTGGGACACGGGTGACGCGAGCACGCCCGAAAGTGACCCTGCGTGGCCTGATCGGGTCACCACCCCTTCCCGCATCACGCTGCGTGCGGGACGCTCGCAGGTGGCGGCACAGTGACGAGGAGGCACCAAGTGGTCGACGCGGATCAGACATTCGTCATCGTCGGAGGCGGCCTGGCCGGCGCGAAGGCGGCCGAGACGCTGCGCACGGAGGGCTTCACCGGCCGCGTGATACTGATCTGCGACGAACGCGACCACCCGTACGAGCGGCCGCCCCTGTCCAAGGGCTACCTCCTCGGCAAGGACGAGCGCGACCGCGCCTTCGTGCACGAGCCCGCCTGGTACGCCCGCCACGACGTCGAGCTGCACCTCGGCCAGACCGTCGACGCCGTCGACCGCGCCGCCAAGACCGTCCGCTTCGGCGACGACGGCACCACCGTCCGCTACGACAAGCTGCTGCTGGCCACCGGCGCCGAACCCCGCCGCCTCGACATCCCGGGCACCGACCTGGCCGGCGTCCACCACCTGCGCCGCCTCGCCCACGCCGACCGCCTCAAGGGCGTCCTGGCCTCCCTCGGCCGCGAGAACGGCCACCTGGTGATCGCCGGGGCCGGCTGGATCGGCCTGGAGGTCGCGGCGGCGGCCCGCGAGTACGGCGCGGAGGTCACCGTCGTCCACCGCGGCCAGGCCCCGCTGCACTCGGTGCTCGGCCCCGAGCTCGGCCAGCTCTTCGCCGAGCTGCACCGCGAGCACGGCGTCCGCTTCCACTTCGGCGCCACGCTCACCGAGATCACCGGGCAGGACGGCATGGTCCTCGCGGCCCGCACCGACGACGGCGAGGAACACCCCGCGCACGCCGTCCTCGCCGCCGTCGGCGCCGCCCCGCGCACCTCCCTCGCCGAGGCGGCGGGCCTGGAGCTCGCCGACCGCGCGAGCGGCGGGGGCGTCCTCGTCGACGAGCGGCTGCGCACCTCCGACCCCGACATCCACGCGGCCGGCGACGTCGCCTCCTTCCCGCACGCCCTCTTCGGCACCCGGCTGCGCGTGGAGCACTGGGCCAACGCCCTCAACGGCGGTCCGGCGGCGGCCCGCGCGATGCTCGGCCGGGAGGTGACCTACGACCGGATGCCGTACTTCTTCACCGACCAGTACGACCTGGGCATGGAGTACTCCGGCTGGGCGCCCCCGGGCTCCTACGACCAGGTCGTGATCCGGGGCGACGCCGGCAAGCGCGAGTTCATCGCGTTCTGGGTGAGGGAGGGCCGGGTGCTGGCCGGGATGAACGTCAACGTGTGGGACGTCACGGACCCGATCCAGCGGCTGATCCGGTCCCGGACCCCGGTGGACACGGAGGCCCTGGCGGACCCGCACGTACCGCTCGGGAGCCTCGCCCCCTGAGCCCCCGGCCTGGCGTGCTTCCCGCGTCCCGGGAGTGTCCGACCGCCCCCGTGCCGTGATTCCCGGGGGGCGACCCCCGGACCCCCGGCCTGGCGTGCTTCCCGCGTCCCGGGAGTGTCCGACCGCCCCCGTAGAATTCACGCGTGGCTGGACGGATCAACGACGAGGACGTGAAGGCGGTACGGGACGCGGTCCCGATCGACGCCGTGGTGTCCGAGTACCTCCAGCTGCGGAACGCGGGCGGCGGCAACCTCAAGGGCCTGTGCCCCTTCCACGACGAGAAGTCGCCGTCCTTCCAGGTCAGCCCGAGCAAGGGACTCTTCCACTGCTTCGGCTGCCAGGAGGGCGGCGACACCATCACCTTCGTGATGAAGGTCGACCACCTCTCCTTCTCGGAGGCGGTCGAGCGCCTCGCCGCCCAGGCCGGCATCACCCTGCGCTACGAGGAGGGCGGGTACAACCCCGCCCACCAGCGCGGCGAGCGCATCCGCCTGGTCGAGGCCCACAAGATCGCCGCCGAGTGGTACGCGCAGCAGCTCGCGACCTCCCCCGAGGCCGAGACCGGCCGGGTCTTCCTCGCCGAGCGCGGCTTCGACCAGGCCGCCGCCGTCCACTTCGGCGTCGGCTACAGCCCCCAGGGCTGGGACCACCTCACCCGCTACCTGCGCGGCAAGGGCTTCAGCGACAAGGAGCTGATCCTCTCCGGCCTCTCCCAGGAGGGCCGCCGCGGCCCCATCGACCGCTTCCGCGGCCGGCTGATGTGGCCCGTCCGCGACATCGGCGGAGACGTCGTCGGCTTCGGCGCCCGCAAGCTCTACGAGGCCGACAACGGCCCGAAGTACCTCAACACCCCCGAGACCGCGATCTACAAGAAGTCCCAGGTCCTCTACGGCATCGACCTGGCGAAGAAGGACATCGCCAAGTCGTCCCGCGCGGTCGTCGTCGAGGGCTACACCGACGTCATGGCCTGCCACCTCGCCGGCGTGACGACCGCGATCGCCACCTGCGGCACCGCGTTCGGCGGCGACCACATCAAGATCCTGCGCCGGCTGCTCATGGACAACGGCAGCGCCCGTGTGATCTTCACCTTCGACGGCGACGCGGCCGGCCAGAAGGCGGCCCTGCGCGCCTTCGAGGACGACCAGAAGTTCGCCGCCGAGACCTACATCGCCATCGCCCCCGACGGCATGGACCCCTGCGACCTGCGCCTGGCCAAGGGCGACGAGGCCGTCGCCGACCTGGTCGAACCCCGCACCCCGCTCTTCGAGTTCGCCCTCCGCCAGATCGTGGGCCGCTACGACCTGGACACCCCGGCCGGCCGCGCCGCCGCCCTCGACGAGGCCGCGCCCGTCGTCGCCCGCATCAAGAACAGCGGCGCCCAGCACGAGGTCGCCGTCCAGCTCGCCGGCATGCTCGGCATCCTCGACACCCAGTTCGTCGTCAAGCGGGTCGCGCAACTGGCCCGCTGGGCCCGCGAACGCGGCGGCAAGGGCCCCGCCCCCGACCGGCAGCAGCACGGCGGCGGCCCGCAGCAGTACGCCGCCGGACCCGGCCGGGCCGCCCCGCGCGGCCCCGCCCTCAACCTCCGCAACCCGGTCTTCGCCACCGAACGCGAACTGCTCAAGCTCGCCCTCCAGCGCCCGGAACTGGTCTCCCCGGCCTTCGACGCGTACGGCGTCGACGAGTTCACCGCCCCGCCCTACGCGGCCGTGCGCCAGGCGATCCTGGAGGCCGGCGGCGCGGAGTACGGCGTCCAGGACCCGCAGGAGTACCTGATCCGGGTCCGCGACGCCGCCCCCGACGACACCGTGCGCGCCATGGTCACCGAGCTCGCCGTCGAGGCGATCATGCTGCACCGGGGCGTCAAGGAGGTCGACGAGACCTACGCGGGCGCCCAGCTGGTCACCGTCCGCCGCCGCGCCGTCGAGCGCCGCATCCGCGACATCACCAGCCGCCTCACCCGCCTCGGCACCCACGGGGACCCGGCCGAACTGGCCTCCGTGCAGAACGAGCTGTGGGTCCTCCAGCAGTACGACCAGGCGCTGCGCGAGCACGGCGCGGCGGCGCTGTAGGGGACGCGCCGGGAGGACCGGACCGGGGGCGCGCCCGGCGTCCGGGTTTCCGCGCGGCATATCCGCCCGGTCACGGACCGGATGCAAAAAGTCATCGCACGCCCCTCGTGGGGACGATGTGTCGTACCCCACACTGGGGTGCGGTGCCTGAGTCCTCGGAGCGCGGCCGATCCGTCACCGACGGGTCCCGGACATCCGCGGTTCCGCCCATCGCGTACGGGACGGACAGCGGCGAGGCCGCCGACTCCGCCCCCGAAGTACCGCTGCCGCCCCTCCCGGCGGCAGCGATCATCCTGGAGGTCGCCCCCGTGCAGACCCAGACCCTCACCCAGACCGACACGCGCACGGTCGGCACGCATCCGGCCCCGGACGTGCTCGTGGCGATGCCCGCGCGGAGCCGTGTCGTGCACCACCCCGAGACCGGGACGGACCCCGTGATCCCGTCCGAGCCGCCCGAGCCGGCCGAACCGCCCGTGGACGCGCCGGAGTCGGCCGAGCCCGTCGAGGCACCGCCCCTGCGCCCCGAGACCGGCGGCCCCTCCTCGGACCTGTTCCGCCAGTACCTGCGGGAGATCGGCCGCATCCCGCTGCTCACCGCGGCCGAGGAGGTCGAGCTCGCCCGCCGCGTGGAGGCCGGGCTGTTCGCCGAGGAGAAGCTGCGGCTCACGCCCGACCTGGACAGCCGGCTCGCCCACGACCTGGACCGGCTCGTGGTCATGGGCCGGATGGCCAAGCGCCGCCTGATCGAGGCGAACCTGCGGCTCGTCGTGTCCGTCGCCAAGCGGTACGTGGGCCGCGGGCTGACCATGCTCGACCTGGTGCAGGAGGGCAACCTCGGCCTGATCCGGGCGGTGGAGAAGTTCGACTACGCCCGCGGCTACAAGTTCTCCACCTACGCCACCTGGTGGATCCGCCAGGCCATGTCCCGGGCGCTCGCCGACCAGGCCCGCACCATCCGCGTCCCCGTCCACGTGGTCGAACTCATCAACCGCGTCGTCCGCGTCCAGCGCCGCATGCTCCAGGAACGCGGCTGCGAACCGACCGCCGCCGAGGTCGCCGCCCACCTCGACCTGCCTCCCGAGCGGGTCGGCGAGGTGCTGCGGCTCGCCCAGGAGCCGGTCTCCCTGCACGCCCCGGTGGGCGAGGAGGACGACGTGGCCCTCGGCGACCTCATCGAGGACGGCGACGCCGCGAGCCCGGTCGAGTCGGCCGCGTTCCTGCTGCTGCGGGAGCACCTGGAGGCGGTCCTGTCGACGCTGGGGGAGCGGGAGCGCAAGGTCGTCCAGCTGCGCTACGGACTCGTCGACGGCCGGCCGCGCACCCTGGAGGAGATAGGGCGCCTCTTCGGCGTGACCCGCGAGCGGATACGGCAGATCGAGTCCAAGACCCTCAACAAGCTGAGGGACCACGCCTTCGCCGACCAGCTGCGCGGCTACCTCGACTGACGGGGGTGGGCCGCCCGGTACGAGCGGCCCACCACGACCGGGTCAGTCGACCTCGGTCACCGCCTGCGCGAACTGCGCCTCGTACAGCCGCGCGTAGGCCCCGTCGGCCGCCAACAGCTCCTCGTGCGTGCCCTGTTCGACGATCGACCCGTTCTCCATCACCAGGATCGTGTCCGCGTCCCGGATCGTCGACAGCCGGTGCGCGATCACGAACGACGTCCGCCCGTGCGCCAGCCTCGCCATCGCCTTCTGGATCAGCACCTCGGTCCGGGTGTCCACGGAGCTCGTCGCCTCGTCCAGCACCAGGATCACCGGGTCGGACAGGAACGCCCGCGCGATGGTGACGAGCTGCTTCTCGCCGGCGCTGACCCCGCTGCCCTCGTCGTCGATCACCGTGTCGTAGCCGTCGGGCAGGGTGCGGATGAACCGGTCGGCGTGGGCCGCCCGGGCCGCCTCCTCGATCTCCTTCCGGGTGACCTCGCGGGCGGCGCCGTAGGCGATGTTCTCCGCGATGGTGCCGCCGAACAGCCAGGTGTCCTGGAGCACCATGCCGATCCCGGCGCGCAGTTCGTCCCGCGACATCCGCGCGATGTCCACGCCGTCGAGGGTGATGCGCCCGCCGGAGACCTCGTAGAACCGCATCAGCAGGTTCACCAGGGTGGTCTTGCCGGCGCCGGTCGGGCCGACGATGGCCACCGTGTGGCCCGGCTCGGCCTTCAGCGTCAGGTCCTCGATCAGCGGCTTGTCGGGGTCGTAGCGGAACGACACCTGCTCCAGCGCCACCCGCCCGCGCAACTCGGCCGGTTTCTCGGCCGGTTCGGGGTCGGCCCGCTGCTCGTCGGCGTCCAGCAGTTCGAAGACCCGCTCGGCGGACGCGACGCCCGACTGCACCAGGTTCGCCATCGAGGCGACCTGCGTCAGCGGCATCGAGAACTGCCGCGAGTACTGGATGAAGGCCTGGACGTCACCGATGGACAGCGAGCCCGACGCGACCCGCAGGCCCCCGACGACCGCGACCAGCACGTAGTTGATGTTCGACACGAAGAGCATCAGCGGCTGCATGACGCCGCTGTTGAACTGCGCCCGGAACCCGGCCTCGTACAGCGCCTCGTTCTCCTCGGCGAACCGCTCCGCCGACTCCTCCTGCCGTCCGAACACCTTCACCAGGGTGTGCCCGGTGTACATCTCCTCGATGTGCGCGTTGAGCCGGCCGGTGGTGCGCCACTGCTGCACGAAGTGCGGCTGCGACCGCTTGCCCACGCGCGTGGCGACCACGAACGACAGCGGCACGGTCACCAGCGCGACCAGCGCGAGGATCCAGGAGACGTAGAACATCATCGCCAGCACGGCGACGATGGTGAGCAGCGAGTTGATCAGCTGGCCCATCGACTGCTGGAGCGTCTGGCCGATGTTGTCGATGTCGTTGGTGGCCCGGCTGAGCACCTCGCCGCGCTGCCGCTTGTCGAAGTACGACAGCGGCAGCCGCGACAGCTTCGTCTGCACGTCCTCGCGCATCCGGTACATGGTGCGGTTCACGGCCCGGTTCACCAGCCGGGTGGCCACCGCCATCAGCAGGCCGGCGGCCGCGAACACCGCCAGCGCCAGCAGCAGGACGTCCCCCACGGCCGTGAAGTCGATGCCCTCGCCGGGGGTGAAGTCGGTGCTGCGGAGCATGTCGGCGACCTCGCCGTCGCCGCGCTCGCGCATCGCGTCGAGCACCTGCTCCTTGGAGGCGCCCTCGGGCATCTCGCGTCCGACGATGCCCGCGAAGACCAGGTCGGTCGCGTGGCCGAGGATCTTCGGCCCGATCACGTTGAGCCCCACGCTCAGCACCACGCAGGCCAGCAGCCCGTAGATCGTCAGGCGTTCCGGCGCGAACCGGGCGACGAGCCGTCCGCCCGACCCCTTGAAGTCCATCGTGCGCTGATCGGGGCCGCCCCCGGCCATCATCCGCGCTGCAGGCCCCGCCATCAGGCAGCCTCCGCTTCCGTCAGCTGGGAGAGCACGATCTCCCGGTAGGTCTCGTTGTCCTCCATCAGCTCGTGGTGCCGGCCGGTGCCGACGACCCGGCCCTCGTCCAGCACCACGATCCGGTCGGCGTCCCGGATGGTCGCCACCCGCTGGGCGACGATCACCACGGTCGCCTCGGCGGTCTCCCGCGCGAGCGCCGCCCTGAGGGCCGCGTCGGTGGCGTAGTCGAGCGCGGAGAAGGAGTCGTCGAAGAGGTAGATCTCCGGGCGCTGCACCAGCGTCCGCGCGATCGCGAGGCGCTGGCGCTGACCGCCGGAGACGTTCGTCCCGCCTTGCGCGATCGGCGCGTCGAGCCCGCCCTCCAGCCGCTCCACGAACTCCTTGGCCTGCGCCACCTCCAGCGCGTGCCACAGCTCCTCGTCGGTGGCGTCCGGATCGCCGTACCGCAGGTTGGTCGCCACCGTCCCCGCGAACAGGTACGGTTTCTGCGGCACCAGCCCGACCGTCCGCGCCAGCAGCGCCGGGTCGACGTCCGCCACCGGCACGCCGTCCACCAGCACCTCGCCCTCGGTCGCGTCGAACAGCCGGGGGACCAGCCCGAGCAGCGTGGACTTGCCGCTGCCGGTCGAACCGATCACGGCGGTGACCTCGCCCGGCCGCGCCACCAGGTCGACGGCCCTCAGCACCGGCTCCTCGGCACCCGGGTAGCCGAAGCCCGCGCCCCGCATCTCCAGGTGACCGTGCCGGCGCAGCTCGGTGACGGGCGCGGCGGGCGGCACCACGCTGGAGGAGGTGTCCAGCACCTCGTGGATGCGCTCGGCGCACACCTCGGCGCGCGGCACCATCATGAACATGAACGTGGCCATCATCACGGACATGACGATCAGCATCAGATAGGCGAGGAACGCGGTCAGGTCGCCGATCTGCATCCCGCCGCCGTCGATCCGGTGCGCGCCGAACCACACCACCGCGATCGACGACAGGTTCACCACCGTCATGACCACCGGGAACATCAGCGCGAGCAGATTGCCGGTGCGCAGCGACACCTCGGTCAGGTCGGCGTTGGCCTTCTCGAACCGCCGCTGCTCGTACGCGTCCCGCACGAACGCCCGGATCACCCGGTTGCCGGTGATCTGCTCGCGCAGCACCCGGTTCACCGTGTCGAGCCGCTCCTGCATGGCCCGGAACAGCGGGCGCAGCCGCCGCACGATCAGCGTCACGCAGATCCCCAGCACCGGCACCACCGCGACCAGCACCCCGGACAGCGGGACGTCCAGCCCGAGCGCCATCACGATGCCGCCCACACACATGATCGGCGCCGACACCATCAGGGTGAACGTCATCAGCACCAGCATCTGCACCTGCTGGACGTCGTTCGTCGTCCGGGTGATCAGCGAGGGCGCGCCGAAGTGGCCCACCTCACGCGCGGAGAACGACTGCACCCGGTCGAACACGGCGGCCCGCACGTCCCGCCCCAGCGCGGCGGCGGTCCGGGCGCCGTGGTACACGGCACCGACGTTGCACACGACCTGCGCCAGCGAGACGCCGATCATCAGGGCGCCGTAGGTCAGGATGTAGCCGGTGTCCCCCTGCACGACGCCGTCGTCGATGATGTCGGCGTTCAGCGTGGGCAGGTAGAGCGTGGCGCAGGTCTGCAGGAACTGCAGCAGCACCAGCAGGGTGATGGGTCTGGTGTAGGGCCTGAGATGGGCACGCAGAAGTCGTATGAGCACGCTGCTTCTCTCGGAGTGGTCGGCGGGGGCGCTTGGTTGCCCGTGGCCCCCATCGTCGGACACTCCACCCGCGTTACCTCAACCGAATTAACCCATCGGGCCGTGCTGCACCCGGAAGGCCCCCGGATGGGTCTGCTCGCGCACCGACACGAACTGCTGGCGCACCGCCTGGCCCACCGCCAGCTCCTCGCCCGGATCCAGCACCTGCGCCACCGCGCCCTGCCAGACCGGCGGGATGCGCGGGTCCAGGGTGCCCTGGGACACGCCGAGCGCCCAGGCCGCCTGCCGGGCCGCGCCGATCGCGCCGTAGTCCGCGGGCTGCGGCACCATCACCTGCGCGCCGAACAGCGACGGCGCCGCCGCCTGCACGGCGGGCAGCTCCGCGGCCGGCCCCAGCAGGAACACCCGCCGCACCTCCACGCCCCGGCCGCGCAGCACGTCCAGCGCGTCCGCCAGACCACACAGCATCCCCTCGAACGCGGCCCGCGCCAGGTGCTCCGGCTTCATCGACTCGCGCCTGAGCCCCGCCAGCGTCCCGGCGGTGTGCGGCAGGTTCGGTGTCCGCTCACCCTCCAGGTACGGCAGCAGCACCAGGCCGTGCGCCCCCGGCGTCGACTTCATCGCCAGGTCGGACAGGCTCTCCAGATCGGGCAGTCCGAGCAGTTCCGCCGTGCCGCGCAGGGTCCGCACGGCGTTCAGCGTGGTGACGACGGGAAGGTGCATGCCGGTCGCGTCGGCGAGGGCGGTGATCATCCCGCTCTGGTCGTACAGCGCCTCGGGGTGCACGGCCATCACCGAACCGGACGCCCCCAGGGACACCACCGCGTCGCCCAGCCCTATCCCCAGCCCGAAGGCCGCCGCCATCGTCTCGCCGGTCCCGGCGGAGATCAGCAGCCCCTCCGGCGTCGTCCCGGCCGCGTCCGCCGGGCCGATCACCTCGGGCAGGATCGCCTGGTGACCGAGCGCCAGCTCGACCAGGTCGGGACGGTAGCCGCCGGTGGCCGCCGCCCAGTAGCCGGTGCCGGAGGCGCCGCCCCGGTCGGTGGTCCGGCGCACCGGCCGGCCCAGCAGCTGCCACACCAGCCAGTCGTGCGCCTGCAGCAGCACCGCCGTGCGCGCGGCGTTCTCCGGTTCGGTACGGGCCATCCAGCGCAGCTTGGTCACCGGCTGTCCGGCCTGCGGCACGCACCCCACCGCCTGCGCCCACGCCTCGCGCCCGCCGAGCGCGTCGACCAGATCGGCCGCCGCGACCTGCGCCCGCTTGTCGCCGCCGACCAGGGCGGGCCGCACGGTGTTGCCCTGCGCGTCCAGCGGCACCAGCGCGTTCTGCTGCGCGGAGACCCCGATGGCCTGCACGCCCTCCAGCAGTCCGCCGCCCGCCGCCTCGCCCAGCGACAGCAGCCAGGCCTGCGGGTCGACGTCGGAGGGACGGCCTCCGCCCGCGGGGCTCTCCACCGGGTGCGGCGCATATCCCTGCCTGAGCACGGCCCCGGTGTCCGTGTCGCAGACGACGATGCGAGTGAAATCGGGCGCACTGTCCAACCCGGCGACTATCCCCATGCCCGAAATTCTGCCGCACCGCCGCACCTGTTCGGGCCGTGGGCGCGCCGTGCCCGTGTCGGGTGCGGCCGGGCGCGCCCACGCGGCGGAGCCGTACGTCCGCGTCGCCCCGTGCCCCGGGCGGGTGCGGCGACCGGTGCGGGGGCGTGGCCGTCAGGTGTTGCTCGTGCCCCAGTCGTCCTCACCGGCGCCGTGCGCCGTGCGCTCGCGCAGGGTGCGCACCCGGTGGGCCACCGAGTCGGGCATCCGGTCCCCGACCTTGTCGCTCACCACGTGGTACGCCTTGCCCGCGAATTCGCGGCCCTGCTGCGCCGCGGTCTCCGCGGTGTTGCGCACGGCCGGGTTCTGCGTGAACTGCCGAGCGGACTTCTTCAACTGCTCGTACCGTTCGCGTCCGGCCCTCGTGCCCAGCACGTAACCCAGGACGACTCCGGCGACGAACGTGAGCCGGTAACGCATGGCGGCCACCCTTCCCTCTGCTCAGGTCTGCGTAGGTCTCCGGCGCGACGACACCGCCGGGGAGTACTGATTGGCGGAGCACCCCCCTGCTTGCGCTAATGTATGTGTCGCAGCGAGCGCGCGCCCCCTGGCGAATACCCGGGTAGGTGCGTTCGATGCAACGAGGCATTCCTCCGTAGCTCAATTGGCAGAGCAGCCGGCTGTTAACCGGCAGGTTACTGGTTCGAGTCCAGTCGGGGGAGCTCGGTCCTCCGTAGCTCAATTGGCAGAGCAGCCGGCTGTTAACCGGCAGGTTACTGGTTCGAGTCCAGTCGGGGGAGCAGGTTGAACGAGGACCCCCTTCGGGGTCCTTTTTCATGTCCGCCGGAACCGCGCGGGGCCGGGCGCGGTCTCCATGGTCACGAAGGCCGCGCGCAGCCGACCAGCCGAGGCAGGAGATCGTATGAGCGGCTATGCTGCGGCAGACGGCGCGCACACATGTACGCGACACGCCGCCATGGGGCGGTAGCTCAGCCGGTTAGAGCAGCGGACTCATAATCCGTCGGCCGTGGGTTCGAGTCCCACCCGCCCCACCACCCAGCCCCCGCCACGCGCGCGGACCGCGCCCGGCCCCCGGGCCCTCAGGTACCCGTGTCACCCTCGCCGGTCACGGTGGACTCCTCCGCGTCGTCGCGGTCTCCCTCCGCCTGGGAGGGGGTCGGACGCTGCTCGGCGCTCGCGGTGCGCTCCTCGTCGTCCCTGTCGCCCTCGGCCTGGGACGGAGTGTGGTGCTCGGTCATCGTGGGTGCCTCCTCGTCGCGGAACAGGTGACCGTCCGCCGCCGGGCGGTCGCGAGGACGCCCCGGCGGCACCCGGACCGAGTACCCCCGCGGGACCGGCGTCACCAGGCCGGATCCATGTCCGCCCGCCGGGTCCGCGCCCGCCCGCCGTCGCGCGCCGCTCACCGGCGGCACGAGGCCGGCCCCGGCGGTGATGGCGGTCACGGCGGTGATGGCGGTCACGGCGGCGGCGGGGACGGTGGCGGCGGTGACGGCGGATCAGTTCGCGCGGGGACCGCGGTCCTTCGGCCCGGTGCTCAGGACCGCCGGCGCGCGAGAGCCCTGGCCAGGGCCGTGCGGACCTCCGGCGGCGGGGGAGTGCCCTCCGCCGCGGCGCAGGCCGTCAGGGACGCGGCGACCGTGCGGAGCTTGGTGTTGGACAGCTGGGATGCCTCCCGGAGGATGTCCCAGGCCTCGTCCGAGGTGCAGCCGTACATGGCCATCAGGATGCCGCGGGCCTGGTCGATGACCGGGCGGGAGGCGATCGCCTGCCGGAGCTGCTCGACCTCCGCCTGGAGCACGCGCAGCCGTTCCGCCCGCTCCAGGGCCACCACCGAGGCGGCCCGCACCGGCGCCTTCCCCGGGGCCGGGGAGCGCAGCGGGTCCGTGGTGTCGAGGCCGGCGAGTTCCAGGATGCGGCGCGGCTGGCCGTTCCAGCGGGTGGCCTTGACCGGTATCGACCTGCGGCGGCCGTGGTCGCGCAGGACCTCGAGGAACTCCAGACCGGCGGTGTCCATGAAGTGCACACCGCTCATGTCCAGCTCCACCCGCGCCGTGTCGGCGGGCAGCCGGGCCAGCTTCTCGGTGAGGACGTCCGCGCACCCGTGGACGAGTTCGCCGCGTGGCGTGAGCAGTGCCCGGTCCCCGTCCATGCGCCCGCCGATGACCAAGGTGTTCGTCCTTCCCGGGAAGGGGAGTGGTGCCGCGGAGGTCATGTCACCGCCTTGTCGGGGCTCGGGGTGGTCGTCGGGCGTTCACGGGAGTGCGACTGCCGTCGGAACCGGGGCGGTAAGCTGCGCACGGTCCCGGCTGCGCTGTGGGTGCGCCTGCCCCGCCCGCGACGTGCTACACACCGGGCCGGGGAATGACCGGGAACCGACGGGGTACCTGCTGGTCCGGAATGCGGGGGAGACGGTATTGGGTACTTGGCCTCGGGCGTCGCACGGACCCGGCACTCCGGTGCCGTCCCTGACGGTGCACCCGCTGGACGGGTGCCGTGGTGTCCGCGCGGCCGGAGAGGTCGGCCTGGCCACGCACACGATCTGGGAACGCGCACTGGAGCAGGCGGTGCGTGAGGGTGAGGGCTTGTACTACCTGGAGTTGTCCGAGGTGACGTTCGTCGACGTCGCGGGTGCCGGCGCCCTCGCGGCCGCCGCCCAGCGGCTCGGGGACGGCCGGCGGTTCGTGGTGCGTCGTCCGCCGCAGGCCCTGCGACGGGTGCTGGAGATCTTCTGGCCCGACCTTTCGACGATCGAGGTGTCGATGTCATGAGTGCCGTGGCCGAACACGCAGGAACCACCCCGGACCCCTTCGTCCACCCCGCCCTCTTCTACCGGGACGAGCGGGAGTACCTGGAGGGGACCGTCCCGTTCGTCCGCGCGGGACTGGCGGCGGGCGAGCCCGTGGCGGTCGCCGTGCCCGGCGACCGGCTGCGGCTGATCCGGGACGCGCTCGGCGACGACGCGAAGACCGTCCGGCTCCTGGACATGCGGGAGGCCGGGCGCAACCCCGGCCGGATCATCCCCGGCGTGCTGCGCTCCTTCGCGGACGCCCAGCCGGCCGGGCGACGGGTGCGGATCATCGGCGAACCGATCTGGGCCGGCCGCTCCGCGTCCGAGTACCCCGCCTGCGCCCAGCACGAGGCACTGATCAACGCCGCCTTCCGGGGCCGCACGGTGACCATCCTGTGCCCCTACGACGCCGTGCGCCTGCCCGAAACGGTCCTCGCCGACGCCCACGCCACGCACCCCGTCGTCATCCCGGCCGGCTCCGGTCCGGCGCAGGACAGCGCGGCCTACGCGCCCGACGCCGTCGTCGCCCGCTACAACGAGCCGCTGCCGCTCGTGCCGGACGCGCCGGCCTTCTCCTTCACCGCCGAGTCGCTGACCCAGGCCCGGCACCTGGCCTCCGAGGAGGGACGGCGGCTCGGTCTCACGGGCGTCGCCCTGGAGGACCTGGCCCTCGCCACGGCCGAGCTGACCACGAACAGCGTGGTGCACGGCGGCGGTTCGGGAGTGCTGCGGGTCTGGGGCGAGGACCGCCACGTGGTGTGCGAGGTGCGCGACCGGGGACGGCTCACCGATCCGCTCGCCGGACGCCGGCCCCCGACCCGCGACCGGCCCGGCGGGCGCGGACTGCTGCTGGTCAACCTGATCGCCGACCTGGTGCGGACGCACACCGGCGACGAGGGCACCACGGTGCGGTGCTGGTTCGCCCGGTGACCGCTCCCCGGCCGGCGGGTCCTCGTCCGACGGGCCTTCGCCCGACGGACTCCGGCGGAGCCCCGCCGGACACCCCCTAGGTCCCCAGCGGGTCCAGCACCATCGGGGCGATCCTGCCCTCCAGCATGGCGCCCAGACCCTGCACGGCGCACACGTCCGGCCGCTCGGCGATGTTCACGGGCATGCCCGTCGCCTGACGCAGCATCTGGTCCAGGCCCGGCAGCAGGGCGCTCCCGCCGACCATCATGATCCCGCGGTCGGCGAGATCGGCGACCAGGTCGGGCGGGCACCCCCGCAGCACCTTGCCGATGCCGTCGAGGACGGCGGTGAGCGGGGTCTGGATGGCCTCCCGGACGGCAGCCGTGTCGACCGTCACGGAACGGGCCAGGCCGGTGGCGACGTCCCGTCCGTGGATCTCCGTCGACTCCGGACCCTCGGGGGTGAGCCCGTTGCCGGACAGCGCGAGCTGCAGCGGCCGTACGGACTGGCTCGGCAGCATCAGCTCGTGCCGGTGGCGCAGGTGCTGCACGATCGCGTGGTCCACGGCGTCACCGCCGACGGGGATGCGCTCCGCCGTCACGATCGCCCCCAGGGAGAGCACCGCCACCTGGGTGGCCGCCGCCCCGCACACCATGATCATGGCCGCCTCGGGGCGCTCCACGGGCAGGTCGCAGCCGACGGCGGCGGCGATCAGGGTGTCGACCAGTTCCACCCGGCGGGCGCCGAGACCGACCAGGGTCTCGATCGCGGCGCGCTGGGCGAGCGGATCGGCGTCGTGCGGGGTGCAGGCGGCGGCGCGCAGCAGGGGTTTGCGGCGCAGCATGCGGCGGGTCTTGTCGCCGAGCAGCTGCCGCAGCATGCGCTGTGCCATCTCGATGTCGACGACGGTGCCGCCGGAGACGGGCCGCACGACGCGGATGTAATCCGGGGTGCGTCCCGTCATCTTCTCCGCGAACTCGCCGACCGCGATCAGCGCACCGGTGCGGGTGTTCACGGCGGCGACGGACGGCTGGTCGACGACGAGACCGGCGCCCTTGACGTACACCCGGGTACGGGCCGCCCCGAGGTCGACGGCGAAGTGGCAGCGGCGCAACTGCTCCAGAGTGGCGGTCACGGCAGATCCTCCCGAGTGCGGACCCAGCGGCCCGCCGGGCGGCGGACCTCCTAGGCATCGTGCGCGGGAGCGGGGACGGGCGCCTTTCCTGGGGGTCCGGGCGAGGGGCCGCTGAATGGGGGGTGGGGCCGGGCGCCGCGCGGGCGGGACGGGGAGCGGACGGCCGCGTGCCCGTCCGGTTCCCGGCCGAGGGGGCCGACTCCACCGGGCGTTCGCGCGGGCGTGGAGCGCGTCGCGGCGTCAGGGGCGGCGCGGCGCGGGCGGCACCGGAGCCGGGAGGGCCGCGAGACGCGGGTCCCGCGCCACCGGACCGGACCGAGGGGGCCGGAGGGCGGGGAGCGGAGCCCGCGGGACGCCGGGCCCTCCGGCCCGGGTGCGCCGGGCGGCGCCGCTCATGACCGGCCGGCAGCCTCCCGGTCCGTCCCGGTCTCCCCGGCCGTCGCGGTCTCCCCGGCCGTCCCGGTCTCCCCGGCCGTCCCGGCCCGCTCCGGCGACCAGCTGAGCTTGACGACCAGGTGCCCCTCCGCCGAGCCCTTGGCGATGATCGCCCCGGCCTCCGCGGTCAGCTTCACCCCGAACTCCAGCTCCACCGCGTCCGGCTTGAGCGAGCCGTCCCGGAAGACCCGCAGCGCGGACGCGGCCGCCGCGCGCACGCCCTCCAGGGAGCCCTCGAAGGTGCGCGCCGCCTGGGCCGGGCCGTCGCCGCGCGAGACGAGCCGGGCGCCGGACCCGTCCCGGACGCCCTCCACGACGACCGTGGCGCCGTCCTCGGTCCTGAACCGCATCAACCCGTCCATCGTGCCGCGCTCCCCCGCTGTGCGTGTTCCCGGTGAACTCCTATGTTACGCAAGGTGCTTGGCCCGACACAGGGGCCGCGGGGGCCGGGCGCGCGAGCGGCGCCGCCTCCCCGGGCGGAGGACGGCGCCGGGACCGCTTCCGCCCCCGGGGTCAGACCGGCCGGCCGACGATGCCCCGGACCACCCCCAGGTCCACCAGGTCCTGCGGGCGGATGCGGAGCCGGTCGGCCGTGGTCTCCACCTCCGCCGGGGAGAGCTTGAGGATCGCCGCCGCGAGTTCCGGGGCGATCACCGAGAAGTAGCTGTCCGGAGCGGCCCAGGTGTTGCCGGGGGCCGCCAGGGCCAGCGCGCCGCCCGAACCGCCCTCGCCCACGACGAGCGTGGTGACCGGGGTGCGGGCGGCGGCCACCGCGCCGAACAGGTCGGCGATCGCCGCTCCCGCCCCCTGCCGTTCCGCCTCCGCGTCGTTGGCCGCGCCCGGCGTGTCCACCAGGGTCAGCACCGGGATGCCGAGCCGGTCCGCGAGCCGGACCAGCCGGGCGGCGGTGCGGTACCCGGCGGGGCGGGTCGCCGTCCCGGTCTGCGCCGCGTAGGCGACCGTGCGGCCCTCGTGCTCACCGAAGCCGCAGAGCATGCCGTCGGGGTCCGTACCGCCGCAGCGGTCGCCGCCGATCGCGACGCGGTGGGCGAAGTAGGCGTCCAGGTAGGCGGCGGCGCGCGGACGTCGCGGCGAGCGGGCGCGGCGGACGGCGTCCCAGCCGGTGGCCGGGAGGTCCGGTGCGCCCAGCGCCGCGGGCGGCGGGACCGGCGCGGCCGACGGGCGGGTCAGGAGCCGCAGCCACCGGCCCAGCGTCTCCCGCAGCGCCTCCGGCCGCACCACCGCGTCCGCCGCCCCCGCCGCCACCTGCGCCTCGGCCGTGTACGCCGCCGGGTCCGCGTCCGCCGGCCGCACCCGCGAGCCGGCGAAGCCGACCTGGGCCCCGGGCAGGGCGAGGACCACGTCGGCGCCCGCGCCCAGGGTGGCCCAGCCGCCGCCGGTCGTCGGATCCCTCAGCACCGCGATCCGCGGCAGTCCCGCCTCCCGGGTGAGCGCCGACGCGCGGGCCACGCGCTGGAGCTGGGTGAGGGCGAGCATGCCCTCCTGCATCCGGCTGCCGCCGGTGGCGACCAGCGCGACGACCGGCAGGCGGTGCTCGCGCGCATGGGCGTACGCCGCCTCCAGACGGTCGCCGGTGCGCACCCCGAGCGAGCCGCCGAGGAAGCCGAACTCGAACGAGACGAGCACCGTCCGGGTGCCCTCGACGCGGGCGGTGCCGCAGATCACGGACTCCTGCTCACCGGTGCGTTCGGCGGCGCGGGCGCGGGCGGCGTCGTAACCGGGCCAGGCCAGGGGGCCGTCCGGGACCGGCTCCCTCGACCGGTACGGGAGTTCGTCGAAGTCGTCGGCGACCAGGGCGAGGGCCTCGCGGGCGGAGGGGCGGTCAGCCATGGCGCAGCGCCCGCTTCATGATCTTGCCCATGTCGTTGCGGGGGAGGGAGTCGAGGTGGTGGACGACGCGCGGGCGCTTGTGCGGGGCGAGGCGGCGGGCCACGTGATCGGCCAGCTCCTCCGCCCCGGGCGGGGCGTGCGGGTCGGCCGGCACCACCCACGCCACGATCCGCTCGCCCAGGTCGGCGTCCGGTTCCCCGGTGACCGCGGCCTCCCGCACACCCGGATGCTCCAGCAGCGCGTTCTCGATCTCGCCCGCGCCGATCTTGTACCCCCCGCTCTTGATCAGGTCGGTGGCCTTGCGGCCGACGATCCGGACGTAGCCGTCGGGGTCGCGCACCGCCATGTCGCCGGTGCGGAACCAGCCGTCGGCGGTGAAGGCGGCGGCCGTGGCGTCCGGCCGGTTGAGGTACCCGGTGAACAGGTTCGGCCCGCGCACCTGGATCTCGCCGACGCTCTCGCCGTCGTACGCCGTCACCGCGGAGCCGTCCTCCTCCACCAGCCGCAGCTCCACGCCCGGCAGCGGCACGCCCACGGTGCCGGGG